>JBEISV010000026.1:0-20928 GCA_040375265.1 Verrucomicrobiales bacterium
ATAGGGGAAAGCCACAACACTCCCGCCTGCGGGTCGAACCGATTCTTGGCCGTGGTGCCGAGGAATACTCGGGCCTGATCGTCGAGTTGGGCGTCCAGTTTGGCAGCGAGGTAAGGTTCCGCCCGCAACGGCGGGCAACCCTTGGCAGCACAGACTAACGCGAAATGGACTCGTGGTTCCTGGAAGACGGGGCGGATCAATTCGTGTTCCAACTGGTCGAGGGAAAGGGTCTTGCCCGCCCACCGAACGACCGGCCGCTTCCAGGCGGCGCCAGGCAACACGCCGATGTTCCGGATGCTGCGGAGCGGGTAATGGTCAACGATCAGCCGGAGCGTCTGGGCATTGTAGAGGTTGAGCAGGAGCGCGAGGCGTTCGGCCTTGGGCCACTGCGCAAACTCAAGGGCGGGAATTGCCGCCAGACGGTCCAAGTAGGCTTCCAAGTCCGCCGATTCCCGTTTCAGGCCGGCGTAGTTGACCGCTCCATTGGTCACGAAGCGGCCCAGCACGTTCCCCCCATTGCGGGTGATTGAGATCAAACGGGCTGGCTTCGGCCCCGAAGGTGTCGGTTTCCAAGGTCAAAACGAGGAACAGAATCAGGCGCCAGGCGAACACGGCGTCAGGGTAGGGGAAGACCGCGCGGGAGAAAGCCGGGTTGTGCCGCGGAGGTGTAGTTCGGCCGGTGACGCGCAGATTTCCCAAAATTTGTTTCCCCGCGGCACGGGATTTGCCAACGTGACGGCATCATGCGTCTGTTTCGAATCGGTGCCGCCTGCCTCGCGGTGTTGGCCTGCTGGCTGGGCTGTTTGGCGGCGGATTTTCGCCTCATCACGGGTGATGTTTACAAGGGCACGCTCGCGGCCGCCGACAAGGACGGCCTGATTGTCCGACTGGAAAGCGGCGAATACTCGCCCCGGGTGGACTGGGCGAAGCTGACCGACGAGACGCTCAATCAGCTGGTCAACGATCCGAAGGCGAAGCGGTTCGTGGAACCGTTCATCGAACCGCCGCTGGAGGAAATCCAGAAGGCCACGACCGCGGCGCGTGAAATCGCGGTCCGTCAGCCTCAGCGCGTGGAATTGCCGCAGACGGGCAAGGGGCTTGGCGCCGCATTGATGGCACCGAATTCGCTGATCCTGTTGCTCGCCCTCTACGCTGCGAACCTTTACGGCGCGTTTGAAATTGCC
Organism: Verrucomicrobiales bacterium; assembly: GCA_040375265.1. Lineage (GTDB taxonomy): Bacteria > Verrucomicrobiota > Verrucomicrobiia > Limisphaerales > UBA9464 > CAIWAH01. The sequence continues at coordinate 1,185 of JBEISV010000026.1, forward strand.
CGGTTCAAGTGGCGGCCAGCCGCGTTGGTCTGCGGCTTGTCGGCCGTCCTGCCGGTCGTCGGCCCGATCATCTTCCTCCTGACTCCCCGGCGAGTGGTCGAGGAACAGGAGAACGCCACCGAGGCGGCCATGGCCGAGAAAGTGGTCTCTGCCGGCGCACCGACGCCGCCTTCGGCTGTGCCCCGCGGTGGCGCGGCCGCGGCCTTGGGAATTACCAAAGGCCATGCGGCCGCGGCCGGCCCCGACGGCGGGCCCAAAGTTTTCAAGCGGGGCGAAACAACCTTCAACCGGCGCTTTTTCGAGACCCAGTTCCAGAATTTCTTCCGCATGGTGGCCAGTGAGGCCGACCGCGACATGGTGATCGACGTCAGCGCCGGCAAGGGCAGCGTGGTGGCGTCCCGCATTTCCCGGATTTCGGCCAACGAAATCCACTTCAAGACGGCGAACCAACAGGAGATTGGGGTGAGTTTCGCGGAGATTTCCCAAGTCACCTTGCGCCACAAGGATGCCACCCACTGAACGGACCGGAGCGCAACCCTGACCCAAACTGCCGTGAAATATCGGGCCATTCTACTGTTCGGTGCCCCTGGGGCGGGCAAGGGCACCCAAGGCAAAATTCTCGGGCAGATTCCCAACTTCGTGCACTTCTCGTGCGGCGATGCGTTCCGTAACCTGCGGGTGCATTCCCCGCTGGGACGCACGTTCGTCGAATACGCAGGCAAGGGGCATCTGGTCCCGGATGAGCCGACCATTGAGCTCTGGAAGAAGTCCATTGAAGCCATGGAAGTGACCGGCCGGTTCCACCCGGATGCCGACACGGTGTTGCTTGACGGGATTCCGCGGAATCCCAATCAGGCCCGCATCATGCAGGACCTCATTGATGTCGTGGCGATCTTCAACCTGTTCTGTCCCCAGGTAGAGAAACTCGTGGCCCGGCTGCAACGACGCGCGCTCAAGGAAAACCGCTTGGATGACGCCAACGTGGACGTGATTCGGACCCGGCTGGAAACCTACAAGCGGGACACTCGGGCCGTTCTCGAATGCTATGACGACCGGCTGATTCACCAGATTGATTCGACGCAGGAGCCGATGCACGTGCTGCTCGACATCCTCAAGATCATCGCCCGGATTCCCAAACCGGCCATCAGCGATGGTGGCACCGTGTTTTCGGAAACCAAGGCGTCCTGAGGTCGGCCATGGCGCCCATTCGTCTGGTCTTCATGGGCACGCCGGACTTGGCGCGAACGGTTCTGTCTGCCCTAGCCGATGATGCGCGGTTCCAGGTCTTGGCCGCGGTGGTTCAGCCGGACAAACCGACCGGTCGCGGCCTGCAACTCACTCCGCCGCCCGTCAAGGTCGAGGCCTTGGCCCGGGGGATTCCGGCGCTCCAACCGCTCAAGGCGCGTGAGCTGGGCTTCTTGGACCAGCTCCGGGCGCTCGGGCCGGACCTGATCGCCGTGGCAGCCTACGGCCAGATCTTGCCCCAGGCGTTGCTCGACATCCCGAAGCACGGCTGCCTCAACGTCCACACCTCGCTGCTGCCGCGCTGGCGCGGGGCCGCCCCAATACAGTGGGCCGTGGCCGAAGGCGACGCGGAGTCCGGCGTCACGATCATGCGGATGGCGGCGGGCCTCGATACCGGGCCGATGATCGCGGAGGTTCGCACGCCGATCGGTGCGGCCGAAACTGGCCAGACGTTGCACGATCGCCTGGCGACCTTGGGTGGAACGCTGCTGTGCGACACGATTCCCCGTTATGTCGCCGGCGAGCTCCCGTTGCGCGCCCAGCCGGCGGAAGGCGTCACTTATGCCCGCAAGATCGCCAAGGAAGACGGCCGGATCGACTGGCGGCAGCCGGCGCGGATTTTGGACCAACGCCTGCGGGCATTCACGCCGTGGCCGGGAGCGTTTGCCTTCCTGCCGGCCGAACCGAAGTCCCGATTGCTCAAGATTCACGCGGCCGTTCCGGTGGCTTCTTCGACTTCGGATGGACCGGGGACGGTGATTGCGACGGAGAAAGGCGGGCTAGTGGTCGCGTGCGGCGAAGGTGCGCTTTGCCTGACGGAAGTTCAGCCGGAAGGCGGCCGCAGGATGAGCAGCGAGCAGTTCCTGGCCGGGCACCGGGTCACGCGGTTGGAGTAATCCTCGGTTGAGGTCGCGGCCGTGGCTGCAGTCCTTCAACACGCTTGCGTCCCCACGGGGGCGGGTGTGCGATGTGGTCGCCCGCCATGAACCGCCGCTTATTCCTCGGTCTCGCCGCCACGGCTCCACTGGGTGCGTTGGCTCGCCAGCAGGTGCTTTCGCTGGATCAGCTCATCAATTCGGGCGAGCTGTTGTTGCGGGAGAACGTGGATCCCGAGCTGCTCAAGTCGCTGCCCGCGCTTGACCGCGACCGGGTCACGCAGTTTCTCACCCAGTTTCAACGCGACCTTCAGGGCCACTACATTGTCGACCTCGCGGCCCTGAAGCCGGCAGCCATCAGCGCATTGCCATTGCTGCGGGCCAATCCCGCGACCCAACCCTACGCCGGCTGGCTGGAATCGCGGCTCGACTACCTGGACGTGGCGGAACAGTTCCGGGTGAGCATTCCGGCCCCGTCCACCCCGCCCGGCGAGCCCAAGAAACCCGCCCCGAATCCATCACCCGCCCAGCAGCGGCAAGTGTGGGAAAAACAGGTGGCCAAGGAGCCCGAGCCCAAGTCGGCGTCGGCGCTGGTGCCCCGGTTGAAGAAGCTTTTCGCCGCGCAGGGCGTGCCGACCCAGTTGGTATGGGTGGCCGAGGTGGAATCGTCATTCAATGTGACTGCCCGCAGCCCCGCCGGCGCCGTGGGGCTTTACCAGCTCATGCCGCAGACCGCCCAAGGATTGGGCCTGAAGTTAAGCCCACGCGACGAGCGGCTGGACCCAGACAAGAACGGCAACGCAGCGGCGCGTTACCTGCGGGCACTGTATCCGCGTTTCAAGGACTGGCGGCTGACCCTCGCTGCCTACAATTGGGGGCAGGGCAATGTGCGTCGGCTGCTTGAGAGGCGCCGGGCGACGACATTTGACGCGATTGCGGTGCATCTGCCCGCCGAGACCCAGATGTATGTGCCGAAGATTGATGCGGTGCTGAAGCGGCGCGAACGGGTTGGCCTGCCGCAGTTGCCGGCGCCGACGCGGTAAATCGCCCGGAAAATGCTGAAAAATGGCGGATTTCGCATAATCCGCCACCGTGATTCGTGCCGGCATTTGCGGGTTTGGTTTCGCGCCTCCGGAACCGCGCTCCGTCCCGGAAAGCCTCAATTCCATTCATCATCCGCCCGCCTGGCTCCCGATCTGATTCATTTCAGCACTGCTGGACAAAAAACGACAGCCAGTGGAAGTGCGGAATCTCAACTGAAAATAATTTCATCAAACGATGACCCCGATTTTGAAGGGGTTTCTGAACGCTGGCCCCGTTGGCTGAAGCGCTATGGCACCCCCAGTGCTTTTGGGGAGTGGTCCGGCTCGTGTGTCGCAAATCAACCACCCACAGGGTGCGTCCGCGACCGGAGGGGTCAGTTAGAACGAATAACGCCATGAAGAAAATCGAAGCGATCATCAAACCCTTCAAACTTGAAGAGGTGAAGGATGCCCTCCACGACGTAGGCATCGAAGGCATGACTGTCAGCGAGGTCAAGGGCTTCGGCCGTCAGAAGGGCCACACCGAGATCTACCGCGGCAGCGAATACACGGTGGATTTCCTGCCCAAGATTAAGATCGAGCTGGTCGTGGCCGACAACAAGGTCGTCGCCGCAACTCAGGCCGTCGTGAAGGCCGCCAAGACCGGCAAGATAGGCGACGGCAAGATTTTCGTGTCGCACGTCGAGGAAGCCATCCGCATCCGCACCGAGGAGAAGGGCGAGGCGGCCGTCTGAGTTTTTAACGGAAATCCTTCATTCTGATTAAACTACCATGAAGAAACTCTTCAACACTCTGTTGCTCGCCATGGCCGCTGCTGTGGCCGTGTTTACCACCGCCCCCCGAGCCCTGGCAGCGGACGCGCCGGCGCCGACGTTGGAACAGCGCATCGCCAGCGTGGAGGCCTACTTGGCCAATACCGATCCGACCGCGCCCCTCAAGGACAAGGACGGTAAGATTCCGGAAGGTCTCACCACCGTGGCAGCATCGAATTCTGGTCCCGGCCACAATGGGTTCCAGATGGTCTGTGCGGCCCTCGTGCTGTTCATGACCCTGCCCGGGTTGTTCCTGTTTTACGGCGGTCTGGTGCGCAAAAAGAACATGCTTTCCGTGGTTGCCCAGTGCTTTGGCATCGCCGGATTGGTGACAATCCTCTGGTATCTCTTCGGCTATAGCTTCGTGTTCGCCGACGGCGCCGGTGCTTGGATGGGTGATTTCAAGAAGTTCGCGATGCTGAAAGATGTCGGTCCGTCGCCCAATACGAACTACGCCTACTGGATTTCACACAGCGTCTTCAGCATGTATCAGCTGATGTTCGCGATCATCACCCCGGCGCTGATTCTTGGTGCAATCGCGGAGCGCATGAAATTCTCGGCGATCATGCTGTTCGTCGCCCTCTGGATGGTGGTGGTTTACTTCCCGCTCGCCCACTGGGTCTGGGGCATCAACGGCGTGATGAACGGCGTCTGGAACGCTGACGCCAAGATCAAGGCGATCGACTTCGCGGGCGGCACGGTGGTGCACATGAGTTCCGGTTGGAGCGCGCTGATCCTCTGCATCATACTTGGTAAGCGTAAAGGCTTCGGCAAGGTCCCGATGCAGCCGCACAGCATGACGATGTGCGCCATCGGCACCGGAATGCTTTGGGTCGGCTGGTATGGCTTCAACGCCGGTTCGGCCGTGGCGGCGGACGGCATCGCGGCAAACGCGTTCATGACCACGACGATTGCGGCGGCTGTGGCTTCCTTCGTCTGGGCGATGCTGGAATGGGTGTTGCGCGGCAAGCCCTCCATCCTCGGTTTCTGCTCCGGTGCGGTTGCGGGTCTGGTCGTGGTAACCCCGGCCTGCGGTTTCATAACTGCGGACGGCGCGTTCATCATCGGCATCATCGCCGGCTTGGTTCCGTTCCTGGCCTGCGCTTACCTGAAGGCGAAGCTTGGTTATGACGACGCTTTGGACACGTTCGGCGTCCACGCCGTTGGCGGCACCCTCGGGGCAATCCTGACCGGCATGCTGGCCCGTAACTCCGCGAACGCCAATCTGGCGACGAACCTCAAGTCGTTCGTGACCGACAGTCTGTTCCAACCGCTGCTCATCGAGCAGATCAAGGCGGTCGCCTTGACGTTGGGCTTGTCGGTGGTGGCGACGGTGGTCCTGGCCTTCGTGGTGAAGGCCGTTGTCGGACTCCGGCCTACCGAAGAAGTGGAAGAGCAGGGGCTCGACCTCGCCGAGCATGGCGAAGAAGCCTACCACGGCTAATTTGGCTGAGTGTGTTGACGGGCCGCGTCCGGAGTTCCGGACGCGGCTTTTTCGTTTCCCGAGCGGTCAGCCTACCTCGACGACGAGCGCGGTGGTGTTGTCCCGCCCGCTGTTGGCGAGCGATTCAATCACCAGCCGTCGTGCCGGATTGTCGTCAGCTTCTGTCCGGGGAGATCGGATCAGGTCTTCCAAGGCGCTATTGTAGAGTCCGTCGGTCAGCCCGTCGGAACACAGCAGGAAGCGATCGCCCGGTTCGAGGGCCACGGCTCCAACTTGCGGATCCACAAACTGATTGGAGCCGCCCAATGACTTCTGGAGCACATTCCGGCGGGGATGGGTGCGGGCCTCGCGTTCATTGAGTTGGCCATTCCGGAACAGCCAACCTACGTAGGTGTCGTCGTGGCTCAGTTGCTTCAGTCCGCCACCGGCCGGCAGATAATAGAGCCGGCTGTCCCCGATGTGGCCGAAATACATCCACGTCGGCGAGAACCAGCACAGCGTGAGGGTGGTCTCCATGCCCCGGCATTCCTCGTAGCTGTTGCCCACGAATGCCAGCGAGCGGTGGACCTGGCTGAACAGTTCCGTGAGCACATCCGAACACCCGGCGGACAAACCGCGGGCCGACTGCTTGAAGGATCGCGGGAGCAGCGTCGCGATCTTTTCCACGGCGATCCGGCTGGCAAATTCGCCTGCTTTGGCGCCGCCCATGCCGTCGCATACGGCGAAGGCGAAGTCCGTCGGGGCGGTCGGTGCTTCGCCGTATTTTCCGAGGCGATGGATTTCCTGGGCGTCGAAGCGGAGGGCGAGGAACGAATCCTCATTGTTGGGCCGGACTCGGCCTTTGTCGGTCCACCCGAACCACTTCAACGATTGGGCGGCGGATTCGCGGGGGGGGAGGTCCATGTCAGCATTCGGGCTCGAAGCCGGGGAGGATGGTGGCGAACTCAAAGTCGATTAGGCAAAAGCGGCCGTCCGAACGGCGGTAGGTGACGTTACGCATGTCGGCGTCGTCGTGACGCACGCCGAAGGGCTCCAGTTCGGCGAACAGTTCACGGGTGCGGGCTTCGTCGAGGTGCTGGACCCGCGATCCGCAGTTGGTCGTGACGATCTGCAATTTGGCCCGGTCTGCCGCCAATAGCTTGGGGACAAACTTGCAGCCGCGGGCTTCCAGGTGGCGGAGGACCTTGACTTCATTGTCGAACCGCTTTTCGGCGTCCGGACCAAGGTAGTTCTTGAAAACCCTACCGTCGAAACCGAGGTAAACGGTCGCCCGGAGCGTATCTTTGACCTTGAGCATGGCTGGCTTCCCTTGCCCGGCAGCGTGCGCCGGGTCCCCGGCGGATTTCAACGGCCGACTTGTAGCCCTGAAGAAATCTGCCCACCACTGGCCAAATGTGCGCAGAGTGCGTGAAGTGATGCATATATTTCGGCCAGCACGGGCGAAGGATGAAAATTATTTGCGCACATTGGCCGCGAAAAATGGGCTGGTTCAACGCGTTCTTGCTTCGGAAAAGTCGCCGTGCATGCTTCGGTCCCGAAGCGGCATCTTGCATGCTTTTGAATCGTTTCGACTGAGGAACGTTTCAAACAATTCCTCCATTCACATCCATGGCGAAATATAAATTGGAATACCTGTGGCTCGACGGTTACGAGCCCGTCCCCAACCTCCGCGGCAAGACCCAGATCAAGGAGTTTGCCAAGTTTCCGAAACTGGAAGAGCTCCCGATGTGGGGTTTTGACGGCAGCTCAACCCGGCAGGCAGAGGGCCGCAGCTCCGACTGCTTGCTGAAGCCGGTGGCCGTATATCCCGACGCCGCCCGCAAGAACGGCGTCCTCGTGATGTGCGAAGTGATGATGCCGGACGGGGTGACGCCGCATCCGTCCAACGGTCGCGCCAACATTCCCGACGATCCGGGCGCTTGGTTCGGCTTTGAGCAGGAATATTTCCTCTACAAGGACGGCAAGCCCCTCGGATTCCCGGAAACCGGCTTCCCCTTCCCGCAAGGCCTGTATTACACCGGCGTCGGCTATGACGCTGTGGGTGACATCGCCCGCGAGATCGTCGAGGAGCACCTCGACCTGTGCCTCGATGCCGGCATCAACCACGAGGGCATCAACGCCGAGGTGGCGAAGGGCCAATGGGAATTCCAGATCTTCGGCAAGGGCTCGAAGAACGCGGCGGACCAAGTCTGGGTTGCCCGCTATCTGATGATGCGTCTGTGCGAGAAATACGGCGTGGACGTGAACTTCCATTGCAAGCCGCTGGGCAAGGACGTGGACTGGAATGGCTCGGGCATGCACTCGAACTTCTCGACGACCTTCATGCGTGAAATCGGCGGCAAGGAATACTTCGAGGCTCTGATGGCAGCGTTCGACAAATACAAAAACGAGCACATCGCCGTCTACGGTCCCGACAATCACCTCCGCCTGACTGGCCTGCACGAGACCCAGTCGATCGACAAGTTCAACTATGGTGTCGCGAACCGAGGCGCCTCGATCCGGGTGCCGCACAGCTTCGTGAACAACAACTACAAGGGTTACCTGGAAGATCGCCGGCCGAACTCCCAGGGTGACCCCTACAAGATTGCCGGCCGAATCCTGCAAACCATCGCGACGGTTCCCTTGCCGGCTCCGGCCAAGAAGACTGGCAAGAAGTAGCCGGTCCGACGTAGAAATCATTGACGAAAGCGAAACGGCGCAGGTTTTTGCCTGCGCCGTTTTCTTTTGCCGCGAATGGGGGTGGCAACCGGCTCACGACCCGATCAGACGATGTCGGGCTCGCCGATGACGGTCGTCTTATCCCGGGTTTGCACGCCTTTCGTCCGTAGGCTTTCGCCAGCGACGGTGTAGCCTGGGATGATCCGGTCCAGTTGTTCCTGCGTGGAACCGAGGTGATCCCGGACCAGTTTGCCGAGCACGGACCGGTAATCGGTATTGCGCTGGAGGTAGCGACCGGTCGCCTTGAAGAAGGTTCCATTCGGACCGGTTTCCCAAGGCACCGATTGGTCGCCTGTGCCGCCGCAGTTGAACACGCCGGTGCGGCGGACTTCGCCGAGCGGGCCGGCTTCGAACCCTTTCAGGCCGCCGCCGGCCGCGAACATGACGCTGGCCTCCGCATGATCCGTCCCGTTGTCGGAGTTCTCGATCGAGGTGCGGCCGAATTCCGATAGCGTGACGACGGCAAGGTCATCCCAGCGGCACTTGTCCGAGTATCGGGTGAAGTATTTGTTGAGCGCATACATGGCCCAACCGACGCGGCGCAGCAGGTTGGCGTGGGAGCCGGTATGCGATCCTGTTGTCCCGGCGGCATTCGGTTGGTCTGCTTGCTCGCTGTGTGTATCCCACCCGTCGATCGAAATGCCTGAAACTAGGGCGTCGGTCTTGTTCAGGACCAGCGCCGCCGCCTTCAGACGGGTGAACACGTCGTAGCTGCTGGTCGGCACCACGTATTTGTCCGCCCTGGTGCTGGTGGAACTCCGGCGCCAGCCACCGTTCTTCTCGTTGGTGGTGGGGAACAGGTGGTAGCCGCCGCCGTTGGCATTGGCGTAATCCGTATCGCCGTCCGTGGCCACGTCGTCACGGAAGGTGTTGCCGGTTTCCGAGAAGTCGATGCTGGCGAAGATTTGCAGTGAACTGGCGAGGTTGCCGTATTGCAGTTCGAGGAAATCGCGGTCGCGTTTGTTGGCGAACTTCGCCTGGTTGGCGGCGGCGAGGAAGGCGTCCGCCTTGAGGTTGCCCTGAGGCGTGTTAGGCACCGCAAGCAGGTTGAAGCGGGTCGGATCGTTGACGTTGGTCATCGCCGCCTTGGAACCGCGGAGGATCAGGGGCAGGGACGAACCGATGCTGACGCCGGTGAGCGGTGCCGTGTAGGCGAGCCCGGACTCGACCATCGCCCGGTAGAGGATTCCGTCCTTTGTTGCGTTGTCGTTGGGAGAACCGGTCTCCCAGTAGTTCTGCGAGTCGAAGTGGGAACGGCTTTGGCGCGGGTAGCCAACGCGATGGATCGCACACAGGTCGCCCGCATTGTAAATCGGCGCCAAGAACTTGAGCGACGGATGCAGGGCGGCGAAGCCATTGCCCAGGCCGAGGCCGTAAGGGTGCGCATAGGTGCCCGCGGCCGATCCCGATTCCGGGAAAAAGGCCCGACCTCTGGCGGTGAACGGCTGGAGGGGGTCCTTCTTGATCTCAAGGTCGACCCGGTTGGGCGGTCCGTAGGCCGAGTCACCGAAGGGGATGAGGGTATTCAGCCCGTCGTTGGCGCCCCGCAGGAAGATGAACAGCAGCTTCTTCACGCGACCGTTGCTGCCGGGCATGCCGATGCTGCCTTCGGCCAACGCCCGCTTCAGGACGAACGGAACATCCGTGAGGGTGGCGAGGGCGGTGCCCAGTCCGAGGGTCGCGGAATGGGACAGGAACGAACGGCGGGAAAGGATGTTCATGACGGAAAGGGCGGGCGTTACGTTTGGGAAATCACTGTTCGTGGAAGCGCTGGGTCGACATCAGCAGGGCAACCATACCGCGGACGCGGAGGTCGTAGTTGGTGGTGCCCACGGCCAAGGCGTTGAAGGGCGAAGCGGTTGTGCCGTCGTCCGCCGTGTCGAGGAAGCGGACTGCGAGTTCGCGGAACTCCGCGAGGTTGGCGGCACCCTCGGCCGGAAACAGGAGCTCGGTGAAGTAAGCGGCCACCGCGTTTGCATCGCTCAGCTGCACGGCAGGAACCTTTTTGCGGAGCAGCGCGACCGGGTCGGTGCGGGTGGCGGCGCCGGCATCCGATTTGCCCGTCATGGTCACAGGCATTAGCGCCGACTGCACGAAGCGGATCCGCTCGGTCAGTGTGCCGGCGCTGATCCAAGCCGGGGCATCTTCGGGGTAGCCATCGGGCTCGGCCCGGTCGAACAGCCGAAGGCGGCCGGCGCGGTTGATGATGCCCGCGAGGGCGTAGCCGTCGGAATCGGCCGTGAACGAGCCGTCGTCGTTCTGAGACCGCAGCGCCCGGACGGTGCTGACGGCAAATTCCAGCGGCGTCTTGATCTTCTGCAGCGAGCCGGCATTGGAGCGGAACAGTTCCGAGCTCAGGATCACCCGCAGAACGTCGCGAATCTGCCCCTTGGGCGAGCCGTTGTCCCAGGCGAGCATGCACTGATAGATGAGGTCTTCCTCGGGCGTGTGCTGATCGTCACTGAAGTCGTAGCTCAGGTGGAACCCGTCGTGCACGAGCAGCCGGCACAACTTCACCGAGATGAATTCCATGGTGAAGGGCTGGTTCGCCATGTGGTTGATCAGGTCGTAGCCTTCCGTGATGCCATTGGTGCCGGTCTGCCCGGAGTTCAGCCGGAGGCCGTAAGGGGCGCCGGCCCAACGGGGACCGAACCGGGCCGGGATTGTCTTCGGGTTGGCGGTATCGACCGAACCGTCGGCCTTGGTCTGGTAAAAGATGTATTTGGTCCCGGTATTGTGACGGGCACCCTTGTAGTTGAATGCCCAGAGTCCGTGCAGGTTGACGCTGGCATTGAGGGCAGTCGCATTCGTCAGCGTGTTGTCGATCCGGTTGGTGGACCGGGCGGCGAAGGGGTTGAATTCCTGGTTGGTGTTGACGAGCTCAATGGTCCAACCGGTCCAAGCGCGGGAAATCTGGACGATGTCCTGCTGGTCATAGCCATTGTCCACGCCGAAGCAGAAGAGTTCGCACAGCTCGCGGGCGTAGTTTTCGTTGGCGACCCGGGTGCCGTCGCCGCGTGACCCGACCGTATCGAGATAGATGATCATGGCCGGGCTCTCGGCGCTGATTCGGAGCAGGTCTAGGAAGCTGACGTTGGGGCGTAGCAGTGCCTCCTGCCAGCGGAGGTTCTCGACCAATTCCGCACGGGTGGAAATGGGATCCGATTGCACGGTGTCATAGCCGCGGTTGTCGAAATAATCCCGGGTCTTGGATATCTGGGTGACGAAGTGGTTTTCCAGAAATTGGCGCAAAACTTCCAAGAGCTGTCGCTTGGCCTGGACGGCGTGAAGGATGTGCCAAGCCCGAAGGTCGGTCAGCGTGCCGTCGCCGCTTAGCAGCTTGGAGTAGATGGGGGCCGGCGAGTTCTCCTCGCCGGAGAGCCCGGTCGAGACCGAGATGCCGCTGCCGCCGAGCCGGACAACCAATTTGCTGTCCTCCGCCGAGGTCCGATACCAGAAGCTCAGCGTCATCGGTGTGCCAACGGCGACCGTCGGGGTGATGACCTGATAGATCGAGGTGGTCTGGCTTTCGCCGCCGGTCGCGTCGATGACGTGCAGGCAGTTGTTCCCGCTCTGGGAAAAATCCACCGTGATCGCGGAGGCTTCCAGGTTGGTCGAAACGATCCAAGTCCCGCCCAATCCGGCCTCAAAGCTGCCGTTGGCCAACAGGTTCGTCTGCGTCCCGTTATCGGCGGAACCAAGGACCAACCGGACGTTGTCCACGTAGGCATCGCCCGGACCATCCATGAAAATGTAGAGCCGGGTTTGCCCGCCGGAGGTCGTCGCGGCGCCCGACACCACGACCTGCTTCCACTGGGGTCCGCCCGCGGCGACGTCGAGCGTCTCGGTGATCGTCTCCGGCGCCAATTGCTCATTGAGGTAGGCCGCCGTGCCCATGGTCCGAACCCGTTCGAGTTCGTCGGGCGTCGGCCCGTAGGCGATGCGATGCAACAAAGTGGTGGCGGCGAGGGTCTCCGCATCCACGGGCACCGAATCGATCCGGAAAAACCGGGGTGCTTCCCCCAGCAGGCCGCCGGTGAGTTGAAGCCCGAATTGGGTCGCCTCCGGGTCCGGCGCGTAGGTGCCGTCCACGGTCTGCGCTTGCAGCAACTGATATCCGACCGAAGCGGGCGCCGGGGTGAGTTCGAGGACGGGTCGGCCATTCTGCGTAGTGATCGAACGGATGCCCGGGGCGTCGGGCGCCTGGCTGACGGCCGTCAGCCAACCGGCGAAACATCCGACTGAAGTGGCAAAGGCGGTCAACCAGCGGCGCGACCAAAAGGGTTTCATACGGATTACGGTTGAGAGTCTAAGCAACTGCGAGGCCGGACAAGGTGTCAGTTGGGAAAAACTTGAGGCACGGAGGGTTGGATTGAACTCCCGCGAGGTTGCCCCCGGTCGGTCGGCGCCGCATGGCGCCAAATGTGATTACTTTCGGGGCGGGCTGCCGCTCCAAGGCAACGGGGCGGCATGACCGGATCAGAGCCCGCTTTTAGGCGGAAACCACTTCGCCTGATCGGCCGCCATTGAGCAGGAACAGCACGGCCATCCGGACCGCCAAGCCGTTGGTCACCTGCTCCAAAATCACCGACTGGGTGCCGTCGGCGATGTCGCTTTCGATTTCCACGCCGCGGTTGATCGGCCCTGGGTGCATGATGAGCGCGTCCGGTTTCACCCACTTCATCCGGGCCGGATTCAGCCCGAAGAGTGCGGCGTATTCCCCAACGCTGGGGAACATGGTCACCCGCTGCCGTTCGTGCTGGATTCGCAGGAGATTGACCACGTCCGCGTCGCGCAGGGCTTCCTCCAGGTTCCAGGTGACCCGCACATTGGGGTGGAATGACTCCAATTGCTTGGGCACTAGCGTCGGCGGGCCGCACAAGGTGACCTTGGCGCCCAGCTTCACGAGCGCCCAGATGTTCGACCGGGCGACTCGGCTGTAGAGGATGTCGCCCAGGATCGTGACGTTCAGGCCGGCGACCCGGCCCTTTTTTTCGCGGACAGTGAAGGTGTCCAGCAACCCTTGGGTCGGATGTTCGTGGGCCCCATCGCCCGCATTGACGATGTGGGCCTTGGCAAACCGGCTGAGGAAATGCGGCGCGCCGCTCGCGCTGTGGCGCAGGATGACGAAGTCGGCCTGGAGCGATTCGAGGTTCCGGATCGTGTCCTTCAGCGTCTCACCTTTCTTCAGCGAGCTGGCCTCCGCGGTGAAGTTGATGACGTCGGCGCTCAGACGAACCGCCGCGAGCTCGAAGCTGATGCGGGTGCGGGTGCTCGGCTCGACAAAGAGATTGATGACCGTCTTGCCGACGAGGGCGGGAAACTTCTTTTTCGGTCGTTCACCGAGGGCCTTGAAATGGCGGGACGTGTCGAGAAGCAGCGTCAGTTCCTCGGCCGAGAGCGATTCGAGATCCAGGAGGTGGCGGCGGTTCCAGTTCATGGCTTGCGGTCCTGCAGGGTGACGGTGTCGTTGCCGCCGTCCTCGGTCAGGGAGACGTCGACGTGTTCGGAGCGGGAAGTGGGCACGTTCTTGCCCACGAAATCGGCGCGGATCGGGAGTTCGCGATGGCCCCGGTCAATCAGCACGGCCAATTGCACCCTGCTCGGCCGGCCGAAGTCATGCAGGGCGTCCAAGGCGGCCCGGGTCGTCCGCCCGCTGTAGAGCACGTCGTCCACCAGCACGATGGTCCGGCCGGTGACGTCAAAAGGAATCTCCGTGGCGCGGAGCAGGGGAGCAGATCGTTGGTCGAGATCGTCCCGGTGCAACGCGGCGTCCAGCACGCCCGTCGGCACCGGCTGCCCGAAAATGGCATGCAGCTGGGTGGACAGTCTCCGGGCGAGGAACACGCCTCCGGCCTGGATGCCGACGATGGCGAGTTGGGCACCGGCGGGGTTGCGTTCGGCGATTTCGTGGGCCATCCGGGCAATAGCCCGGTTCAACGTGGTGGCATCAAGCAGGACGGCGCTCATGCGGGGTAAAACAAAAGCCGGTCGCCCTGAGGGGACCGGCTTTGAAATGTCTCAAGTGTTGGTGTGTTCATGCGCCTTCGGGGCCTCGCAGGACCCCGTTAAAGGTGCCGTCTTCCCGTGCCAATCAGCCTCCGGCCAATTGCCGTCCGCGCCGCCAGCCGGCACGGTGTTTAGTGATCCAGTCCACCAGGGCGCGCTCAAACCCGATGTCGTGGCCCATCTTCTCCGATTCGATCCATTTGTGCTTCAGGATCTCCTCCCGCTCTGCCTGGAACTCCCGGTAGAGCGTCGTATTCACCAGCAGCGCCTGCGCGGAGCGCCGATGTTCAGATTCATTGCCCATAGCACTACCCGACCATTTGCGGTAACCAGACCGTAACGTCGGTCGCCGGGGTGTAAACCGGTTTTTCATCATCCACAACCGCCGTTGCCGTCCGCTAGCCGGACGGCTACAAACTCCCCATGGCCCACCGAACCGCCGCCGCCCGCCTCCCATGGATGCTTCGCCCGCTGACGCTGATGTTGGCGGTGCTCATCGTGTCGGAAACGTGGGCGGAAGCGGCGCCGGTCGCCCTGCGGTCCACGAATTCCGTTCCCACCTACACCCTGAAGGCGGCCCAAGTTTGGCGGCTGGAGTGCGAGAAGCCGAAGCGCTTCGACGCCTCGGCCCTCCAACGGCTCAAGGACGGCACCCTGGTCACGCTGGATGACAAGACCACGCGCCTGTTCCGCGTCGAACTCACAGGGGATACCGGCCGATTGGTGGCGACGGAGCACGAATTCCTGCCCAAACGTCCGGCCCGGAAGTCAGGAGAGAAGCCCGAGCCCCGGCCAGATCCCGAGGGCTTGGCGGTAGACGAAGCCGGCCGGGTCTTCATCTGCGAGGAATCGCAGCGGCAGGTCTTTCGCTATGATCCGCTGACCCGCGCCACCGAGCGGCTGGCGATCGATTGGGCGCCCGCGAAGAGATGGTTCTCAGCCGATGCGAACGCCTCCTGGGAAGGCATCGCTGCGGGCGGCGGAATACTCTATCTCGCCAACGAACGCAGTCGGGGCCGCATCGTGGTCGTGGATGCCGGCAGCCTGCGGGTGGAACGCGATTTCCAGGTGCGCCCGCCCGACGTTCAGGCCGCCGATGTGCATTACTCCGACCTGTGCTGGCACGCCGGGCACCTGTGGGTCCTGTGCCGCGAAAGCCGCTGCGTGCTCCAGGTGGACGCGGCGACGGAGAAGGTGCTTGCCAGCTTTGACTACGAGGCCATCGAACGGCACCCGGACAACGCCTACGCCCATCCCTATCCCTATGGCTTCGTCGAAGGCCTGCTCGTCGAGGCGGACCAGATCTGGCTGATGGTGGATAACAACGAGTTCCCGCGCGTGGCGGACAAGAATGACCGCCGGCCGCAGCTGTGGCGCTGCCCCCGGCCGGACCTATCGAAATGACCAAGGGCCAATGACCAATGCCCCGGGTCGTTTGCCCGTGCTGGTGCCATTTGGTCATTGGTCATTGGCCCTTGGTCATTTTCACCCCGCCGACTTCCCCCTTCTGTTTTACGCCCGCTTTCCGTTAGGCTGCCGCCTCACGAATGAAGACTGCATTCCTGTTCGCCGGCCAAGGGGCCCAGGCGGTTGGCATGGGCAAAGACCTGGCCGAAGCGTTCCCCACCGCCCGTGCCCTGTTCGATCAGGCCAACACCGCGTTGGGCTATGACCTTGCGTCCCTCTGCTTCGCCGGCCCCGAATCCGAATTGACCAAGACCGAAAACGCCCAGCCCGGCATCTTTCTGGTGAGCTGGGTGGCGATGAGCCTGCTGCGCGAACGGGTCCCCGGCCTGACCTGTGACGCCACGGCAGGCCTTTCGCTCGGTGAATTCACCGCCCTGGCCGCGGCCGGCGGGACCAGTTTCGAGGACGGTCTCCGCGTCGTGCGCCTGCGTGGCCGGTTCATGCAGGAAGCCTGCGAGGCCACCCAAGGCAGCATGGCCGCCATCATCGGCCTCGACGAAGCCCCGACCCGCGAAGTCTGCGACGCCACCGGCGTCACGCTCGCGAACCTCAATTGTCCTGGGCAGATCGTGATCTCAGGCGCAGCGGACAAGATTCCCGCCGCGGCGGAAGCCGCCAAGGCCAAGGGTGCCAAGAAAGCCATTCCCCTGACCGTCGCTGGCGCCTACCACTCGCCGCTCATGGCCAGCGCGCAGCCGAAGCTCGCGGCCGAACTCGCGCGCATCCCCATCCGGACACCCGCGGTGCCGGTGATCGCCAACGTCACCGGGCAACCCCACGGCGGGGCGGCCGCGATCGCTCCGGTGCTGGTGGACCAAGTCACCTCCTCCGTGCGCTGGGAAGCTTCGATGCGTTACCTGCTGGCGCAGGGTTTCACCCGCTTCATCGAACTCGGACCCGGCACCGCCTTGAGCGGCTTCATGAAGCGCATCGACAAGACCGCCCAGATGCTGAACGTCGCCGACGTCGCCAGCTTGGAAGCGACGGTAAAGGCGCTGACGACCTGAGCGCGCGAGCGCACTTGGAACTGGGTTATTGGTTCCTGGTGGTCGCGCCGGGGAATTTCCCTCATTTCCTGGCTGATTTCCTTGAAAAGGATTCCTGCCAAATGCCTCGCGGTTAACGGCTTTCGTCGGCTAGGCTGCCAAATCGGTTTTATTCACGAGCATGCCTATCCAATTTGCCGAGCGTATTGTCCAGCAGCGCGGGGTGTCCGCGGAAAACGTGCGGCGTTGGGTCTTCGCGCAGGGCTTGCCGCCGGTGAGGCGTCCGCTGGCGTGGGTGCTCGGGGTCTTCGCCGAGCGGGCCTTCGCCCACGACCGCCTCGTGGTGGAGGAATTCTGCCGGGCCCAGACCCGCGAGGAAGTCACGGATGCGATCAATTTGCTGCACCGGGCCCCGGTCTATGAACATGCGTTCGTGCGCGGCACGTTGGGCTGCCGCATTTCGGGCCGGCGCCTGGCGGCCCTAGCCGATGAGCTGATGCGGGAACCGGGCGGCCAAGGCCGGTGACGTCGGGTTTTGTGGTGCGCGGATTGATGGCTAGCTTGGCCCCACGATGAAACCCGTTTCCATCCGCCTGTTCGTGAAGCCCGGTTGCCCGTGGTGCGACGAAGCCATCGAATGGCTCGACCGCCGCCGGATCCGCTACGAACTGCTCGACGTCATCCGCAACGCCGAGGCCCGCGCCGAGATGCGCGAGCTCACCGGGCAGACCAAGGTGCCTTCGATCGACGTGGATGCCCACATCCTCGCCGATTTCGGGGCGGACGAACTGGAAGCGTGGTGGCGGCAGATGGAGTTCGAGCCCCAGGTCTAGGCCGACCGTTCTCCGCGGTTGACGAAACGGCGGTTTCCCCCGGACGTTCGCGGCGATTCATGAGCACGCTTGCTTCCCAAGTCGCCGTTGTTTCCGGTGCCAGCCGTGGCATCGGCCGCGCCATCGCCCTCAAGTTCGCCGCCGCCGGCGCGAACGTGGTCTGCCTCGCCCGCACCGCGGAGAACGCGGAGAAGACCGCCGCGGAAATCCGAGCGCTGGGCCGCCAGGCCTGGGCCTTCGGAGTGGATGTCGCCGATCCGGCCGCGATCAGCGCCGTGGCCGAACAGATCCTCGCCGCCGCGACCAAGGTGGACATTCTCGTGAACAACGCCGGCGTGACCCGGGACACCCTCCTCATGCGCATGAGCGAAGCCGACTGGGACACGGTGCTGAACACCAACCTCCGCGGCGCGTTCCTCTTCACCAAGGCGTTCACCCGGGCTTTCCTCAAGCAACGCAGCGGCCGGATCATCAACATCAGCTCGGTGATCGGCCTCATCGGCAACGCCGGCCAGTGCAACTACGCCGCCAGCAAGGCCGGCCTGATCGGCTTCACCAAGTCGGTGGCCAAGGAATTCGGCTCCCGTGGCGTGACCTGCAACGCCATCGCGCCCGGCTTCATCGAGACCGACATGACCGCCGCGCTCGACGAGAAGCTGAAGGAAGGCCTGCTGAAGCAGATTCCGCTCGGCACACTCGGGCAGCCCGACGACATCGCCGAGGCCGCCCTCTACCTCGCCGGGCCGGGCGGGCGTTACGTCACCGGCCAGGTGCTGACCGTTGATGGTGGCATGGTCATGTAGGCGGGAGCGGACCCCGGGAGAAAGCCATGGATCCGCAGGTTCAAAACGCGGCGGTGGCGGTCGGCCTGGTCATCCTGGGACTGCTCGGCTTTGTGGTGGTTTGGAAGATCACCCAGTCGCTCCTCAAGCTGCTGCTGTGGCTGGTCGCGTTGCTCCTCCTCTGTGGCGGAGCGGTCTGGCTGTTGGGCGAGGCAAATGTCATCCCCCGGCCGGCGACGTGGTTTGGGCCGCGGGCCGCCTAAAGGGGGGCCGGCATACTTCCGGCCGGGCTTCTGTCGCTTGCCCCGGGTTCCAGCTCGGTCATTCCTGAATTTCTGCCGAAGCGTGACAGGGTGGTCGCGGTTCTTTGGGAGCCACCGGCTTTCATCGGGCCGAAATTCCTCTTCGACAGCGAAAAATCTGGGCGCGGACGCTTGCGTCCAGCGGGGACGGGCGGCACAAATTGGGCTTAAGAACTTCCCCGCAAACCGTGTTCCGGAATCGCCCATGTTGACCCTGCTCGGACCCAAGCCAGTTGGCTGCGGTTACTGCGACGGCGTGTCGCGGCGCAACTTCCTGAAGATCGGCGCGCTGGGCATGGGTGGAATGGCGTTGCCGCAGTTGCTTCGGGCCGAGGCGGCCAGCGGTGTCCGCTCCGCCGGCAATCAGCACAAGGCGGTCATCATGATCTTCCTGCCGGGCGGCGCGAGCCACCAGGACATGTTCGACCTGAAACTGGACGCCCCGGCCGAGATTCGCGGCGAGTTCAAGCCCATCCCCACCAACGTCCCGGGCATCCAGATCTGCGAGCACCTGCCGCGCGTCGCGCAGGTCATGGACAAGTGCACGGTCATCCGTTCCATCGTCGGGATGGAAGACCGCCACGAGGCTTTCCAGACCTACACCGGCCGGCTCAACCGCAACCAACCGCCCGGCGGCTGGCCCTCGATGGGTTCGCTGCTCGCCAAGCTCCAGGGCGCCGGCGATCCGTCGATTCCCGCCTTCGTCGGCCTCGCGCCGAAGATGGGCCACGTTCCGTGGTCCGACAACGGCGTGGCCGGCTACCTCGGTGCGGCGCACGCGCCCTTCGAGATCAACAAGGGCGGCGGCAAGGACGACATGGTGCTCAACGGCATCACGCTCGACCGCCTCGCCGACCGGCGTTCGCTACTGGCCTCACTCGATGGCTTCCGGCGCGACGTGGATTCCAGCGGCCAGATCGCTGGCCTCGACGCCTACACACAGCAGGCCTTCGGCATCCTGACTTCCAGCAAGCTCGTCGCCGCGCTCGACCTGAAAAACGAGGACCCCAAGCTCGTGGAACGCTACGGCAAAGGCGACCCGCGCAACCGCGACGACGGCGGCCCGAAGCTGATGGAGCAATTCCTCGTCGCCCGCCGCCTTGTCGAAGCCGGCGCCCGCTGCGTGACGCTCGCCTTCAGCCGCTGGGATCATCACGGCGACAACTTCGGCGCGCTCCGGCAGGACCTGCCGCTGCTCGACCAGGGCCTGAGCGCGCTGATCACCGAC
>JBEISV010000301.1:0-5927 GCA_040375265.1 Verrucomicrobiales bacterium
CCGACGTCTGCGGCGCCGACACAACGACGCTGCCTGCGCTGGACCGAAGTGTTTTGCCCGGGTTGGCCGAGACGGCTTCCGGGCGCAGCCGGAGTCGCTCCACGAGCTCGAAATCCGCCGCGTGTCCCAGCGCCCACAACTGTTCCCGGATGATGGCCCGCTGGAGGGCGACTGCGAGGCGGTCGAACGCCGTGCGTCGGTTCGCCCGCAACCAGCGGCGCGCCTCGTCGCGGACGAATTCGGCCTCGGCGCCCAGCAGGTCGCCGGTGCGGAGCAGGAGCGTGTCGATGGCGGGCGAATACTCACGGCGGAGCAGGGGAAGGAGTTCGCGGCGGATCCGGTTCCGCGGAACGCGGACGTCGGCGTTGGAGGCGTCCTCGCAGTGGGCAATCCCGTGGGCGGCGGCGTAGTCCCGCAGCAGTTCCCGGGGAACGTCGAGGAAGGGACGGACCAACTCGAACCGGGGATCGGCCGGCGAAGGTGAACAGGGCCGCATGCCGCCTAACCCCGCACCGCCGGCGCCGCGCAGCAGGCGCAGCAGGAACAGTTCGGCCTGATCACCGGCGTGGTGGGCGAGCGTGATTCGCTTCGCTTGGTGGGCGGCGGCGGCCCGGGTGAGGAACGCGTGCCGGAGGCGGCGGGCGGCCATCTCGATGGACTCGCGGGACTGTTCTGCTGCGGCTCGAACCGGCAGGCGCTCGCTGACCAAGGGGAGCGTGAGTTGCTTGGCCACGCTCGCCACGAACGACGCTTCCGACTCGGCCTCGTCCCGCAGGCCATGGTTCGCGTGGGCAACGACCAACGGAACGCCCGCGGCGGGGCTGAGCTGGGCGAGAACCCGCAGCAACACGACCGAGTCGAGGCCGCCGGACACCGCCACGACCAGCGGACCGCGCTCCGGCCAGAGCCGGTGGCGGACCAGGGAGGCCTGCGCGAGTTCGACGAGCGGATGCAACGGGCCAAGGCTAGGCCGACCGGTTTCCGGGGCGAAGACGGAAATCCCGCAGTGGCGCGCCGCCGCGGCGAATTCGCGGAACCGGGGAACTTGCGCTTGGCGCACCTTTCCGCGGTTGGGTAGCTTGGGACCCGCCCGCATGAAGTTCACCGCCCTTGGTCTCGCGATCCTGTTCACTGCCACCAGCCTGGCCAGGGCCGAGGATTCCGCGCCGGCCGGTGCCCCGTTGGCGGAGGACGAGGTGAGCATCGAGGCGGCCGACGGCATGGGCGAAGTTGAGCTGGACCGGGCCACTGGCCAGGCCACCGCCAGCAATGGCGTGATCCTCCGCTTCCAAGGCAGTTCGCTCCGGGCCAAGCGGGTCACGGTCGATCAGGCTACCCATACGGCCATGGCCGAGGGCGAAGTGCTCATCGAGCGCAAGGACGCGAAGGGAAACGTCCAACTCTGGCGCGGCGAACGGGTGCGTTACGACTACGTGGCGAAGTCCATCGAGGCGGAGTCGTTCCGGGTCGGGCAACCGCCGTTCTTCGTGGCCGGCGAGAAGTTGCAGGGCGGCCAATTTGCCACGAACCAGGTGGCGACCAACGCGATCCTCACCACCGAGGATTACCATGATCCCCGCTACAAGGTCCGCGCGCGGCGGCTAACGATCTCCAGCGACCGACGGATCACCGCGAAGGACGCCGTGCTCTATGTCAGCGGCGTCCCGGTGATGTATTTCCCGACCTATTCCCGCACGCAGGAGGCGCATCCCAATTTCTTCCTGTTTCAACCTGGCTACCGCGGCTTCTTTGGCGCCTACGCGCTGATGTCCTACCACCTCCGGTTGACGCCGGAGCTGGAGGCCATCGCCCACCTCGACTACCGCACGAAGCGTGGTTTGGCGGGCGGACCGGAACTGCGCTACGACTTCAAGGACTGGGGCAAGGGCGACGTCAGCTTCTACTACGCCCACGACGAATCCCCGGGCGAAGGTTACCTGAATCCCGCCATCGTGCCGGAGAACCGGAAGCGGGCGACCTTCACGCACCTGATGTCACCGTGGGACGACTTCACGGCGAAGGCGGTCGTTCGCTATTGGGGCGATGCCATCGTTGAGCGCGACTTCTTCGAGGGCCAATACCGGGCCGACACGCAGCCCAAGACATTCTTCGAGGCGAACCAGTTCTGGGACAACTTCAGCCTCGACGTCATCGCCCAGCCGGCGGTCAACGACTTCTACCAGACCATCGAGCGGCTACCCGACGTGAAGTTGACCGGCCTGCGCCAACAGTTGGGCGAGTCGCCTGTTTACTACGACAGCGACAGCTCGGTCGCCTACCTGCGCCGACGCAAGGGCCCGCTCGGTGTGGGGCCGGACTACGAGGCGATGCGGGCCGATACGTATCACCAGCTCACCATGCCGTGGACGCTGTTCGGCTGGCTCAACGTCACCCCGCGCGCCGGCGGCCGATTCACCCATTACGGCGAGACCGAGGACCTTAACCTCAGTGAACGCGACCGCTGGCTCTTCAACACCGGGGCGGAAGTCAGCTTCAAGGCCTCGCGGGTTTGGCAGGACACGAAGAGCTCGCTCTTTGCCGTGGACGGACTGCGGCACATCCTCGAGCCGTCGGTGAACTACGTCTTCGTGCCGGAACCGGATGCGCGGCCGTTCAACCTGCCGCAGCTCGACACCACCTTGCCGACCTACCGCCTGCTGCCGGTCGAGTTCCCGGACTACAACGCGGTGGACAGCATCGATTCGCAGAACGCGCTGCGGTTCGCCCTGCGGAACAAGGTGCAGACCAAGCGCCGCGGCGAGGTCGAGAACGTCGTCAACTGGGCGCTCTACACCGACTGGCGCCTCGACCCGCGGCCTGGCCAGACGACATTTCCCGACCTGTATTCCGACCTCGATTTCAGTCCGCGCTCTTGGATCGTGCTCAACTCCGAGGTTCGTTACGGCATCAACGAGGAGCGTTGGCGCGAGATCAACCACCGGCTGACGCTGCTACCTAACGACCAGTGGAACTGGACCTTCGGCAACCGTTACCTGCGCCAGGACTTGGCCACCGTGGGCCTCGGGAACAACATCTACTATTCCAGCCTGGTCCTGCGTCTGAACGAGAACTGGGCCGTGCGGGCGAACCACCATTTCGAGGGCCGCGATGGCACGCTCGAGGAGCAATATTACACGATCTACCGCGACCTCCGGAGCTGGACGGCGGGCCTGACGCTGCGCTTGCGGGACAACCGCCTCGCCGGCGAGGAATGGGCCATTGCGCTGACGTTCCAGCTCAAGGCCTTCCCGACCATCAAGCTCGGCGAAGACGGCGACGCCCCGAATACATGATCGGCGGCGTGCGGTAAGGGAGGCGGAAGCGGCCGGGCAGTTCAGGAACTGCGTGTGCCCGGAGTTTCTTCCGCCTCAATACTCGATCAGCGAACGCACCGGATGCCCGGCAAGTTTGCTGCGGCCCTGGAGAAATTTCAGCTCGATTAGGAAGTCGAAGCCGACGACGTGGGCGCCGAGTTGTTCCAGCAGGCGCATGGCAGCCGCGGCGGTGCCGCCGGTGGCGAGCAAATCGTCCACCAATAGCACCCGTTCGCCGGGCCGGATGGCGTCCACGTGCACGGCGACGGTCGAGGAGCCGTATTCCAGGTCGTAGCTCTGCTCGTGCGTGTTCCAGGGCAGCTTGCCCTTCTTCCGCACCGGCACAAAGCCCGCCCCCAGCTTGATCGCGGCCACCGCACCGAAGATGAATCCGCGGGCGTCGATCCCGACGACTTTCTGCACCCCGGCGTCGCGATACGGGGCGACCAGGAGGTTCATCGCGCCGTCAAACAGGCGGGCGTCGGCGAGCACGGGCGTAATATCCTTGAACTGGATGCCGGGCTTGGGGAAATCCGGCACGTTGCGGATGGCGGCGGTGATTTCGGCGACGGTGACCTGGCTCATGGGAGAATTTGTGGGCGAAGAAGTGCGGGACACCCCGGGGCCGGGGCAAGTCAGCTCTCGGTCCGGATCAGACGTAAAGAGCCTGCTTCAGTTCGTGGACCAGCACGCTCGTGATCGGGTAGCGGCGGTTCATGTCCTGTTCGAGGCACTTGATGACAATCCGTTCGAGTTCGGCCGGGATGTCCGCGTTGACCTCGCGGGGCGGGACGAAATCCCGGCGGTTCAATTGGCGACGCAGGACTTCGTCGGCGTTTTCGCCCGGGAAGGGCTTCCGGAAGGTGAGCAGCTCGTAGGCACTGACGCCCCACGCCCAGAGATCCGCGCGGTGATCCACCGGCTGCTTCAGCAATTGCTCCGGCGCCATGTAGAGGGGGGGTGCCCGAGAGTTTGTCCTGCTTGCGGGGTGGATTGGGAATCGGTTGGGCGAGGTCGAAATCCACGAGGCGCAGGCTGCCGTTGCGGGTCAGCAGCACGTTCTCCGGCTTGATGTCCAGATGCATGAAGCCGCGGTCATGCACCACCTCCATCGCGCTCGCGAAATCGATGAGGACCCGGGCGATGTCGCCGGTGAGCACCGGGTCGCCGGCGGCCATCAGCAGCTTGAGGTTAGCGCCCTCGACGTATTCCAGCACCAGCGCCAGCTCGTCCCCGAGCTTGCCGTGCTCGACGTAGCCGATGATGAACTGCCCGTCCTGGCACGCCTTCAGGGTTTCGGAGCCCGTGTTGAAGCGCTTCCGTTCGGCAAAGGCGAACGCCGTGTTGTGCTTCATTAGCCGGACGGCATACGGCCGGCCGGCCTCGTCGGTGGCCAGCCAGATTTCGGACATCCCGCCCTCGTTGATCGGTTCGTGGAGGGTGTAGCGTCCTAATTTTTGACCTGCTTGTGGCATCGGTAACTGAGGCGCGGTAGCTACCACAGGGCCAAACGCGCGGAAAGAACTTCGCCAAAAAACTGCCGCCGTCCGGAAGCCGAATCGCTGGCCCGCCGGCCCTACAATGGGGGCTGCCCATGGAATCCACGGGCGGCGTTTGGGCGTCCCGCTTGATCAGGGCGCCCGACGGCTGGGGAACTGTCCCCGCTTGCTGGCTTTTCCCCGTCGGCCCCCCCACGCTCGCGCCGTTGGCATGGAGATCGGCGCCAAGGCAGTCCTGGAGGCGGTAACCGGTTGGGTATTCCCCAACGCCTGCCAGCTTTGCGGCAACCGGCGGGCCACTGCGGCCGACGGTTACGTCTGTCCCTAGTGTTGGACCGGGTTGCGCTTCATCCAGCCGCCTGCCTGCCGGCGTTGCGGGCTGCCGTTTGCCGGCGCGATCACGCAGGAATTCGAGTGCGCCAACTGCCGCGACCTCGACCTGGCCTTCGACTTCGCGCGCGCCGCGGTCGTGGCGGATGGCGTCGCCTTGGAAGTGATCCATCGTTACAAATACCAGCGCGCACTTTGGTTCGAACCTTTCCTCGGCGACCTTTTGCGGCGGGCTGCCGGGCCGGACTTCCGGCCGGGCGACTGGGATGGCATCGTCCCGGTGCCGCTTCATCCCGTGCGAGAAAGGGAGCGGGAATTCAACCAGGCGGAACGGCTCGGCGGAGTTCTCGGCCGCGCCTTCAACCTGCCCATTTTTCCCCGGCTGGTCTGCCGCACCGAGGCGACCCGCACCCAGACCCGCCTGACCCGCGACGAACGGGCTGACAATGTCCGGCGTGCCTTTGCCCCGGCACCCGCCGCCCGGCTCCCCGGCCGGCGGTTCCTGGTCGTGGACGACGTGCTGACCACCGGCGCCACCACCGACGCCGTGGCGCGGGTCCTCCGGGAACTGGGCGCCGAGACCGTCGGGGTGCTCACGGCCGCCCGGGCGACGTTGGACGGAACGGGGCGGCCACGCGAATCGCCACTGAACGAGCCCTAACCTGAAAATCCCCCCCAAGAAGAAGGTTTGCTGCGGCGTGGACATCGAGTGCCACCGGCGGCCCGCGGCGTGGTTGAATTGCTGGGCGGCAATCCACTCGACGACGGCGACGTTGTTCCTAGC
>JBEISV010000029.1:0-20302 GCA_040375265.1 Verrucomicrobiales bacterium
GCTGTCGTGGCCCGGCGCGACCGGGGCGAAGCCGTCGCGGTGATGACGAAGGGCGCACCTATCGTGCTGGCCCGCTTGCAACGGGAAGGCCGGATCGACGGCGTGATTTCGCTCGGCGGTGGCGGTGGCACGGCGATCTGTTCCGCGGCGATGCGGGCGCTGCCGGTTGGCTTCCCAAAGCTGATGGTGTCCACCCTCGCCAGCGGCAACACCGCGCCCTACGTCGGCGTGAAGGACATCGTCATGATGCCCAGCGTGGTGGATGTCGCCGGCCTAAACCGTCTTTCCCGCAAACTACTCGCCCAGGCGGCCGGGGCCATCTGCGGCATGGTCGAGGCGCGGGTTCCGGCCGGTGCCGTGGACAAACCGGTCATCGTCGCCTCGCAGTTTGGCAACACGACGCCGTGCGTGACCCATGCGCGGACGCTGCTCGAAGCCGCCGGCTACGAGGTCATGGTCTTCGCCGCCACCGGCAACGGCGGCCGGACGATGGAATCCCTCATCGAGTCAGGCGTGGCGGCGGGTGTGCTCGACATCACGACCACCGAATGGGCGGACGAATTGGTGGGCGGCGTGCTCAATGCGGGGCCGACCCGCTGCGAAGCGGCCGCGCGTGGCGGCGTGCCGGCCATCGTGACCCCGGGTTGCCTCGACATGGTGAACTTCGGCGAGCGGGCCAGCGTGGCGGAGAGGTTCAACGACCGGCGCTTCTACCAGCACAACGCCCAGGTGACGCTGATGCGGACCAATCCCGAGGAATGCGCCGAACTGGGCCGCATCTTGGCGGCGAAGTGCAACCTCTCGACCGGGCCGGTCAGCGTGCTGCTGCCCCTGCGCGGCATCAGCGTCATCAGCGCGCCGGGACAGCCCTTCCACTGGCCGGAGGCCGACGCGGCGCTATTCGGTGAGTGGAAGCGGCATCTACGTGCCGACATCCCGGTGCTCGAATACGACGGCAACATCAACGCCCCCGCGTTTGCCGAACTGTGCGTGCGGGAGTTGATGAAGAACTTGGGCGTGAAGGAAGCCTAGCCATGTATGGCTTGTCGCTGACGTTTGGATCGGCCTACAACTTGAATGCTTCCGGAATCATCTGGGCCACCGGCTGGGCCTTGCTGATCTGGTCGTCGGTCGTCGGGTTTATGGGCTGGTGGTCGCAAACGCGCCCGCTGGGCGTGCGCGCCTATTGGTTCTTGGCGCTGGTGGGTGCCATTCCGCCGTTGGGGTTCCTGGTCGGCCTCTACCAGACCTTCTTTTTCATCACCGCCAACCTCATGCATGGCGCCAATCACCTGTCGCCGGCAGACCAGTATTCCGAGCTGAAGTTGGTGCTCGCCGGGGTGTTGCAGCTTTCATTCGTCAGCGTTGGCGCCGCGGCTTTCGGGTGGAGCGTGATTCCAAGAATCGCCTGGCGAGATTGGCAGACGTGAGGCCGTCACCGGCAAAATCCCGTTCGTTTGAGTAACAAACCAACGAACTGGATGCCGGCCGTCTTGGCTTGATGATGACGTCACTCAATCCGCCAGCAGGAACTTGAGGTCGTCCAGCGACAGGCTCTGGGCGAACTTCTCCTCGCCGAGGATGTCGTTCGCGAGCTGCGACTTCTTGCCCTGGAGCGCGCGGATTTTCTCCTCGATGGAGTCTTTGATCAGCAGCCGGTAGGCGATGACCTTCTGCTGCTGGCCGATACGGTGCGAGCGGTCGATCGCCTGGGCTTCCACGGCGGGATTCCACCACGGGTCGAAGAGGACGACGTAACTGGCGGCGGTCAGGTTCAGGCCGAAGCCGCCGGCCTTGAGCGAGATGAGGAACACCGACGCGCCTTCGTGGGCCTGGAATTGGCGGACGAGGTCGCCGCGCTTCTCGGTGCCGCCGACGAGGTAATGGCTGGACCAACCGCGCTCGGTGATGCCGGCGCGGAGCAGGTCGAGCATTTCCACGAACTGCGAGAAGACGAGCACCTTCTGGCCCTCCTCCATCAGCGGTTCGAGTGTTTCCATGAGTGCCTCGACCTTGGCGGATTCGGCCTTGGAATCGGGCTTGGCCAGCTTCGGATGGCAGCAGATCTGGCGCAGCCGGAGCAACGAGGTGAGGAAGTTGAAGCGGTGTTTGGCCAAGGCGGCCGGCGTATTGACGCGCAGGAGCATCGCCTGGGCGCGCTTCAGTTCGGCGCGGTAAAGCGTCTTCTGTTCGCCTTCGAGCTCGCAGAACAGGTCTTCCTCAATGCGGTCGGGCAGATCCTTGGCGACCTGAGACTTGGTGCGGCGCAGGAGGAAGGGCCGGACCCGGGCGCCGAGACGTTGGCGGGCGAGGGGGTCGGCCTTGGAGTCGAACAGCTTCTGGAACTCGTTCCGGTTCCCGAGGGCGCCGGGCATGGCGAAGCTCATGAGGCTCCAGAGGTCGAGCAGCTTGTTCTCGATCGGCGTGCCGGAGAGCACGAGCCGGTGGCGGGCCTTGAGCGCCCGGGCGAGCTGCGCGGTGATGCTCGTCGGGTTTTTGATGTATTGGCCCTCGTCGAGGATGATTGTGTGGAACTCCACCTGGCTCAGCGATTCACCGACGATGCGGAGCTGGTTGTAGTTGATGATGTGCAGGTCGGCCGCGCCGATCAGGGCGGGCAGCGACTTCACTTCCTCCCCGGACCAGGTCCGGACCCGCAGGTGCGGCACAAAACGGGCGGATTCCACGCGCCAGTTGTCGGTCACAGACTTCGGACAGATGACCAGGAAGGGCGGCGGACCAGACACGGGCGTTACTTCGGCGACCTTCTTCTTGCCGCGGGCGGGTTTGGCCGGAGCCACGGTGGCGGGTTCGGCGGGGAGTTCGAGGGCTGCTCCGTTCGCCCGACGTTCCTTGTCCTGCCACGCGAGCCAGGTGAGCGTCTGGAGCGTCTTACCGAGGCCCATGTCGTCCGCCAGGATGCCGCCGAAGCGGTTGGCGGTGAGGTAGCAGAGGAAGTGGAAACCGTCTCGCTGGTAGGGACGTAGCTCGGCGTTGACCTCCGTCGGCACTTCCGGCGTGACGCGGGCCTGAAGCTCGGCCGCGCGGCGCTGGATGAGGGCGAACTTCTCCTCGCCGACGAATTGCCGGGCCGCCGAATCGGCGAGCTGCAGGGCGTGCAGGCGCTGCGGCTCGGAGGTCAGCTCGTGCGGATTGATGCCGAGCTTGGCGAGCTGGGCGTCTTCCTCGGCGGACAACTTGAACTCGAGCTTACGCCACCCCTTGCTGCCGAGCCGGACCCATTTGCCACGCGCGTCGAGGAGCAGCTTGACCTCCTCCTTGGTGAGTTGGGTGTCCGTGACGTCGAGCACCACGCGGAGATCGAACCAATCGGTGCCGCCCTCAGACTGTTGGACGTCGAGCCGGACGCGGCCGGCGACGGTCGCATTCGTGAAGGCGCCGAGCTCGCCCTTGAGTTCCAACTGGACACCGGGCGGCACGCTCGCGAGCCAGTTCATGAACTGGTCCGGGAAACGGGCGGTCACGCGCATCAGCCAGCGCTGGCGGGCGAAATCCCACTTGAAGCCGACCGGCTCCAGCAACTTCGGCACCTCGCCGAGCTGGGCGCGGTCGTAGGTGACCAACGACGACTCGTCCGAGATCGTCGCGGCTGCGGTCGTGGCCTGCCCGGTGGCGTTGAACTTGGCATCGAGCCATGCGTTGCCGTTCCACCGCTCGACGTAGTTGCTGTTGTCTAGGGCCATGCCGAGGGCGTCCAGCACGGCGTATTCCGTGTCGTTGCCGAACGCAATGGTGCGCAGTTCGCCCTGGATCACTGCCTTGAGCGGCACGACCTGAACGCGCTCGGCCAAGCGCTGGGGCAGGGGAATCTGGTGGTGCTGGAGGAAACGGATGCCGACGGCGGATTCCAGCGCCGGCGCCGGGATCGGCGTCTCGATGGCCGGGTCCACGGCGCGGTCCTCGACGGGGGCGCTGTTCCAGAGCGTGTCGCGGGTCAGGTAGAGCGTCGGCTTGCCAGGCAGGACAATCAGCGCCTTGGGGACATGGCTGCCGTCGGGCTGGACCAGCCGGAGCCGGTAATCATCGGCATCGTCGGTCGCAGCCGCGAGTTCCCAGCGCAGGGGTTCGTCCGGCCGCTGCAACGGATCGCCGTCGGCGCCGACGACGAAGGGCTGCAACGTCGGTAGGCGCAGGAATCGGTTCAGCAGTCGGCGCGTCTGCTGGTCATGGTAAACGAGATTGATCTGGTAGCCGTAGCGGGCGCGCTGGGCCAGCGGCTGCCACAGCAGGGCCACCTCGGGCGCAAGTTGGTCGCCGGACTTCTCGTCGAAGTCCTTGAACTTGCCCGGCTTGATCGCGGTCCAGTCGAGCGCGCCCGACTTCCGATATTCGATCAGCGCCTCGGTCTCGGTGAGGCGCAGGCGAAGTTCCACTTCCTCGGCCGGCTTGGCGTCGTCGGTCGGGCCGAGCTGGAGGTTGTTCAGGAGGTTGCGCCAACGGTCCACGTCGCGGCCCCGACGCCAGCGGATGACGCGTTCGCGGACCTCGTCGAGCGTCGTGATGGATCGCAGGAACTCCGGCCAATTCAGGCCCTGGCCCTCGGCGGCCAGCGCGATGTAGAGCCAGAACTCATGTTCGTCCTTCGGCGCCGCCGGCCAGAGGTCCAGCTTTTCCCAGGTGTGCTGGGCCTGGAACTTGATGCCAAACGAGATCAGGTCGTCGCCGGTGAGCCAGGGGCGCTCCTTCAACTTGGCGAAGCGTTCCTCAACCTTCCGGACAAACTCCGCCTCGGCCTTGGAGAGGTCGCGGCCGATGGCTTCCTTCGCCTTCTGGGCGAGCACGCCCGAGGCGATGGCGACGGACTCTGACTTGCGCTTCAAAGCCTTCTTGCCCGCGCTGAGCTTCTGGACGCTGGCAACACTGTGCTCCGCCAACAGGGCCTTCATCATGCCCGCGGCGTGTTCGCAGCCGCCGCCCGCGACACAGGAACAAGCTTCCCACCAGAACTTCGTCTCGGGATCAAAGGTCAGCGTGGTCTGGAGCAGCGTGTCACCCTCGATGTCGGCGACGTATTCCAGGCCGGGCGCGACGCAACGGAACTCCTTCACGGCGCCCGCGTTGACCAGGGCGTCGCCCCGCTTGCGGGTCTCCGGCGGCAGCTCGTCGAGAAACTGCTGGGCGGCGACCGTGTCGAAATTCGTGAAATCGGCGGGCTCCATTTAGGAGCGCACCATAACGGAGGATTCTCCCGCGACAAGGCAGGGCTCCCGCGGAATCCGCTAGAGTCCGAGGACGGAACTGGCCAGCAACCGCCGGAAACGCTCGCGGTTGCGGGCGTCGTGGAAGTCGACCGGATTGAAGTCGTCGGTCAGCACCGTGCCGGCGTCCGGACGGATCGGTTCGGCGGCGGCGGCGAAAACGCTTTGCGCCTCGGCCACGACCCGGGGATGGATCTCGGCGAGGGGAAAATCCCGGTGCCGGATCAGCGGCGAAGGCGAGGCGACGAAGAACATGTTGCCGTTGCCGGAAGCGTGCAGGCGAACGTCGGCGAATACGGCGCGCAAGGTCTTCTGCAGCGAACCGGCGAAGAAGTCGCGGCCAGGACTGCGGTCACCGAAACAGTTGATCACCAGCACGCCTTCGGGCTGGAGCCGGTCGCGCATGGCCGCGAACGCCTCACGGGTCATCAGGTGCGACGGGGAGGAGTCTCCGAGGAAGGCGTCCAGCATCACGCAGTCGTAGCGGTTGGTGAACTGGTGCATCGCCTGGCGCCCGTCCCCGATGACGAGGTTGAGCTTCGTCGGGTCGAAATCGAAGAAACGTTCCGCCACGGGAATGATGGCCGCGTTGATCTCGACCGCGTCAACCTTCACGCCGCGTTCCGCCAGCTGGCGGGGCACCATGCCCACGCCCACGCCGATGCAGAGGGCACTGTCGATCTTCCGGGTGTAGCTCGTCGCCAACCCCTCGAGACCGTAGGTGAACAGTGAGGCGCTCTGGCGGCTGGTGCGGTCGTAAGTGTTCTGCGTGAGGTAGTCGTTGAGGTAGTATCGGAAGCGCCGGTCCGGCGAGTCGATGACCTCGATGAGGCCGAAGTTCGAGTTCCGGCGGACCAGTTCGATGGCCGTCTTGTAGCGGCGACTGGTGTCGGCATCGACTGCGCTCCAACCAAGGACGAAAACGGTGGCGGCCGCGCCGAGGGCGGCGGCCCGGAAGCCGCCCCAGACGATGAAATACACCAGTGCCAGCAATGCGCAGAGGCTGGCCGTAGCGATCAGGGTGACCGAATTTGGGGCGAGCGGGATGAGCACGTAGCCAATCAGGGCCGTGCCGACAAAGCTGCCGACCGTGCTCAAGGCGGTAAGCCGGCCGACGGTGCCGCCCACCCCGCTCAGGTGGCCGGTGATGAAACGGACCAGGAACGGACAGGTCATCGCCAACAGTGCCAAGGGGACAAAGAACAGGAACGCCGACGCCAGAAGCGACCCGACCGGCAGCGAAAACGACAGGCACTTGGCCG
The DNA here is from genome assembly GCA_040375265.1 of Verrucomicrobiales bacterium. GTDB lineage: Bacteria > Verrucomicrobiota > Verrucomicrobiia > Limisphaerales > UBA9464 > CAIWAH01. Next base: position 6,482 of record JBEISV010000029.1, read on the forward strand.
CAACGGTCCGGACTCCGAACACCACCACGGCCAGGTAGCCGGCCGCCCCGAACATCGCGCCGTAGAGCCGGCCAAGTCCAGTGGCCGAATCAGCCCAGCGTCCGCCGAGGAAATACTCGACGGCCAACGAAGCCATGGCCACTCCGATCTGGGCCGTCCAGACGAAGTGCGAAGTGCCGAGGAATGGTGCGAGAATCTTGGCTCCCAGGATCTCGATCACCATGATGGCGGCGCCGTTGACCATGGCGGTCAGGAATAGGAAACGCCGCAGTCCCGGCGTCATTCCGGTCGGCGTGTTGGAGGGCGGTTGCACGGCCGGTTGCTACCAGCGCGGCGGCCGGAAGGAAATCATCAATGCCCCCTCTTTGCGCGTGGCTGAAGAGTTCTTGCTGGCCAGCTGAGAAGTCAGCGCCAGAGGTGTAGCCCGGGTGGGATCAGTCCAGGTTCCGGATGATTTCCCGGAGCACGACCGAAGCATGCTTCGAAATGGGAACTTCCGTGGTGTCGGCGGCGTTCACCCCTTCCTGGCCGCCGGCAAGATCGCTGAGGCTGCGAACTATCAGGAATGGAACCTGGTTAGCCCAGCAAACCTGCGCGATGGCGGTGGACTCCATGTCGAGGCATTCGGCCCGCCAGACGCGATATGCCCACTTGCGATACTCGCGGTTGTCCATGAACACCGGCCCGGCGATCCCGTGTCCGCCCACGCTGACCCGGGCCGTGTTTGTGGACCAAACCAGCGGGGGCATCTTGGCCAAAGCCTGCCGTGCCACGCCGAGCAGCTTGGGGTCGGCCGGGAAGGATGGCTGGTCCTCGGGCTTGGCCATGCCCGCGCGGACCACGCTCACGTTGTCCGGGAAGATGAAGCCAAAGTTCTCGTAGGGCGGCTTGAAATAGTCCGGCAGCACGTAGCCGGACCCGCCGGGCTTGGGATTGGCATACACGGCTTCGCTGTGGTGGAACCATTTGTCCGGGATGACGACGTCGCCGATGTGGTTGGACGGGTTGATGCCGCCCGCGATGCCGGCGAATAGCACGTGGGTGATGGGAAACCGGTCGAGCGCCAGTTGGGTGGTCATCGCGGCGTTGACCATGCTGACGCCACTGGGGAACAGAAGGACATCGTGGCCGGCGAGGTTGAAGCGGGTGAACGTCACGCCATTGATGACCGTGTCGATGTGCGGGGTATTGGTGCCGAGGAGCACCTCGCGGTGAGCCGCCATTTCCGTCGCGTAAGCACCCATGACGGCGATCAGGGGCCGCGGCGCATGAGGCGAGGCGCAACCGGTGACGAGCAGCGAGAGGATGAGGCCGAGCGCTAGGAAGGCGGCGGTGGTGCGAGTCGGTCGGTTCAGTTCCATATCAGGTGGGCGAGAAAGAGCGCGCCGAGCACGTAAGCGAGCGGGGAGACTTCACGGTGGCGGCCGCAGCCGGCCATGAAGGCGACGTAAACCACGAAGCCCACTGCGATGCCCTCCGCGATGCTGAAGGCGAGGGGCATCACAAGCATCGTGACCACCGCGGGCACCGCCTTGGCGAAGTCCCGCAGGTCAAGTTCGGCTGCGCTTTGCATCATGAAGATTCCCACGATGACCAGCGCCGGCGCGGTCGCGGCGGCGGGAATGATGCCAATGATCGGGTTGAACAGCAGCGCGGCCAGGAAGCATCCGGCGGTGACGATCGCCGTGAGCCCGGTGCGACCGCCGGCCTCGACCCCGGCGGCGGATTCGATGTAGCTTGTGACCGTGGAGGTGCCGAGCGTGGAGCCGACCATCGCGGCGGTGGCGTCGGCCGTCAGGGCACGGCCGATGCGCGGCAGGTTGCCCTTTTCATCCAGCAGGCCGGCACGTTGGCAGACGGCGATGAGCGTGCCCATGTTGTCGAAGAGATCCACGAACAGTAGCGCGAGGACGATCGGAAGGCACTTCTGCCAGTTCGCCCAGAAGTAACCTAGGTCCAGCTTCAGGAACGTCGGGGCCAACGACGCGGGCAGGGCGACGAGGCCATTGGGCTTCATTGTGATGGTTCCCTTGCCATCCGCAGTCGGGAGAAACAGGCCAATGACGGTGAGCGTGAGCACGCCGAGGATGATCGCACCGGGAACCTTGCGCCACACGAGCACCGCGGTGAGCACGAGGCCGAACAAAACCAGCAACGGCGCGGGTTGATGGAAGTCACCCAGGGTCACGAAAGTGGCAGCGTCCGCCACGATCACCCCGCCGCCCTTCAGTCCGATGAAGGCGATGAACAGGCCGATGCCGCAGGTGATCGCGAGCTTGAGCTCCGACGGAATCGCCTCAATGAGCTTACGCCGGATGCCGGTGACGGACAGAACGAGGAAGATGAGCCCGCTGTAGAACACAAGTCCCAGCGCAGCTGGCCAGGGAATGGCCATGGTGCCGCACACGGTGAAGGCAATGAACGCATTGACCCCCATGCCGGCAGCCAGCGCGATCGGGTAGTTGGTCATCAACGCCATGAGCAGGGTCATCAGCGCCGCGGAGAGGGCGGTCGCGGTGATGAGGGCGCCCTTGTCCATGCCGCTGGCCGCCAGGATCCCGGGGTTGACCGCAAGGATGTAGGCCATCGCGGCGAACGTAGTAATGCCGCCGATGACCTCGCGGCGCACGGTGGTGCCGTGCTGTTCGAGCTGGAAGAAGCGATTGAGCATGGGGCCGTCAGAGGTTTGCTTTGATCCGGGCGAGTTGAGCGAGGAAGGGCGCCTTGGCGGCGTCGGGAAGCAGCGCCACCTTCCAGCCATTGCGCACCAGAGCCAGGAGCTCGTGCCGCGTGAAGCCGGCTTCCATGACGAGGGCGGCGTAGTCTTCGGTGAGGGTGTTGCCGAAGAAGAACGGGTCGTCGGAATTGGCAGTCACGCAGACGCCCGCCCGGAGGAAGGTCCGAAGGGGATGTTCGCGCAGCGTCTTCAGGCCCCGGGACCGCAGCTTGAGGTTGCTGATCGGGCACATGTCGAGGGCGACGTTGTCCCGCACCAGTCGGGCAATCGTCGCCGGGTCTTCCGCCGCGCTGCAACCGTGCTGGACCCGGGCCACCTTCAGCTCATCGAGCACGAGGTTGACGAAATCGGCCGGCATGAACTCGCCGGCGTGGGCCTTGTTGAATTTCCCGGCGGCCCGCGCCTTGGCCCAGACGTCGGCCGTCCACGGCTCCAGCGGGATGTCTTCCCAGCCATGGAGGTCGAGGCCGGCCAGTCCGGGCCAGCCGACGGCGTCGTCGATGACATCCTTGACGGGGCCGACGTAATCGTTGTGGCACATCCCGGCGAAGACGCGCACCTCCATGCCGGCGGGCGCGGCCGAACGGATGGCTTCGACAATCTCCCGTCCGTCCACGCCCGTGTGCGCGGCGACGGGCAGGTGCCAGCTGGTTTCGACGTAGCGGACATTCTGTTTCCAGCAGTTGCCGAGGATGATCTTCGCGGCTTCGTGGTAGCGTTCGGGACTGACGAAGTAGTCGGCGCAATAGCGCACAAACAGCTCCATGAACTGGTTGAACGAATCGAAGCGGTAATCGTCCGCCCAGGAATCCGGCGGCGCGGGAAAGCGGCCGGGGAACGCCTGCTGCAGCAGCTCGAAGGGTAGGGCGCCCTCGAGATGCAGGTGCGTCTCCGTCTTGGGCATCGCGTGGATGAAGGCGGCGAGATCGGGCTCAGGTTTCCAGGGCATAGCGCAAAGCGGAGCTAGGGTTTCCGGGGCAACGGGCGGACTTCAAGGCTCCAATCTGGGCCGGAGCCGATGCGGTATTTGCCGGCGAGACTCCCCTGGTTGAGGGCAACGGAAACCTCAAGGAGGCTGTTGAGGAACAGGAGCGGTTTGCCCGGCGGCACGTCGCCAAAGGTCGCGACGTAGGGTGCCTCGAAGCGGCAGACGGTCTTGCCCGCCTGGCGGATGCGCACCGAGAAGCGGTCGCCAATCCGGGACCCGAGCCGCGCGAAGGTGTCCCGCCCGATGTTCGACCAGACGTTGCCATACTGGACGTCGAGCACCGGAATGGTGCCACGCAGCGTCCCGTCCTTTAGCTCGGCAGCCTGGTGGGGAATGCGCTGGATGCCAGGAGCAAAGGCCGGCCCGACGTCGTCGAAACCGAGCCGTCCGACGGCGATCTGGGCGCCCACGTAGGCGAAGACGTCGCGTCCGTGAAACGTGTAGCTTTCCGCGCTGCCGGGCAGCCGATGGCGGTCCCCGTCGATCTCACGCACCGCCGTGGTCCCCAGCGTCTCCGGCACGAAGGTGAAAAGACCGTTGTTCGGTCCGACAAATGTGTGCCCGGATTGGGTTCGGCAGACCACGGACTTGCGTTCGGTGCCGACACCGGGATCCACGACGCAGACGAACACAGTGTTGGAGGGCCAATAGGCGGCCGTCTGCTTCAATCGGCACGCACCTTCCCAAATGTTGAAGGGCGGCACCTCGTGCGTGAGATCGAACTGTGCCAGCTTTGGACTGACGCCGAAGGCCACGCCTTTCATCGCCGACACCGCGCCGTCGCGCACGCTAAAGTCGGTTAGGTATACCAGCGCCGAGTCCTGGGCGACCGCGGCCAGCGAGCAGGCGATTGCGACGGGGCCGAGCCCCTGTTTTAGGAGTCCTACCAACCGTAGATGAAGCGTTTTGTGCATGCGGGAATTGCGTCAGCTGGCCAGATCGCGGCCAAGTCCGATTTCAACCAGACCCTGCCGGTAGGCTGTGCTCATGCGGTCGCACCGGAGGTGGAATTCTTCGGTGAGGTCGAGCGGGAGTTCCTCCGGCCGCTGCGCCTCGACGATGGGTTTGTCCTCGCTCACCACCTTGTGCTCCCAAGCCAGCAGCTCCTCGGCGGACTTGTCGTGGTTGAAGTTCAGGGCGACCGCGAAATGGATGCGGACCTTTCTCGCCGACACCGGGGCGCACGCTTCGCAGATCACGTAACGTCGGCCGCCGTCGTAGTTGATCCCGAGCCGGCAGGCGAAGGGGAAAGCGAGCTCGTAGACCATCCAGCGTTGGATCACCTGCTTCTCCGTCAGCGGCGAGTGTTCGGGATTGGTGGCGAGATACGGATACTCCATCCGCAGTCCGCCGTCGGTCCGCGTGACGTCATACTTGGGCACTTCGGGCAGGTCGCGGTTCCCGAACGTCCCGGCATGGATCCAGGCGAAGTGGCCGACATCGAGGAAGTTTTCGATGGCCCGGGCGGCCGAGGCGTTCCACTCCATCGCGGGCAGATGCAGGTAGCGGAAGCTGGCGTCCTCCGTTTCCGGCCAGTCCGGCAAGGGCCGGGCCGGGGTGCCGCCGAGGCACGTCCAGATCAGCCCGAAGCGTTCCACCGTGGGGAAGGTTTTAAGGCAAAGCTTTGCCGGGATCGGCTGTTCGGGAAGCGCGGGCACCTTGGTGCAGCGGCCGTCGGTCGCGTAGCGGAAGCCGTGGTAGGCGCAGACGATCTCATCGCCCTGCACCCAGCCCAGCGACAGCGGAGATCCCCGATGAATGCAGAGATCCTTGGCGACGCAGACTCCTTGCGAGGTGCGGAAAACGACGAGCTGTTCATCGAGGAGAACGCGGGCCAGCGGCTTGTCCTTCACCTCGTCGGCGAACGCCACCGGATGCCAGCACGCGGCCAGTGTCCGCCAGTCGGATTCGGTGAAGGTGCAGTTGCGCGGGAGCATGGAGGTTCAACCACGGATGACCACAGATAGGCACAGATGCTGCAAACCGGACTCAACCCGTCTGTGTTGATCTGGGTCCATCGGTGGCTAGTTCGAGATTCCCCACCGTCGTTGGGCGAAGCCGTAGCTGACGGGCTTCTTCGATTTCAACGCGGCGCTCCAATCGGAGCCGAGCGTGGTTTCGAAGGCCTTGATGTCGCGGTCGAAGTCGGCCAGCAGCTTTTCCTTCAACGCCGGTTCGGCGAATGACCACTTCAGCGAGTTGCGGCCGCACTGGACCAACTCGTCCCACGTCAGGTCGAACTCGGTGACGGCGGTCATGTATTCGTCCGTCATGTTCGAGTCCCACATGCCGGAGTCATCGGTGGACAGCGCTACGGGAACTCCGGTGCGAAGCAGTTCGGGAAAGTGGTGCTGGGAATAGCGGTCGACGTATTCGAGGAGCAGGTTGCTCACGAGGTTGATCTCGACCATCGCGATGCCGGAACGCAGTTGGAGCAACAGGTCTTCGTCGGTCAGGATGTTGTTTCCGTGCCCCAGCCGGGTTGCACCCAGCAGCAGGGTGTCGCGCATGTGCGGGTTGGCCTCGTCCACTTCGCCGGCGTGGATGGCCAGGCCGATGCCGGAATGTTTGAGGCGCATCTTCCGGTAGGTTTCCAGGAAACGGCGCGGGTGGCCTTTGTCGTTGTCCTCGCGCCCGGCCATGTTGATGCCGACCCAGAGATCGCGGTGCCGGCTGACGTAGTCGTAGGCCTGCTCGACCATCTTTTCGGCCACCGGCGTGAACCGCAGCACGACGACCTGCCAACGCATTTCCACGCCCGTCGCCTTGGCGTCCGGCTGATCGAGACGGGCCTTCAAGCGGCGATGAAATTCTTCGGGGTCGATCGCCGCACCCTTGGCGTCCAACAGCCCGACGGGGATCGTCTGCGGCTCGATGTAGCGCACGCCTTCCGCGCCGTAGCGTTTGGCCGTCTCGACGGTCATCTCCAGGAACACGTCGATGCTCCGGCCGATCGCTCCGAGACGCGGCCAGATCTCCTCGAAGAACTCGTTGCGGCCTTCGCCGGGGGCATCGAGGCGGAGGGAGTTGATGAACGCGTCGCGCTGCGTCGCCGAAAGCGCGTCAAGCGCGGCGAACTCGGCCTGGGCGCATTCGGGAAGCGTCTTCCAGGTGAACTCGGCGATGGTCTGGAACTTCCGCCATGAGTTCGTCTCCTCGGGACAGCCGCCCGCCTTCAAGCGGGTGAAGAAGCGGTTTCCGCCATTGCGCTTCGGATCGGTGGTGACGGTGAACAGGTCCTCCATCCGCCAACTGCCGCCCGCGTGGTGATGCAGGTCACCGGCCTTGGGCATGGCGTAGAGGAAGCGGTAGAGATCGGCCTTCGAAGCGTTGGTCTTGAACTGGTCGAAGCGCGTCGCGAACTCGGAAGCGGCTAGCCGCGAAAAGGCGCAACCGAAGAGAAGCAGGAGTGCATAGGATCTGACGCGACGAAGAACGAAGTTCATGGCTTAGGCGCCTCCTTTTCGAACTTAGTCCAGCCGTCGACCAAGGCGTTCATGACCTTGCTGCCAGCGAGCCAAGCGGATTCCAACGCCGGCTCCATGCCGCTGTATTCTTCGGTCATGCTTTCGGAGGACTTCTGGCCGGGACGCGGCGTGCAGTAGTTGCTGCCGGTGCGGAGAAACAGGAGCCTCTGGAAGTCGACTTTGCCGAGCTTGGCCATGCGTTCCATGGCGGTGCAGATGCCGTGGTCTTCCATGGCGGTCATGACGAACTCGCCTTCTCCCTTGGTGTAGAGCTTGGTCCAGTCGTTGGCCCACTTCGTCATCACTGCGCCGTGCCAGTAGCGGCAGGAACCCATGCTCTCGCCAAGTATGACCTTGGGCGGAGCCGATCCCTTCTCGAATCCGGCGAAGGTTGCGCGATGCTTCTTCGCGGCTTCGGTCTCGGGAATGACGAGGTCCTTGGTCAAGCCGTAGGCCCAGTTCACGAGCGACGGGTTGAGCTTCCACGCCATCGGCTTGGGCGCCCATTCGGCCTCCTTGGGAATCTCATTGGGCTTTTTGCCGCCGATAGGCACGACGCCGTAGGGCCATTCGGCCGGGGCTTCGCGCGAATCGATCTCGTAGGCGATGTCGCCGTCGATGATCCAGCGCGCCCACGCCGCGCTGCCGACGGAGGCGTTCTCCGGATCGACGCCGGCGATGCCGTTCACGAGCCAGTAGCTTTTGGAGAAATCAAACCGCGGATCGGCCAACAGGGCCATGACCTGCAGGGCACTGCGGACGGTGGTGCCGGAAACGAAGCCGTAGACGCCCGCGTCGTTGTAGCGCAGGGGCCGGTCGACACCGGGAACTGAGATGGAGTTGGTCAGCTTCGCGCGCTCGACCCAGAATTGGAATTCGCCCGGCTTGTCGCCGGTGTCCGCCCCGATCTCGAACGTCGCGACGACGACCACCTTGGGGCGTATGGGCTCGGCCCGGGTGACGGTCAGTGGCAAGACCAGTGAGGCGAGCGCGGCGGCCAGCAGGCGGGGCAAATTCATCGAAACACGTGAGGAAAGGAAAGGGGACCGCCGCCCGGATGCGGCGGTCCCGGGACTAAATGTGCTCAGAACTTAAGAGTGAGCCGGCCTTCTGCGCGGAAGGGAAGTTCCGCGAGGATCGATTCATTGCCGTAGACCGCGTTGGGAGCGCTCCAGTTTTCCTCGTCGGTGACGTTGAGGAGGCTAACCCGCGCTTCCCAGCGCTTGGTTTGGTAGAACACGCCGAGGTCCAGGCTGTATTGCCACGGGATGACGAGGGTCCCGGAGGCGTTGTTGTTGACCTCGCTGGTCGAAACGATGTTGGCGCTGAAGCCGAGACCGAAGTCGAACTTGTAGGACGCCAGGAAGTTGAGCAGGTGCTCGGGAACGCCCTGTCGCTTGTAGGGTCCGGGTCCGGCATATTGGCCCGCGGCTGAGTAGAACGGCAGGTCGGTGTTGTTGACCGCGAATTCCGGCCGGTTGACCTCGGAGTCGGTGTAGGAATAGCCGAAGGTCAGGAAGAAGTTCCGGTTCGGCTGGTAGTTGAGCTCGAACTCGATGCCCTGGGTCTTGAACTCGACGGTGGAGCGATCCAACTGGAGCTGAACCCGCTCCTGTTGGAACAGCGCGGCGTTCAGGAAAAGACGGTTGTTCAGCAGGGTCTGTTTGGCGCCGAGTTCGTAGAGGATCGCTTCCGTCTTCAGGCTGCTGATCGCGTAGTTGGCGCTGCCCCCGGTGGTAATACCGCCGCCGTTGCCGATGGCCCCGGCCGGGTTCTGGCTGTAGTTGTAGGTGCCGTAGGTCGAGAATTCCGGGGTCCACTTATAGATGAGCGACCCGTTGGCGTTCGGTAGGCCGACGACCGTGCTGTCGGCCAGCAATTGGGAGCCGCCAAACGGATTGGTCCAGCCCAGTCGGTAATCGGTGGACAGGATGTCAATGCGGCCGCCCGCCAGCAGCGAGAGCTTTTCGGTGATCTTCCAGTCTTCCTGGAGGAACGGACCAACGAACACGGACTGCGACGTGCCGGAGTCGCCGTTGTCGGGTGTGTAGTAGCGGCCTGGCCAACCGGGGACGGGCACGGAAGTGAATCCGTTGGGGAAGTTCACCGAGTTGTAGTAGTTGATGGAGCTGTGGTCCTTGGTCAGGTCCCAGACGTTCGCTGGCTCGTTGAAGAAGTCGTTGAAGGCGCGAACGCTTTGGTAGCGGACCGAAAGGCCGGTGTTCAGCGCATGGTGCTCGAAATTCATCCGCAGCTCGGTGCGGTTGTCGATGCTCCAGCTTGGGTCGATGATTTCCGAGTAATAGTAGGAACTCATCGTATCCCGCCGCACGTAGCGGAAGAAGGTGTTGTTGGCGATCTGTGTGTCGTCGGACAGGCGGACCGTTTGGATGACCTGCGCGTTGTAGGAAAGGCCATCGGAATCGTCGCCCGGCCGCAGGAGGCGATTGTTGCGGTCGATCTTCACCTTGTCGCCGAGGGTGATGCGGTTGACGAAGGGGAATCCCGAGACGATCCAACGCGAGTTCTGGGGGTCCGAAATCGGGGCGGCGGGACCGCCCACCACGCCGATGGCGGTGCTGCCGCCAGGACCGGCGCCGAAGCCGAGCGGATTGCCGTTGGCGTCCACATATCCATTCGCCCATGGCGGGGCGCCCGGCACTCCGTTGCTAGGGGCGGGATTGCTGTTGATGCCCGTCTGGTAGATGCCGTCGTCGATCAGTTCCTGCGTTGGGCGGTTGATGCCGAAGTTCTCGGTGTAGTTGGCCCAGAAGAACTCCTGGTTGAAGAACAGGTCGTAATCCTCGTTGGGCATCCACGAAATCGCGTTGTAGATCGCCTGGGATTTCCGGAAGCCGTCGACGTAATAGCTCTCCGAATCCTCGCCGGAATAGGACAGCCGGTAAGCCAGCTTGTTGTTCACCGGCCCGCCGACGTCGAGTCCCCAGCGATACTGGTCATACATGCCGGCTTCGGCGAACACCTCGCCGTGGAAGCCATCGAACTGCGGGCGCTTGGTGATGTAGTCCACGTAGCCGCCGACATACTGGGAGGCACCGTATACCACGGAGGCGGGTCCCTTCACGATGTTCACCGACTCCACGGAATTGAAGTTGATCGGCAGACCGTTGCCGTTCGAGGTGAGGCCGATCCGCATGCCGTTGTTGAATGTGTCGGCAATCTGTGTGCGGATGTCTGGCGTGGTCGGGGCGCCGAAATTGGAGCGAGTGTAGGAGCTGGAGGTCAGCTTCGAGAAGTCGCGCACGTCGCGGATGTTGATCGCGTCCAGCTGTTCGCGGGAAATGATCGTGACGTTGCGGGGCGTATCGAGGATCGACCGGTCGGTGCCGTAGACGGAGTTGAACGGGCGGGCGGTGGGGACGATTAGTTCCTCAATCGGGACGCCCTCGACGACGACGCGGTCCAGCACGGTCTTTTCGGGAGCCGGAGCGGGGGGAGCGTTGGTCTGCCCCAGCAGCGGGGTGACAAGACTCAACGAGGCCATGGAGGTGGTGAGGCGTTTTCTGGGTTTCATTTTAGGCAGTATGGCCAACAACGGACAGGTGCTGACGTTTTTACGTTTCCAGTTTTCCGGAACGGCAGTCTGAACTGCCGTCGCGGCCCCGAAGCAAGCTCCATTCCAGTTGGCGTCACCGCGATCGCCAATGACTTCGCGGGGAAGTTTTCCGTCGCTGGGAGAGTGCTGGCATGACAGATGCCTTCGTCCGGCACAGATCGACTGAAACGTCCGTGAACACCATCCCCACCCAGCCTTGGGCTACCCAGGAAGCCCTCCGGCTGCTCATCAACCAGCTCCAACACGAACCGGGATCGGCGGTTCACCGTTCGAGCCTGGATGATCGTCCGCTGCGCGGCACGACGCTGTTCCTCGCGCGTTGCACGGTGGAGACGCATTTCGGTCCCTTTGATGCCTATGTCTTCCAGGACATCATCCACAAAGGCTACATCATCGCCCTCGCCCACGGGGACATCCTCTCCGCGGACCGGCTTTATACGCGGATCCACTCCTCCTGCGTGACCAGCGAAACCCTCCGCGGTTGCGACTGCGACTGCGTCCAGCAGTTGGAGGGGGCGCTGAAGGTGATCGGCGAGAAGGGGAATGGCATCCTGTTCTACCTCATGCAGGAGGGCCGCGGCGTTGGTTATGTCGCCAAGGCGCGGGACCGCATGGTGGTCCAGGCCTCCTTGGACCAAATCTCCACTTTTGAGGCCTATCGGGCCATGGGATTGCGCAAGGACCATCGTAGCTACGAGGACGTGGCCGACATTTGCTACCTGCTGGGCATCAGGGCGCCATTCGTCGTGCTGACCAACAATCCGGACAAGCTCGCGGCGATGACCTCACATGGGCTGAAGGTTGCCGGGACCGAACCGCTCGAGTTTGAGCCGTCGCCGTTCAACGCGGCTTATCTCAGTTCCAAGGCTGATTCCGGACACAGCCTCACCCAGGCCAGCGGTCCCCCCATCGCCCGGGCTCTGCCGCCCGAGCCGGTTTCGCCCTTCAAACCGCATGCGTTGCCGGACGCGCAACGGTTCATCTACGCCGCCTCGTATTTTCTCCCGGTGAAGCCGGTGGACAATGAGATCGTGTTCTCGGAGGAACAGTTTCACCAGTTGCTCCAAGGCGAGCGGATGGAGACCTACATAGAAGGCGCGGAGCCGTTGGTCCGGGACTATTACGTCATTCGGGGCAACCGGCTGCTGGTCCACATCAACCCGGCCAACGTTATGCGGCACAAGGCGGAGCACCCCGAGGCTCCCATCGGCGCGCTCCTTACAACGCCCTATTGGTTTCGTGTCCACGTGTATTTCGACATTGTCACCAGCCAGGAGGCGGTGGTTCTCACCTATGGAAAGCCGTTGCTCTACGACTTGCCCGTCGTCCGGCTGCAAAGCGAATCCCTTTTCAACCGCTTCCCCTTGGTCAGCATCGACAACCGCAACAAGTTCAAGCGGTCCGTCCAGGAAATCGTCCGCTACGGCGCCGGGGCCATCTTCCTCCTGTATTTCGACGGACGCGGGGCGGGGTTTGGGGCCTACGCGACCGACCGGATGCTGACCGAGGAAGGCGAATCGTTCTCCAGTGATGAGGCGTATCGGCGTCTCGGGGTCGGTTACGACAGCCGGGACTATGACTCCATCATGCGCCTGCTGAAGCACCATTATCCCTCGGGCAAGATCCAGATGGTGATGAACTCGCCTTCGAGCCTGGTCCGGAAGAAGGAATACTCATCGGCCTTGAACGACCACGGCATCGACGTTCACAAGTGGATCTTCCTGGATGACAGTTCGCTCTCGGAATGAAGCCTGAATCTCAGGGCAAGGAACTTATCGCGGAGCGTGTGTCCGTGGCGCCGGAACTGGTGGCCGCGATGCTCGCGCGTCCGTTGCCCGCAAGGCGCCAGGACGGACGTCGGATTCGTCAGGTGGTGGCCACCGGCATTGGAAGTTCCGACGCGCACGCCCGGTATTTCTGTTGGTTGCTCAATACGTTTACGGACGTGCCGGCGCGGTTTGTTGCGCTAGCCGAGTTCATGGAGCCATTTGGACCGGCAGCCGGTTCCACCTTGGCGGTATTCAGCCAAGGACTTTCCTCCAACGCGACCTTCGCTCTCCGGCAGGCGGAACGGTTTGACCATGCGGTCGTGTTTACGGCGGCGACCGAGGATGGCCAGCGTTTGGCCGGACGTCCGGATCGGACCGGATTGCTGGCCTGGCCGCGTTCGCTGGGTGCCGAGATGGTCCCGTTTCCGGTGGAGGACGAATACACGGTGCTCATTCGTCTGATTGGCCCCGTGTGCGGTTTTGTCGCGGCGCACCAGTTCGTGGAAGCCTTGCCGGGCAGCCGGCTCCGGCCGTTGTCGGAAGCCGCTGGAAAGGTTCAACGATGGGCGGCGGGCGAGTCCGTGGCGGATCTCCGGGAAGCGCTCACGTGGAACTGTGCGGAGTGGCAGGCAGGCAGCCTGTTGTTACTGCCGTCGCCGCTGGCCGAATTCGCCCAGAATGTCGGCTGCAAGTTCGTCGAGGGACTTTTCTGGACGGCGCCCACGGTCGTCGAACTGATGCAATTTGCCCACGGACCGTTCCAGCAACTGGCGCGCACCTCTCGTCCCGTCTGCGTGATGGAAGGCGGTCGGGCCGTTGATAGGCGGCTGGCGCAGGCGGCCGTCGACATGCTGAAAAGCATTGGCCTGCGACCAGTGTTGGTGCCGCTCGATTGTCCCGCGGAGCAAGCGCCCATTGCGCTCGAGCTGATGCTCAATCCGATCTTCCGCGACCTGATCGACCACTTCGAGGTCAATCAGGTGGAATGGCCGGGCAAAGGTCTGGACGGACCCCTTTATCAGCTTTCACCCCGGGTGTCGGTGCCGGGAGTTTCCGCGCCATGAAGTCCGTATGCGGAATACGGCTCTCGGCGAGGCACAGGACCACCGACGGGAACGGCTGGCCGTTCATGGCGTGACACTTTCTACCGACCACGGACAATTTTTCCCATGATCACCCGCTTCTCCGTCGCTCCGCTCTGGCAGATGACCCGCCAACTTGCCGCCGTCGCCTCCGGGCGCACCGCGCCGGACCTCGTCATCACCGGCGGGCGCGTGTTGTCC
>JBEISV010000252.1:0-6763 GCA_040375265.1 Verrucomicrobiales bacterium
AGCCACGCCCAAAGGCGGTTTGGCAGGGGAAGGCGGTTCATAGTTCGATTGGAGTCGGGGATGGAAGGGAACGGCCAGCGGAACGAGCGGATCGCCCGCCCAAGTCATTCCAGCAGCCGGGGCGGCCTGGCGGGAGGAAAGCCAAGGACGATGCAGTGGTCATTGATCTTGTGCGTCGATTGAAGTTTGAACTGGGATCGTCACTTGAGCGGCTCGAAGCTGGGTAGCATCGACATTAGCTTACTGGCCAACCGCGGCGGTGACCTTGCTCTTCTCGGCCTGGCCCCGCAGTTCCGCGGCGGCCTGGAGCACTTCCTTCATCTGGGCCTTGAGGTCGGCGACCTGGGCTTTCAGGTCTTTTACCTCGGCGTCGTGCTGGGCCTTGAATTCTTGGATGGCCTTGATCGCAATCATACCGAAGTCGCTGTAGCCGACAGCCAATGTCTTCTCGCCCTCTCCACGGGGCGGCTCCATTTCACTCACCATGTCAGGGAAAAGGGGCAGCAACTCCTGAGCGATAACCCCCAGATTGAGTCGGTTCGTTTCCGCGTCGGTTTTCCACCGGAAGCGGCGCAACTGCACCTTCAGCGCTCGATCCAGCATCGGCTCCGCATCTTCGATGTCCTTCTTTAGCCTCCGGTCGGAACTGAAGTCCCAGTTCGAGTCTCCGTTGAAGAGGGCATATCGATCCCCGGTCGAGTGATTGCTCGGCCCCCTCAGCCACAAGACAAGCCCGTCTGACTGCCGATACATGGCGGAAGATTTCCCCTTGTCGCTGGTGTTGGGGACATCGATGTAATCTGTATAGACGTGGAAGGCGTCGCCCGCACCGCCTCTCACAGTAAGGCCGTTGTTCGAAGTAAGGCCGTTGTTCACAGTAAGGCCGTTGTTCACAGTAAGGCCGTTGCTGATGGGACCGTTAAGAGTGAGCCCGCCTTCGGCCCAAATCTGCACCTTGCGATTCGACCCAGTGGTTCCGGCCCCGACGATGTCCAGCGATCCCGAGGCTCCGCCCGAGTGAGTGCCATAGCCGATCTGACCGGCGCTTACCTCTCTGGTATAGCCTTGGCCGAACTGCAGCACGCTGCCGTTCTGGATGGCCACCGAACCATTTACGTGCAGCTTGTAGGTGGGGTCCGTCGTCCCGAGCCCTACATTTCCATTGTCCTTCAGGAACATGGTCGGCGTGGAGGAATTGTTTCGAATGTTGAAACCTCCGCTGCCATAATTCATATACGTGACGTTGTCAGTCCAGCGCGGCCAGAGGAAAACCTCGTAAGTTCCAGCGGAATTCTTTGCCTGCAGAAACTGTCCGTTGTCGAACAGCATGCCGCCGGCAGTGATGGTTTGGGCTCCGGAGAAAGTGTTGGCGCCCAATTTGGCCACCCCGGTCAATCCGGTTCCATTGCCGATAAAACTGCCGGTAAAGCTGCCGGTAAAGCTGCCGGTAAAGCCAGACGCCGAGACCGGCCCGGTGAACGTGGTGCCGCCTTCCGCCCAAATCTTGACCGCCCGATTTCCGCCCGGGGTTCCGGCACCCACAATGTCCAGAACACCGGGCGTGAAGGTGCCGTAACCGAACTTACCGGCGTTACCCTCCTTGCCCGCGACTCCGTATCCAAATTCGAGGTAGTTGTTGCCGGTGATCCGCAGGGGGCCAGCCACCGTGGTCAGGCCATCCAAGGTGGTGACGCCATTGACGTCCAAACCTGTCGTCGTCGCGGTGCCCCCGACATCCAGGGCCGTGGCGGGCGCGCCACCGAGGTTCACGCCGACCTTGTCGACCCCGACCTTGAGGACGGACGTGCCGGCGGTGCCGACCAATTCGGTGGCATAACGGGCCAGCGACGCATACGGCGCCGTGAAGAACTGGATGCGCGGCGCGATTTCAGTCTCACCGGTGACCTGCACTCCAAGATAACGCCCCGCGTCCGTGTCACTGCCTCTGAAGTGGTTGGCAAAATCGGCCGTGCCCGAAACCAGCACGCCGTCGCCCAGAACCACGCTGAAATGGCCCTTGTCCACCGTGACGGTCTGCTTTTCCGACCAGACGGCCGCCGAGGCATCGGCAGTGGGCGACTTGTAGAGCCGGAAGGTGATTTCGAGGTTCACCGGGGCGGCCTGACCGCGGGCAGCGCCGTTCGCGTCGGTCAGGAAGCCCTGGAAGGCCATCTTTTCGGGCGGCTTGGTGTCGGCACCCGTGGCGATGGACGGGGCGAGCAACAACAACAGGGCGAGGCAACCGGTCCAGAATGGAAGCAGGCTTTGGCGGTTCATTTTCATAAAAGTTGCGGTGGACGTTGGGCAGGGAGCTGGGGAATCAGGGCCGACGACAACAGGGGGCGACGGGACGAAAGGGGTCGGAGCACCGGTAGGTTGCGCGCCAAGCAGATGGCCGACGGGAGAGATGATGTCTCGGGATTTCATTGGAGGGTGGCGATAGTGCTGACGCGATTGAGCAGGAAGGAGCCCTTGGTAACGACCGTCCGGGTCTGATTGTTCCCGCCCTTCAGGACGATGTTCTCCAGGTAGGTGCCCTGCATCCGTGAGCTGCCGGCGGTCCGGCTGGAGAAGTCGTTGCCCGGCGGCGTGAAGGACAGGGTGATCTGCCGCTTGATGTCGTAGGATTCGGCACCCGGTTTCGAGATCGGCTGGAAGAGGGCATCCAGATTGTCGTGGTCCGGGTGATAGGCGTGAAGGAAGGGATTGGAGGCCGTATTGGCAAAGCCTTCGGTCAGCACGGTGTTCAGGGTGCCAACACCCCCGAACGCTCCCTGCAACACCCAGGGACCACCGGACAGCGGGAGGTGCACCGCGCTGAGGCGACGAGCCTGGGACAGTGAGTCCGGATTCAACTGCGATTCCTGCAGCGTGATGATCATGTTCGTGCCGGCCAATCCCGGCCCGAGGTAAACCCGTTGCAACAACCGGGTGGTGCCGTCGCCGGCCTGATGGACAATGAGCCGCAGCGGAAACGGCGCGGGCACGTCGCCCAACTCCGTGTCAAAGGCAGCCGTCAGGTATTTGCCGCCACCGCTGAGGATCAGATTTGAAGCGGGGTCGTAGGAAAGTGCGGGCGTCGAAATGGTCCCTACGGTCGTGTAGAGCTGGTTGGTGCCGCCCGTTTCGCCGGCGATCAAATGGGTCCCATCCGCGGACGACGCCACAGCGGTCCAATCCCGCGTGCTTTCCCGGGCCGTCCAGCTTTTCCCGGCGTCGGCCGAGGAGTAAATGCGACCGCCACTGGCCACCGCGACCAACGCGTTGCCATTGGTCGAACTGGCGACCGCGCGCCACTGCGCGGCCGGCGGCGCGCTGGCCTTGAGGTCCCAAGTAACCCCACCGTCAGTCGACGCATAGATAGCCCCCGGATTCTCAACCGCCACCACCATTTTCCCATCCGCGGACGTGGCCACCGCCTGCCAGTTGGTCCCGGCGGCGCCGATCAGCGGCGACCAGTTCAAGCCGGCATTCGTCGAGGCAAACAGTTGCCCACCTTTCACGGCGGCGAACAATTTTTGCCCGTCCGCCGAAGACGCGACGGAAACCCAGGCCCGGTCGGCGTCCCGGGGCGCCCAAGTCCCACCGGCATCCGTTGAAGTGTAGAGTCGTCCCCCGGTTACCGCCGCCACGAGGTTGGTCCCGTCGGCGGAGGCGGCGACAGAGGACCAAGCGCGGGCGGTCTCCGCCGAAGACCAAGTTCCGCCTGCGTCAGGCGAGACATAGAGCTGCCCCCCGGCCACGGCGGCCACCAGATTGGTGCCATCCGCCGAAGACGCGACCGAAACCCATGCGCGATCGAGATCGCGGACCGCCCAAGTCGCGCCGGCATCCGACGAGGTGTAAAGCCGGCCGCCGACGGCGGCGGCCACCAGATTGGTGCCATCCGCGGAGGACGCGACCGACACCCAATCCTGATCCGCGGCAATGGCCGGAGTGGTGAACGACAGCGCGTGGGGCGTCCAGTCACCCACAGGCAAGACCACGGTCTTGAGCCCGTCGTTGAGCAAATTGAGCTGTGCCAGACGGTTGGTGAAATCCACGGCGTTGGTGGCCTTGGCGTAGGTCTTGAGATAGTTGCCGACTTGGGTGATCGACGCTTCGCCTACCCAGAGGCCTTCGGTCGAGGATTTCGTGGCCGTAACCGGCAGATCGACCTGCAACTGCCCCAGCGTGGTGTCCTGCAGGCGGAGGATCGCCGCGAACGGTGCGCCGTTCGTGCCCCCCATGGTCGAGCGATCCAAACCGAGAACCACTTCGACCTCGGAGCCGGGACGGCCTTTCGGTGCCAGGGCAAAGTTGTGGCCCTGACCGACCAAGACTTCGGCGAATCCGTATTTCAAGGTCACGCTGTCGAGCGAAGTCCGGAGCAACAGGGGAGGAGCCGGGAGATTTTCGCCGGCGGGAGAAGTCTCCGATTCGAGCAGCGTGACGACTACGTTGTTGGATACGTCCAACTGGTTACGCAAACGGAGGGAATACGTCCCGTAACTGTCCCCAAAACCAACGCCCGACTGGCTCTGCAACACGGTTTCAAACGGGCCGAAATACCGATTCCCGGCGCTGCTCTTCCGGATCCAGTAGGCCTTGCCTCGCTTGACCGTCTCGCTGTTGACGGAAAACAGGGAAACCACGTTGGGCGGGGCCCCCACCGCTTCACCGCCCGGATAATCGAAGATCGTGAACTCGTTGAGCGCCTTGGTCGGTAGCAGGAAGTTGTAGAAGGACGGCGAACTGTCCGCCCGCGTCGGGAATCCGATGAAGTTCAGGCCGCTGGTCGTCCACCGCACCGACGGCGGCACCGGCTTGCCCTTGAGGCTCCAGATGAAGTCGGAGCCACCGGAGTTGCGCACCAAATACGTCGTGTTGGCACGCAACGGGAACGCGTCGGCGGGGCCTGTGGCTTTCGTCCATTGAACCCAGTCGCTGCCGGACAGCGGAATCGGGGAGGAAATGATGCGCCCTTCCGCGGAGTTCGGCTGCCAGAGCCAGATCTCGGAAATTGGGCTCAGGGCGCCGACCAAATTCTCCAGCGTATCGTTGGTCGCGTTGACATGCAGGTGGATCGCATTCCAACCCGGCTTCAAGGTAAACGACTGCGTGAGCCACTGTGCCTTGGCCTGAAAGGCGGCGGTGAGGGCGAGCCAGCAGCAGAGGAGGAACGGACGGAAGCGGAGGTTCATGGCTTGCGATAGAGATACCAGGTGGGCTGCGGGTTCAGTCGCTGCGGCGACGCGACCGGGATGGAAGGGGAGGAAGACGTCAGGCCGCCGAACACGAGCAGTTCGCTGCCGGACCACACTCCGGCGCCGCCACTGCGGGCCACGGGCTGACCGACGTCTGAAAGCGTCCGCCACTGGCCAGTGGCTGGATCGAAGGCTCCGCTGCTGGCCAGCGGGCCGGTGGCGTCCTCGCCCCCGGAGACCAGCATTTCCGTGCCAGTCCAGACCGCGACGTGGCCGGAGCGCGGCGTCGGGGCACCGAGCGTGGGGAGCGGGGTCCACGTGTTGCCGGCCGGATCGTAGGCCGCGCCGTCGCCGAGGGGCGTGCCGCCATTCTTCCCGCCCCACACCAACAGCTTGGAGCCGGTCCAAACCGCCGTGTGCGCGAACCGCGGGCCGGGCGCGTTCAGGGCCGGCAAGGCCGTCCAAACGCCGGGCGTTGTGCCACCAGCCAGCGGCAATGACGCGCCGTTGCCCACGGCGCCCGCAGCGCCTTCCCCACCAAAAATGATCAGCCGGTCACCGGCCCAGACCGCCGGCGCAAACCGGCGCGCCGAGGGCGCATTCAAGCTGGGCAGGGCGGCCCAGGTGCCGGCGGTGACATCATAGGCCGAACCATCGGCCAGCAGGCCGTCCCCATTGCGCCCGCCCCAGACTACCATCCGGGCGCCGGTCCAGACGGCCGCATGGCCGTCGCGTCCGGCAGGTGCCCCGGAGATCGCCAAATCACTCCAGCTCAGGCCAGCCGGCGAATAGGCGCCGCCGGAACTCAGGAAGCCTCCTCCAAACCCGCCCCAGACCAGCAGCCGGTCTCCGGTCCAGACGGCCGTGTGACCGCTGCGCGCTGCCGGTGCGTCCGATGTCGGTATCCCGGTCCAAGCGTCGGTGGCCGGGGCGTATTCCCCGCCGGTCGCGGCGGGGCTGCCGGCCACGGTTCCGCCCCACACGAGCAGCCGGCTGCCAGTCCACACGCCCGTGTGGTCGTGACGGGCACCGGGAGCCCCCACAGTCGCCCCATTCCGCCAGCCGGGAGCGTCGAGTTTGGCCATCTGGCCCAGGCCCTGCCCCAGCAGGCCGGCATCACCGGCGGTCAGCGAGGCGACCACCACGCCGGGCGGCAATTCCGCGACGAACTGATTGGAGACGTTGAGCAGCGACGTCGTGAGTTGGTCCAGCCGGGCCGAAAGTTGGTCCAGTTGGGCCTGAAGCGCCGCGTTGGTGGCGCCCAGGCGGGTCACGATCGAGTTGCTGAACGTCAGGAGGTCCGCGCCCCGGGCGATGTTCCCGCTTAACCGCGCGTCCGGCAGCAGGCCGGATGTCAGGGCCGCGGCATCCCCGGAACCCGCCAGCGAATACAGCGCGTAGGGAACCGCCGTGATGGGCTGGCGTGGGTCAAAGACGGACAGTGCGCCCAGGTCTCCGGCCGGCCGGGCCGACAGCTCCAACCAGCGGTTGGCGCCGGTGAAGACGCCCGCGCCAAATTCCAACTGCACGGTGAACAGGCCGTTGGTGACGCCCACCGTGGGCAGCGAAACCTCGCT
>JBEISV010000115.1:0-11195 GCA_040375265.1 Verrucomicrobiales bacterium
CCGGCTGGGCCTACGTTTGGGTGCTCGGTGGCCTCTGGCTTTCCGTGTCGCCATGGCGGTTGCGGGACTGGTTGACGTGGGTAACCGCGACCGAGGGGCGGCTCAAACTGGCGGCCGCCGGCGGCGTCGTCTGGGGGCTGTTTATCGGCGGTTTGGGCCTGACAGTATTCAAGTGAACCAAAACAGGGCTTGCACGAGGGCCTTCCGTTCGTCATTTTCCGCGCTCCTTTGAAGGCAAACGCTGGGACTTAACCCGGCAGCACGACAGATTTTGTATGGTTAGACTCCGTCTGAAGCGCGTTGGCGCAAAGAATCAACCGGTGTTCCGCATTGTGGCGGCGGACCAGCGCAGCCCGCGTGATGGCAAGTTCCTTGAGGAGCTTGGCACCTATCATCCCCTTGACACCAAGGAGATCAATTTTTCCCTGAAGCTTGAGCGGGCTGAGCACTGGTTGAAGGTGGGCGCACAGCCCTCCGAGACCGTGGCGAGCATGATCAAGAAGGCCCGCAAGGCTGCGGTGGCGACCCCGGCCGCCTAAGTCGGAGCCGACCATGCAAGCGTTCCTCGAATTCGTGGTTAAAGGGTTGGTTGACCAACCCGACGCCGTGCAGGTCACCGCCGTGGAGAAGAGCGGCCTGACGTCCTATGAACTGCGCGTGGCCCCGGGCGACGCCGGCAAGATCATCGGCCGTCGCGGCAGCACCATCCAGGCGTTGCGTTCGCTGGTGCAGTTGGGCGCCCAGAAAAAAGGCGTCCGTTGCGTGGTGGACCTGATCGACGACTAAGCCACAGGCACGCGCTGTGGGACAGGCAGCGCTTGGCCGATGAAGATTGACGTATTAACCCTGTTCCCCGCCATGTTCGCGGGTCCGTTGGATGAAAGTATCATCAAGCGGGCACGACAGGCGGGCATCCTTAACCTAAGGATCCATGATTTGCGGGACTGGACGCATGACCGTCATCGGACGGTGGACGACAGTCCCTACGGTGGAGGACCTGGAATGGTCCTGAAACCGGAACCGCTCTTTGAAGCCGTCGAAGCCTTGAGGGCTGGCCTTGGTGGGAAAACCAAGGTGATCCTGACTTCGCCCAGCGGAAGACGTTTTGACCAAACCGTGGCGCGTAAGTTGGCCACGGAGGAATCCTTGGTCTTCATCTGCGGAAGTTACGAAGGCTACGACGAGCGGGTGCGCGAGCATCTGGTGGATGACGATTTAAGCATTGGCGATTTCGTGCTCACCAACGGCAACCTGCCGGCAATGGTCATCATCGACACCGTGGCCAGGCTGTTACCGGGCGCGCTGGGCGATGATGCGAGCAGCGCGGACGAATCATTCAGCCACGGATTGCTGGAATATCCGCACTACACGCGGCCGGCCGAATTTCGCGGATGGACGGTGCCGGAGATTTTAACGTCGGGAAACCATGCCGCCGTCGAAAAGTGGAGGCGGGCGCAGGCGGTCAGGCGGACCGCGGAGCGACGGCCGGATTTGTGGGAGAACAAACGCTGGGAACGGAAAAATCCGGGTCCGGCCAAGTGACAACTGATTTAGGAATTAACATGAAGCTGAACATTGGTGCGCTGTTAGACAAGATTGAGGGCGAGCATTACCGCAAGGAACCCCTCAAGTTCAACGTGGGTGATTCTGTCCGCGTCCATACGAAGGTCGTGGAAGGCGACAAGGAACGCGTCCAGGTCTTCGCCGGCCTTGTGATCGGCATCCGCGGACACGGCCTTAATGAGACGTTCACCGTCCGCCGCATCAGCTACGGCGAGGGTGTCGAACGTATTTTCCCGATCCATTCTCCCCGGGTGGAAAAGGTTGAAGTCGAACGCGAGGGCAAAGTCCGCCGCGCGAAGCTCACCTACCTGCGCCAACGCCTCGGCAAGAGCGCCATGACGGTGAAGGAGAAGGAATCGACCAACAAGGCGGCCAAGGCGGCCAAGTAAACCAAGCCGTTGTCGGTGCCAAGGGGCGGAGTCATGCGACTTCGCCCTTTTGTCGTTATCGGATCGACTCTGCCGCGAGTTGGCGCCAGCGCGCTAGATGGCTACCCTTGGACATGCGCTGCCTCATTTCCGCCGGTCCCACCTGGGAACCCTTGGACCGGGTCCGTCGGCTCACCAACTTTTCGACTGGCAGCCTCGGCGGCGAACTGGCCAATCACCTCGCACTGAGTGGCCACGACGTCACATTGCTGCTCAGCGAAACTGCCACCTGGGATCGCCCGCTGGCAGCCGTAGCGGTCCGCCGGTTTTCTACCACCGACTCGTTGCGCTTCGAATTCCAGCGGGAATCCGCTCTCTTGCCCACGGCGATCTTCCACGCCGCCGCCGTCAGCGATTTTACCGGTGGACAGGCCTACGAACGAAACACGGCCGGTGAACTTATCCCCCTCGCCGCCGGCAAGCTCAGCACCCGGTCGGGCAACCTGTTGGTCGAACTTTGCCCCACGGCGAAGTTGCTTCCCGAACTCCCTGGTTGGTTTCCCAACGCCAGAATTGTGGGCTGGAAATACGAGGTGGATGGAACTCGCGAAGACGCCCGGTCAGCCGGCCGACGCCAGTTAACAGAGGCCCGTTCCCACGCCTGTGTGGTAAACGGCCCCGCGCACGGGCCCGGATTCACCTTGTTGCTGAACACCGATGGCGTCGCGGAGCTGCCCGACCGCGCCAATCTCTTCACGGCTTTGGAACGTTTGGCACGCTGACGCGGCGCCCGGAAAATCTCACTCTGGCAGTGGCAAATAGCGCCATTCACCCGGCGCCAGACCGTCCACGGAATAGTCGCCGAAACGCGACCGGTGCAACCGGGTCACCAACAAGCCTTGGCTGCCGAACATGCGTCGGACCTGATGAAATCGCCCCTCAACAATCTCGAGGCGAGCGTGGGTCGCATCGATGATCTCCAACGCGGCGGGCAGGCACGGATCGTTTTCGTCTTCCAGGCAAAGCGACCCGGCGGCAAACAACTCGACGAGTCCGGGGCGAATGGTGCCATCGAACGTCACCTCGTAGACCTTCGGCACTTTCTGCCGCGGCGACGTCAGGCGATGCAGCAAGTCCCCTTGATCCGTCACCAGCAAAACTCCGGTTGTGTCCTTGTCCAATCGGCCGACCGTGCTCACGGGCGGATTGCGCCCCGACCACCGTTCCGGCAGCAAATCATAGACGTTGGTGCCCTCCCGCTCGTCGCGCGAACAGACGCATCCCAACGGCTTGTGAAAGACGGCCAGCAATCCCTCGGGCTGTTCGACGGGTTCGCCATCAATCCGCATTTCGTGGGCGAAAACTTTGTCGCCGAACCGCTTGGCCACCTGGCCGGCCACCGTCACCCGGCCTCCTTTCACCCACAGTCGGGCATCGGAGCGGCTGCAATAGCCGCAGGAGGAGAGCAACTGGTCGATGCGGCGTTTGGTCGGTGAGTGCGGGGAAGCGGACATCGTTTCTTTGTTCCCGAGGATGGAAGCGGAACGCCCGCAGTGCTAAACCAATTTCCGTGGAATTCATCCGCCGACACCTCCCCCAACTCCTCGCCGCAGTCCTGTGGCACGGAAATTCGTTCGTCGCACGGGCGGCTTCCGTGGAAAACGAACCAATCGTCGCCGGCTCTGGCAGACCGTGGTGGTATTGGGCGCTCCGGGCCGTTTTGGTGCTTAGCCTGACGATCGGGGCCTGGAACTCCTGGCGA
Organism: Verrucomicrobiales bacterium; assembly: GCA_040375265.1. GTDB lineage: Bacteria > Verrucomicrobiota > Verrucomicrobiia > Limisphaerales > UBA9464 > CAIWAH01. The sequence continues at coordinate 3,694 of JBEISV010000115.1, forward strand.
AACCGAAAGCAGCCTTGACCCGGCGGCCGCTTCTTCCCTCTAATCTCGCCCGATGCACTTCTGCACGACGCCAGTAGTAGTCCTCGTAGTAGGCGGCCACGCCGCCGGGGGCTCTTGTCGTGCTTGAAACACTTTAAACAAGAACCCACGGCTGGTGACGGCCGTGGGTTTTTTGTCCTAAAAATCCGCCGCCGACCCGGCCCAACTCGACGCAGTTAACATGAGCCAAGCCACGAAAACAGAAACGAAGACCACCACCACGAACCACGCCGGTCGCGAAGTCGGCCCGCTGATGTATGGCCGCGACATCTTTGTCGAGGCCCTCGAACGCGCGGGCGTGGAAGTCATCTTTGCCTACCCAGGCGGCGCGAGCATGGAGATCCACCAGTCGCTCACGAAGTCCAAGATCCGCACCATCCTGCCCCGCCACGAACAGGGTGGCAGCTTTGCGGCGGAAGGCTACGCCCGCGCCACCGGCAAGGCCGGCGTGTGCATGGCCACTTCCGGCCCCGGCGCGACCAACCTGGTCACCGCCATCGCCGATGCCTACATGGACTCGTGCCCGCTGATCGCCATCACCGGCCAGGTCACGCAGGCCATGATCGGTCGCGGCGCCTTCCAGGAAACAGACATGGTCGGCGTCACGCTGCCGATCGTGAAGCACAGCTACCTCATCACCGACATCAAGGACATCCCCCGCATTGTCGCGGAAGCGTTCTACATCGCCGAGTCCGGCCGCCCCGGCCCGGTGGTGCTCGATTTCCCGAAAAACATCCAGCAGCAGAAGTCCCAGCCTGTCTGGCCAACGCTCGCCGAGATCAAGGCCGGCCTGCGCGGTTACAATCCGGACATCAGCGCGGACGAAGTCGCCCTCAACGAGATCGTCGGCTTGCTGGAGAAGGCGGAGCGCCCCGTGCTCTATTGCGGCGGCGGCATCATCACGGCCGGCGCCGCCCCGGAACTGCTGAAGTTTGCCGAATCGGCCCAAATCCCGGTCACCACCACGTTGATGGGCATCGGCGGCTTCCCGGAAACGCATCCGCTCTCCATGCGCTGGCTCGGCATGCACGGCTCGGCCGTCGCCAACTGGGCGGTCAACGGCGAGTTCAAGCAGCGTAACGATCCGACCGAGGCCGCGGTGAAACTCAAGGACGGGGCGGATCTCCTGTTGGCTTTCGGCGTCCGCTTCGACGACCGCGTCACCGGCGCCTTCAGCGAGTTCGCGAAGGCAGCAACCATCGTCCACATCGACATTGACGCCTCGGAGCACAATAAGAACAAGCGTGCCCACCTGACCGTTCACGGCGACATCCGCGATGCCTTGACCCGCCTGAATGCGCTGATCGCCAAGCGTGGTGGCATCCGGAAGTCCTATCCCGCCTGGCACTCCCAAATCGCCGAATGGAAGGAAAAGGCGCCGTTCCGCTACACGACCCGCGCCGAGATCGTGGATTCCGACCACATGCAGCCGTTCAAGAAGGAGGGCGAGGAATACATCATCCAGCAGATGGTGATCGAGGAACTGTGGAAGGCGACCAAGGGCGACGCGATCATCACCACAGGCGTCGGTCAGCATCAGATGTGGGCCGGCCAGTGGTTCAAATATAGCGACCCGCGGACGTTCATCACCTCCGGCGGACTCGGCTCGATGGGCTACGGCTTCCCGGCCGCGCTCGGTGCCAAGGTCGCCCGCCCCGACAAGCAGGTCATCGACATCGACGGCGACGGCTCCTTCCTGATGAACATCCAGGAACTGGCGACCGCCTACATCGAGAAGATCGCTGCCAAGGCCATCATCCTGAACAACCAGCACCTCGGCATGGTCGTGCAGTGGGAGGACAACTTCTACGGCGGCAACCGCGGCCACACTTACCTCGGCAACCCCGACAACCGTTCCGGCATCTATCCGGACTACGTCGAGGTCTGCAAGAGCTTCGGTGTGCCCTGCGAACGCGTCGTCTATCGCAAGGATTTGCGTCCGGCGATCGAACGCATGCTGGCCTCCAAGACGGCCTACGTCCTCGACGTGGTCACGCCCTACACCGAGCACGTGCTGCCCTTCATCCCCGCCGGTCGGACCGTCGCGGACATGCGGTGGTAGTCGGCACAACTCAAGCTCCACACGAAAACGGGCCGCCCATGGGCGGCCCGTTTTGTTTCACTGGGCGGGCGGAACGGTGCCCGAACCCCTTCGTCACGTTGGCTGAAGTCGTGAATTGGACGAGACGTTGTGCGATTCTCGCCGCGGCGGCAGTTACCCAGTGAGATGCACGCATCCGACACAGAACTCATCCACCAGTTCGTCCGCAATGGCTCGGAAGGCGCCTTCACCGAACTCCTCCGCCGGCATGTGGACCTCGTCTATTCGGCGGCCCTTCGGCAGGTCGGGCCCGACGTCCAAGCCGCGGAGGATCTTACGCAGACGGTTTTCACCGGCCTGGCGCGAAAGGCGGAAAAGCTCCAGGGGCATTCCTCGCTCACGGGCTGGCTCTACACCAGCACGCGGCTCGCGGCGACCCAGCATCGCCGCACCGAAGTCCGCCGACTCGCCCGCGAAACCGCCGCCCATGCCATGTCCCAACTACTTTCCTCCGACGCGCCTGAACCCGACTGGAACCAGCTTCGTCCCGTGCTGGATGAGGCGATGCACGACCTGAACGAAGCCGACCGCGAAGCCGTGCTGCTGAGGTTCTTTGAGAAACGGCCGTATGCCGAGATCGGCACGCGGCTCGGGCTGTCGGAAAACACCGCCCGCATGCGGGTGGAACGCGCCCTCGACCAGCTCCATGCCGCGCTGGCCAAACGCGGGGTCACCTCCACCGCCGCCGCATTGGGCCTGGCCCTGGGCGCACACGCGGTGGCGGCGGCCCCGGCCGGCATCGTCGAACGCATCGGTGCGGCGGCCCTGACGGGAAGCGGCGCAACCGTAGGAGGCGCGCTGTCGGGCAAGTTGGTGCTGACCGTCCTGGCCCTGTTGCTCGGGATCGGGGCGCTGATGTGGACGAGCCGAACTGGCTGGAGTGGTGCCCCAAAACCGATTTCGGATCGTGGGTCCGTCGTTGCGGAGGCTACCGGTGGAACTGGAGCAACCAACAACGGCAGCGGGGACCGCGCAGGAACGGGCCTCACGCCGACCGCAGCGACGACGGACTCCGTTTCCTCCTCTCCGAACCCCGCGGTCGGTCCGGAGGAGCCAGCGTTGAAGCTGACGTTTGTGGCCAAGGATTCCGGGCGGCCGGTGCCCAATGTGACCGTCAACTACCGGGGCTGGGAAAGCTCCCACTTCACGAAGCGCGGCTTCGCGAGCACGCGCTTCGGCGAGGCCACCGTGCGGGTGGCGCCCGGGACGACGCTGCTGGAGTTGAGGAGCGTGGTCGACGGATTCGCCGACACCCAATTGCGCTGGGTGCCGGAACGGGGTGATCGCATCCCGACCAACTACACCGTCCGCCTGGAGAGGGCGGTGCCGATCGGCGGGACGGTGGTTGATCCCGAAGGGCGTCCGGTCGCGGGTGCCAAGGTGGGATGGAACCACCAAGAGGACGGTTCGCGGCGAACCGGGGTTGAGAGCCACGAGTTTGGCTGGATCGAAGTGGGAACCGACGCGGATGGCCGCTGGCGAATCGACCGGATTGCCGAAGCAATGCTGGCCCAGATCTACGGCAGTGCGGTGCATCCGGATTACCAGCCTTCTGAACATTTCGACCGCGCCGCGCTCCCCGAGACGGGACGAAAACTCCGCGACCAGACGCATGTGTTTCAGTTGAAGCAAGCGGCCGTGCTTCAGGGGTTGGTGGTGAATGAGGCCGGGGAGCCGATAGGCGGCGCTGAGGTCCTCGCGGGACAGCGCGGTTTTACCGGCAGTCGTGAAGTCAAGACGATCGCCGACGGAACGTTTGAAATTCGCGGCGTTACGCTCGGGCCGACGCCCATAACCGCCCAGGCGGAAGGCTACGCCGCCAAAACCATCCAACTTAAACTGACCCAAACGAACGAACCTGTGCGGCTGGTTCTTGGTCGCGGAACACCGTTGCGTTTGCGTCTGCTGAGTCAGGCGGGCAAGCCGGTGCCCAAGGCTTACGTGTGGCTGAACACCATGGAGCGAGAACCCCGGTTGGTCGGGACCGAAGCACCGCTGCTGCTACAAGCCGGGTTCGAGGGACGGTCCGATGAAGAGGGCCGCGTGGCCTGGAACGAGGCGCCGGCCGGCGAACATCACTTTGACATTGAGGCGCGCGGCTACATGCGGACCAACCACGTCGCCATTCCAGCCGATGGCCAGGAGCACGTTCTTACGCTGGCGCCGGCGTTGGTCGTTCAAGGCCGCGTGACCGACTCCGCCACGGGCCAACCGGTGCCCAAGTTCCGGGTCGTGCTGGGCTGGCCCAGCTTCGATCCCATCAGCCAACGGACCAACGCGCAGTTCAGCCCCATCGAACGTTTCTGGCTCGATTTCACCGGTGGCGCCTATCGGCATTCTCTGGAGGAGGAGGTCGTCAGCGGGGGTAACGATCCGCGCTGTGTGCTGAAGTTCGAGGCGGAAGGTTATCTGCCGCAGCTTTCGCGTCCGCTGCGTTACGACGAAGGGGTCGTCACCTTGGACCTGGCCCTGGAGCCCGCGTCCGAATTGGAAGTGACGGTCGTCGATCCGGCGAGCCGGCCAGTTGCGGGGGCTGACGTGGGGTTGGTCTTTCCAGGTGCCGGTCTGAAGCTGAGCGATGGCCACCTGACGATGGATCTCTATGAGCGGACCGGCGCCCTGAAGCGGGCCGACGGCAAGGGGAAGCCAAGCTCGTGAACGATCCGCAGGTGACGCGAATCGTCGTGGCGAATCCGGCGGGCTATCTGGAAACAGACTTTGCGGCGTTGGCCGCCGATCCGGTCATCCGTCTGCAACCGTGGGGCCGGATCGAGGGCGAGTTCTTGGGCTCCGCCGGATTCGTCGCCGGCAAGGTGGTGTCGATTTCACCGTGGGAACAGACTTCCCGGGAACTTGATTTCGGCATCTCCACCACCACGGATGACAAGGGTCGTTTCACGGTGTCCCAAGTGCCGCCTGGAAAAATCCGCGTCAGCCAACTGATCGTCACCGACCACGGCAACGGCTCCACGAGTTCCTATCCGGGCTCGTCCGCCGAGACGACGGTGCTGCCGGGCGAAGTTTCGCGCGTGACCCTGGGTGGCGGTTACCGGGTTATTGGGCGCCTGCGGTTGCCGGCGGGATTCACCTTTCCGGAGGGATCACATTGGATCGCGCAAGTTCAGAACCCCATGCCGCAGTTACCCCCTGAGCTGCGCAACGACCAAGCTGCCGTGCAGCAGTGGTTTCGGACTCCCGAAATTCAGGCGCTCATGAAACAGGCCAAGCAGCGACCCGTGACAATCCGTCTGGACGGCACATTTACGGCGGAAGCGGTCGAGGCTGGAGACTATCGGCTGCAAGCGATGCTCCGGACTCCTTCTGAAATGGTGATGCTGTCATTCGACGAGGAATCCGCCCGATTCTCGGTGCCGGCCGAGCCGGCCTTCGGCGAAATCAACCTCGGCGAGATTCCCGCGGAGATCCGATCGCCTGCGCCCTGACCTATGCGACTGCGGATTGAACACGCCCGTCACCTTGCCGGGCGTGTTCGCTTGAGCCAGTCCTACGACAGAATTCGGCGGCCTTCGTCGAGGAAGATGCCCTTGAACATCATGTCGAGCGCCTGCGGGTTGCTGGCCTTCGACAGGGCCTCGGCTTCCGTCACCTTCCGCGCCTTCACCAAGTCGTAGAGCGCCTGGTTGAAGGACTGCATGCCGTCGTCGCGGCCGGTCTCGATGGCGGCGCCGAGTTTTTCGAGCCGGTTTTCCTCCAGCATCTTCCGGACGGTCGGCGTGTTGATCAGGATTTCCAACGACGGCGTCACCCCGCCGGCGGCAGCGGCGACCATGCGCTGACAGATCACGGCCTTGAGCGTGCCGGCAAGCTGACGCCGGACCTGTTCCCGTTCCTCCGGCTTGAAGAAGTCCAGGATGCGCCCGATGGACTGCGAGGCATTCTGCGTGTGCAGCGTGGACAGCACCAAGTGGCCGGTGTCGGCCGCCTGCATGGCGGCGGTGAAGGAGGTCGAGTCGCGCATTTCGCCGACCATGATGATGATGTCGGGGTCCTGCCGGAGCACGTGCTTGAGTCCGTGCTGGAAGCTCTGGGTGTCCAGGCCGATTTCGCGCTGCTCGATGACCGATTGGTTGTCCTCGAAGACGAATTCGATCGGGTCCTCCAGGGTGATGATGTGCTTCTTCGAGTGGGCGTTGATGTGCTCCAGCATCGCCGCCAGCGTCGTGGATTTGCCGGAGCCGGTGGTGCCGGCCACCAGCACGATGCCGCGGTGGGACGAAGCGATGTCCTTGAGCACCGGCATCAGGCCGAGTTCCTCGAAGCTGGGCACCTGCGTCTTCACGTAACGCATGGCGAGGGCGAAGGCGCCCTTCTGCTGGAAGACGTTCGTGCGGAAGCGGCCGACGCCGGGTTCGTAGTAGCTGAAGTCCACTTCCCGGTCGTCATCCAGCCGCTTACGTGCGTGCGGCGGGACCATTTCCGTGAGGATGGCGTTCATCCATTCGTTGGTCGGCGTCGGGGCTTCAATGCTGATGAGCTGACGATGAATTCGGAAGACAACGGGGTAACCGACCTTGAGGTGGACGTCGGAAGCGCCGCCATCGACGGCGGCCTTCAGGATACCACGCAGCAATTCCATTCCGGGAAGATCCATAGCGAAGATTGTGTGGCTGAAGGCTAGCAGTTGCGTTGCCGGGTGAAACGGATTTTTGCCCGCCGCCTTGGTTGACGGCGATTTCCGCGAAGGCTTTTGCCGGCGGCAGCCAGCCGGCCTAGCGTTCCCGGCGTGAAACTCGAAATCTTCACCCTGTGCGACTCGGCCGTGGATTACAGCGGCAAGCTCTGCATCCTAGGCGCCTTTGACCACGTGCGGGTGAAGGACGCACCCCATGTTCTCCCCCTGTGCTCCGTGGTCGCCCGCATGCGCTTCCACCGGATTGAGGAGGGAAACCACCTGCTGCGCGTCACCTTGGCCGACGAGGATGGCAAGACCATCGTGCCGAACGTAGAAGCCCAGGTCGGCGTCCGCTTCGGCAACAAGTCGCAGAGCGCCACGTTCAACCTGATCATGCAGATCAACGGGCTCAAGCTGGACACCTTCGGCGAATACACCGTGGACCTCGCCGTGGACGGCGTGCACCAAGGCTCGATTCCGCTCTACTTCGAGCAGTTGCCCGCCAATGCCTGAAATGGAAAAGGGCGCCGGGCGACGCCCATTCCCGAAATTCCGATGCTCGCAGGCGGTTCAACCCACGAACCGCTTGCCGATCACGATGGCGTTATGGCCGCCGAAGCCGAACGAGTTGTTCGTGAACACGTCGATCTTCCGCTCCTGCGGCGTGTGCGGCACCAAGTTCAGGTCGGCCGCCGGATCCGGATTGTCCAGGTTGATGGTCGGCGGGGC
>JBEISV010000317.1:0-5658 GCA_040375265.1 Verrucomicrobiales bacterium
AAGCTCGTCGGTGGCGTCACGCCGGCCGGGGTCGTTTCCCTCACCGGCACGCTGGGCAACGGCGGCGTGCTGGGCTTCGGCTTCACCGACCTGACCGGCCAACTCACCGGCACCACCACCACCGCCTCGCTCGGCCTCGGCGGCAAACTGGCTATCGGCGGATTGGGCACGCTTGGGTTCAGCGGCACCGCGGCCGCGAACGGCGACCTCGCGCTGACCAACACGTTCACATCCAGCACCCCGATCTTCGGCTATCCGGCCAGCGGCGGGCAGTTCGTCCTGCGCCATGAGGGTCGGGATTATCGGACTCTGCTCACAGGAAACCCGCGCGTCTCCACCGACCGCGGGGACAATCCCCTCGCGTATTGGCGCCTCGGCGAGACAACCGGCACCACCGCGGCCGATTCCAAAAAGACCAGCCTCACCTCCCTGGCCCTGAATGGAACCTACTTCGGCGGCGTGACGCCTGGGCAGTCCGGCGCCATTGCCGGCGACGCCAACTTTTCGGCCGGCTTTGATGGGGTGAACGACTACGTCGAGGTCGCCAATGAGTCGGCCTTCGACAGGCTCACCAACCAACTGACGGTCGAGGTCTGGGTAAAATCCAGCGGCTGGTCGAAGCCTTGGGAAACCTTGGTGAGCAAGGGCGACTCCTCCTGGCGCCTCAGCCGCTACAACAACTCCCGCCAAGTGTCGTTCGATACCAGCAGTGCGGCGGGCGCCCACAGCCTGATCGGCACCAGCAACCTCGATGACAACCGCTGGCACCACGTGGTGGGCGTCTATGACGGCGTGGCCAAATATCTCTACGTGGACGGCATCCTCGAGGCCTTCGCGCCGTATCGGCAGGCGGTCCTGCAAAACGACTTCCCCGTCCGCCTCGGCGAAAATGCCCAGGCCACCGGTCGCTACTTCCGGGGCCAGTTGGACGAGGTGGCCCTCTACGCCCGGGCGCTCTCGCCGCTGGAGGTGCTCGACCATTTCCGCGCGGGCGGCGGCGCCGGGCTCGACGTGTCGCTGCGTTATGCGCTGCCCGGGCTCGGCGGCGTGGACACTACCGGGGTGCTGCATCCCTCCGGGGCGATGAGCGTCCAGGCCGCGGCTGGCAGCACCATTCCGCTGACCGGCTTCACCCTCGGCTCGGCCGTGATTTCGGTGACCCGCACAGCGTCCGGCAGCGTCGATGCCGTGCTCGGCGGCACCGTTTCGACCCCGCTCGGCAGCCTGTATGTTGCTGGCTCCCTGCCGCCCAGCGGCAACTACACGCTGGAATCCGAGGCGTCCGGGTCACTGACCGTCGGCGACCGCACGCTGACCTATGCCGTCCCCGCCAAACTGACCAAGGCCGGTTTCGAAGCCACGGGCTCGCTGGGCTACGGGGACTTCAATTTCTCCGGAACGGCGAAAGTCAGCACCGGCAAGGTGGTTTCCTTCTCCGGTTCGGTGAACGGCTCGACGCCCCATCAACCCTTCGGCCGGCAACTCAACGGCAGCCCAGGCCATCCCTACGCTTGGCTCGATTGGACCGCCTCGGCCAGCTACGACGGATCGACTCAGACCATCAAGGCCAGCGTCAGCGGAAACATCTCCGTGAATTATGAATTCAAAAACCTCGATTTCTCCTCCAGCTATCCCACGAAGACGCTGGCCTTCCCTGCCCTCAACCTTCCGGCGGGCGGGAGCATTGCCGTCAGCCCGGGAGAGACGTTCAAGATGCTGAGTCCGCCGCCCGAAGTTGATCCGAACGTTTCCAAGTTCGATTTCGATCTGCCCTGAGCAGGGCGAGATCGGCGCGGGCTTCCGTTTCGCCGTGGCGGGAGACGTTGGTCCCGGAGGTGCCAGATGTCCCACATTGGTGGGGCTTCGCTGCTTCGCCGCCTCCGGCCTTGCGTGCCGCGGGGCTTTTCGTCGCTAATCGCAACCGTCGATGGCGCTGCAAGATCTCACCCCCCAGTTGCGGACCCGGCTCGGTCGCGTCGAACGGCTCGTCGGGCTGTTCCTGCTCGCCACCATCCTGCTCGCCGTCGTGGCGTTGGGCTTCTACATCCGCCACATCGCCAAGGCCCGCGGCTGGTTCACCCTCACGGTGCCCTACTACACCATGATCGGGGACGCGACCGGCCTGCGGGTCGGGTCACCGGTCCTCATGAAGGGCTTCGTCGTCGGAGAAATCACGCGGGTGGACACGACTGACTGGAGCCCCTGGCACATCGAGAACAACTTCAACGTCTTCGTCGGCTTCATCGTCCGGCACCCGTATCACGGTTACATCTGGACCGACTCCAAGGTGAAGCTCGGCGCCGGCGGCTTCCTTGGGGACCGTTCCCTGGAAATCATCCGGGGCAGCGTCGGCAAGGTCACTGTGAAGCTGGAGGATGGCAAGTCGGCCCGGATTCTGTCCGAAAAATACGCGTGGAAGCCGGCGGATACTAACAACCTGACCTACCTCACCGAAAAAGAGGCTCCCAACGGCTTTTACCTCACCGCCATCGAGGAACAGCCGCTGCCCGCGCGCCTCACGGACATCGCGAACCAAGTCAATGACGCCCTGCCCGGCGTGTTCGCGATGACCAACCAGGTGAACATCGCGCTGGGCAACCTGACCAACATCACCGCTCAGCTCGCCGGCACGATGCCCAAGGTCGACGGGGCGATCGCCGATGCGCGCCTGCTGATCGGCGACCTGCGGCCCGCGCTGCAGAAGCCCGGCGGCCTCGGTGAACTGGTGTTGCCCACGAATCTCAACACCCAGATCACCCTGCTGGTCTCAAACCTGAATCCGGGCAGCGGGCCGCTGGCCATCACGCTCAGCAACGTCAACCAGCGGCTCAGCGACATCGGGCTCACGCTGACCAACGTGAACCATCAGCTCAGCCAGAATACCAACCTGCTGGCCGACGCCAACAAGCTCACCCGCGACGTCGGTTCGCTGGCGTCCAGCATCGAGACCCTGCTGCGCAAGCACTGGATCTTCCGCTCCGCCTTCAAGACCAACGAGGCGAAGCAGAAGTAGCCACCGCGCTCACGTCCACTGCGAGACGCGATTGCCGGCCTTATCGGTGAAGGCACCCCAGGCGAGCAGGAAGTGGTCAATGATCGCCCATAGGCCAAACCCGCCCAACGTGACGAGTTGCAGCACGCCAGTGCCGATCTTGCCCACGTAGAAACGGTGGATGCCCAAGAACCCGACGAAGCTGTTCAGCAGGAAGGCCGGCAACAGCCGCTTGTCACTGGCCGACGGTTCGTAGTTCCAGCGGGTGATCGGCAGCCCGCGGTCATCGCGGCACGCGCCGACCAGGACCAGGATCAGGTCGATCAGCGCCCACAGGCCGAAACCGCCCAGGGTCAGCAGTTGCAGCACGCCCAGGATCGGGCGCCGGGTGTAGAAGCGATGCACTCCGAGGAAACCGAAGTAGAGCGCGAGGATGGCCACGCGGGGCGCGTAGAATTCGCTGGCGGCGTTGGGGACAGGTTGTTGGTTCATGATTTTGACGGCGCGATGTTCACCGAAAACAACCGCGGACCGCGCTTGGAAGTTTCACCCCGCATTCCAGCCCTTGGAATGCAAAAACCGCCGAGGCCTGCGCCCCGGCGGTTGAACTCAAAGCCCGAAACTTTGAACTCGGAATTCTTCAGTAGGCCGCCTGGGCGCCCTTGATCGCACGCTTCTGCATCCACGGCATGAGCGAGCGGAGCTTGGCGCCGGTCTTCTCGATCGGGTGCTGTTCGCCCTTCTTGAGGAGCGCGTTGTATTTCTTGTAGCCGCCTTTGTATTCGGCGACCCACTCCTTGGCGAACTTGCCGGACTGGATGTCCTTCAGCGCGGCCTTCATGCGCTTCTTCACCGAAGCGTCGATGATCTTCGGGCCGACGCTCACGTCGACCCACTTGGCGGTCTCGGAGATCGAGAAACGCATCCCCGCGATGCCGGCCTCGTTCATGAGGTCCACGATCAGCTTCAGCTCGTGGAGGCACTCGAAGTAGGCCATCTCGGGGGAGTAACCGGCCTCGACCAGCGTCTCGAAGCCCGCCTGCACCAGCGCGCTCGCGCCGCCGCAGAGGACGGTCTGCTCGCCGAACAGGTCGGTCTCGGTCTCTTCCTTGAAAGTGGTCTCAATGACGCCCGCGCGGGTGCCGCCGACGCCCTTGGCCCAGGCGAGGGCCGTCTTCTTGGCCTTCTTGGAGGCGTTCTGGTAGATCGCGATGAGGGCGGGCACGCCTTTGCCCTCGGTGAACTGGCGGCGGACGATGTGGCCCGGGCCCTTGGGAGCGACGAGGATCACGTCCACGTCCTTGGGCGGGACGATCGTCTTGTAGTGGATCGCGAAGCCGTGGCTGAAGAGGAGGGTCTTGCCCTTGGTCAGGTTGGGCGCGATGTCCTTCTCGTAGCAGGCGGGCTGCTTGGTGTCGGGCAACGCCACGAAGATCACGTCGGCGCGTTTCACGGCTTCAGCCGTGGGCACGACTTCGAAGCCCTTCTCGCGGGCGACCGCGATGGACTTCGAGCCTTCGTAGAGGCCGATGATGACGTTGGCGCCGGACTCCTTGAGATTCAGCGCGTGGGCGTGGCCCTGCGAGCCGAAGCCGAGGACCGCGAGGGTTTTGCCTTTGAAGACGCTCAGGTCGGCGTCCTTGTCGGTATAGACTTTTGCCATATTCGGAACGGGAGAGGATTTCAGAAACAGGGAAATGGAAGCAAGCGTCGGGTGAACTGCTCAGGAACGAGGGATTACCTCGGTGCCGGGCGTGTTGGAGCGTTCGTCCAAGGTCGCCCAAACCAAGCCATGTGCGGCGGCCAGTGCCGCTAGGTAGGCATCAGTGGTCCGCCGGCTGGCCACGGGGGCGAGTTTCAGCACCGAAAGATCGTCGGCGACAAACCCGGCTTTGTGCTCCGTCTCAAACGACCTCAGCAAACGGTGGGCATCCTCGGCGGAAGCCTTGAACGGGGCGGAAACATCCGAGGAGATTCGCACGAAACCCAACTGCACGAGCGGACAAACGGCCACCTGCTTGTCCGCCAGCCACGCCTGAACCGCTGCGTGACGTGGATGATTCTGCCACTGGGCCGCGAGAAGCACGCTGATGTCGCAGAGATACTTCACGGAAAACTAGCCAACGCCTTTTCGATGGTCGCCTCGTCCAACGGGCCAGGCGCCACGCCGCGCAGTCCCTTGCGGGTCTTCACCATGCGGGCTTTTGCGCGACGGTCGGGTTTGACGACCCGAACCACCATTTCAGCGCCGCGAGGCGCAAAATCCAGCACCGCACCGGCGTGAATCGCCAATGAGTCCCGGACTGTTTTCGGGATCGTAACTTGGCCATTGCGCGTGACGACGGAGGTCATGTCGGGACTCTTCGCTCCAAAGGCTCACTTCGTAAAGGAATGGGAAGCGGTTGCTCGGTGCTTCCGATTTCGCAACAGAACAGAAACCCCGACGATCCCGGGAAACAAAGCCACAGGAACGAGCAGGGAGCCACCACCCGTTCCCCATGCCGCGAATAATGATACCGAGCCGGTGGCAACGCCGCTGACGAAAAGCAAAGCGATGGAAAGACACTTGGCCCACCCGACCAGCCGCGGACGTGCCAAACTCTCAAGGGTAATGCCAACGGCCCCGAGCCAACCCACCGCCGACAGGATAATCCCAATCCCGCATG
>JBEISV010000256.1:0-6666 GCA_040375265.1 Verrucomicrobiales bacterium
CCCCATGACGCGCTTCGTGTAGCCCTATCGCAGCGGGCCGGCAAGCACTTGTTTACATTGGCGAAATAAGACCCGTTAACTCGCTCCCAGCGCGCTTCGCCCGGCTCCTTCCGTCGATGTGCCCAACGGATGCTGCCAAGCTGGTCCGACCAGCAACACCGGCCCTGCCGCCGGCGGGAACTGGCCCCGGCTCCAACGCTGCGACGCAGGGCACTTCCACGTCTGGAGTTACGGCGGGACCAACGCGAACGCTCACCTCGTCCATCCGCGTAATCTGGCGGAGGTTTGGCGAGTCCTCGACGGCACCACTCCCTGAACGCACCGCGGCTGAGCCAAAGTCCCGCGAGTGCCAATGCCGAAAATCGGGAATCGCCCTTCGGGAACAGGTGTCTGGCAATGAGCGAGGCCGTCGATAGGTCGGTTCGTTCCGGGACTTGGTGGTTACCCGGCGGGCGGGCGAATCGTCCCCGAAGCCGCGATTGGGTCATGCCAAGCGCCGCCGATATCCTCGTCATGTTGTCGCGCGGCCAGGAACAATCCTCCGGATTCTATTTCCGCACCACGCTCTGGGCACCCTTCACCTTCAGCTTCGCGCCATAGACGGAACTACTGGCGGTGATGAACAGCAGGTCGTTGTCCTTGCCACCGAACGTCACGTTGGCCGTCCAGCCTTCGGGAATGTCGAGGTGGTCGATTTGTTTGCCCGTCTTGTCGAAGACGCTGACGCCCTTGCCGGTGAGATAAACGTTGCCCTCGGCGTCGAGGGTCATACCGTCCGAGCCGAGGCTGCAGAACAGGCGTTTGCCGGCGAGTTCGCCGCCGGGTTGCACTTCGTAGGCGTAGGTCTTGCCCGCGCCGATGTCGGCGACGTAGAGCGTTTTGCCGTCCGGCGTGCCGATGATCCCGTTGGGTTGCTTGAGGTCGGTCGCAACCGGTTTCGGCGCGACGGCGCGGTCGGCGCCGAGGAAGTAAACATGTTCACCGGCCTGCTGGGACTTGGGATCGCGCTTCCAATAGGGGCGCGCGTAACGCGGATCGGTGAAGTAGAGCGCGCCGTCGGGCCGAATCCACAGGTCGTTGGGGCCGTTGAGCAGCTTCCCACCGAAATCCTTCACGAGCACGGTCACCTGCTTGTCTGGCGAAATGGACCAGAGCTGGTTCAGTTCATCCGAGCAGGTCAGCAGGTTCCCCTGGGCGTTGAAGTAGGTGCCGTTGGCGCGGCCGCTAGGTTTCAGCCAGTCCGAAAAGGCACCCGTGGCGGCGTCCCAGCGCACGATGCGATCGTTGGGCTGGTCGGTGAAGTAGACGTTGCCCTTGGCGTCGGCCGCCGGGCCTTCCGTGAACACGTAGCCGTCGCCGAGCTTCTCGACTTTGGCACCGGGCGCGAGTAGCGGCGAATCGGCCGTGGTGGCGGCGAACAGGGGGGCAAGGAATCCGAGGGCGAGGAAGGCGGTGCGTTTCATGCGGTGATTGCGCAAGGATTCCTGCGTCGGTCGCGGCTGGCAATGGGTTCCACGCACCGCGCGTCCGGCCGGCGAAAGCAAAACGCCCGGCCTCAAGCGGAGGCCGGGCGTGAATCGGGTGCGATCGCGCAGCTCAGGAGAGCTTGGCGAGCAGTTCGTCGTTGGTCTTGTGCTTCTTGAGCGCGGCCGTGAGCGTTTCCATGGCCTCGATCGGCTGAAGTTCCGTCAGCATACGGCGCAACTTGCGGATGGCCTCCAGTTGGTGCGGTGGGAAGAGCTTCTCCTCCTTACGCGTGCCGGACTTGGGAATGTCGATGGACGGGAATAGCCGCCGTTCCGAGAGCTTGCGGTCCAGGATGAGCTCCATGTTACCGGTGCCCTTGAACTCCTGGAAGATCAGCTCGTCCATGCGGCTGCCGGTGTCGATCAACGCCGTAGCGAGGATCGTCAACGAGCCGCCTTCTTCCACCTTGCGGGCGGACGCGAACATCTTGCGCGGAATCTCCAGTGCGCGGGCGTCCACACCGCCGGTCATGGTGCGGCCGGAACCGCCGTGGACGGAATTGTAGGCGCGGGCGACGCGGGTGATGGAGTCCAGCAGGACGAAAACATCCTTGCCGGCTTCCACCATGCGGCGGCAGCGCTCAATCATGAAGCGGCTGAGGCGGACGTGAGTTTCCAGGTCCTGATCGTTGCTGGAGGCGACGACCTCGGCCTTCACGCTCCGCTGGAAGTCGGTGACTTCCTCAGGGCGTTCGTCGATCAGCAGGACCATCACAAGCACCTCGGGGTGGTTGGTGGTGATCGCGTTGCAAATCTGCTTCAGGATCGTGGTCTTGCCCGTCCGGGGCGGCGCAACGATGAGGCCGCGGGTGCCTTTGCCGATAGGGGTTACGAGATCGATGATCCGGGTTTCGATAACATCCGACGCCGTTTCGAGCCGGAACTTATCGATGGGATCGATCGTAGTGAGATTTTCGAACCGGATTGCGTGCAGGAAGTCCTGGTAGTCCTTGCCGTTGACCTTGAGCACCTCCCGCAGTTGCGGGCTGACGCCTTTGTGAGGCGGATTCACGGTGCATTCGATCTGGCAGCCTTCGCGCAGGCCAAGGCGCTTAATCGAATCCGGCGTCAGAAAAACGTCGGTGGGTTTCGGCGCGAAATTGCTCTTCGGCGACCGGAGGAAGCCAAAACCCTTCTCCGAGATTTCCAAGTAACCTTCATGCAGGACTGGCTGCCCATCAGGCCCAAGTTGCGGGCCTTGGGGACGCGGGGCTTGTTGGGCACCACCACCGCCGCCGCCGCCCCCCTGATTGAAGTTTTGGCCACCGCCACCGCCGCCACGGTTCCCGCCGCCGCCACCGCCGCCGCCTCCTCGGTTACCGCGATTGCCGCGGTGATGCCGATGGTGCTGTTGATGCCGGTGATGCCCACCGCCGCCACCGCCGCCGCCACCACCTTGGCGCTGTTGATTCTGGCCATTGCCGCCGCCCTGCGGATTGCCGCCGTCGCCTTGGCCGTCTTGGGGACGATTATCCGGACGACCTTGGGGAGCCTCCCCGCCGCCGTCGTTGGACGGGGCCGGGCGAGGTTCTCTCGGTTCGCGGGGCTGGGAGGGGGGGACATTCTTTCCGGGAGACCAGTCTCCGGATTGGGGGGCAGGGCCTGAACCCTGGTTGCTACCGTCGCTCATATCGTTGTGCTGGTCCGGAATGTCTGAACCCAGAAAAAGGCGGCGAAACCAGAATGTGCCGCAGGAACTTTGAACTTGGGGAAGCAGCGCCGGGAGGAGACTCCTCAACCGGACTGTCAGACCTCGGACTGCCGATAGGTAGGCATCGCTCCCCGCGCACGCAACCTTTATTTGCCGGCGTCCCGGGAATTCTGTCCCCGCTCGGCCTTGCGCCACGCGCGGTCCCGGCGATTGGCCTCCCCGCGGAGCAACTCCTCTGCGGACCAGCCCCGGGCTTGGCAATACTCGGCAATGTGGAACAACCCGGCCGCAATCTCCCGCCGAGTGGCCGGCTTCGCGGTCGCCTGGGAGCGGGCCACGACGTCGCCATCCACCAACCCGGCCTTCGCCGCCTTCTTGGCCAGCTTCTGTGCGCGCATCAGTCCGGGCAGATGCATCGGGACCCCGTCCAACGCGGAGGGTCGTTCACGTTGGGTGCCCGCTTTTTCCCCCCTTTTGATCCGTTCCCAATTGGCCCACACCTGATCGACATCCTTCACCTTCAGGTCGCCAAACACGTGAGGATGCCGTCGAATAAGTTTGTCCGCCAAGGTCTGGCACACTTGGTCGAAATCGAAGGCCTTTCGTTCCCGTCCCAACTGGGCATGGAAGACAACCTGGAGCAACAGGTCGCCCAATTCCTCGACCAATTCTACATCGTCGCCCGCCTCCACCGCGTCCATCAGCTCGTAGGCTTCCTCGATGGCGTGCCACAGCAATGTCTTGTGATCTTGCTCGCGGTCCCACGGACAGCCGTCGGGCGCGCGCAAGGCGGCCATCACTTCCAGGACCTGACGAATGGGTGGCAACCGGCGAGAAGGAGGCTTGGGCATGGGGGAATCGGCTAGAATTTGAAATCCGGGAACCAGCCGCGGAACGGGCGCCATCGGAGGTAGGGCACCTCCTTGCCGTCCGCGTTGATCTCCACAAAGCGGAGGCCGCGCCGGCAATAGCGGGCCCGACAACGGCACAGGTAAGCCTTCTCGCCATTCTGCACCTCGGTGAAATAGTCGGAACTGCCGCAACGGCCCCGCCGGCAGTCGGGAATCGGGGGACGGCCACGCCAGATCATTTCATTGAGCCACAGCAGCAGGTGGCCGCCGAAGTGGGCCGCGATGACCCCGAGCATCAGGCCCAGCAAGGCGCCCCAGCCGCTAATCCGCGTGTTCAGCCACCAGCCGAGGGCCACCCCGCCGACGGCATAGCCGATCAGCCACAGCGTTTGCGGGCGAACTTCCGCACGGTTCCAGCGTTGGGGGGCCGGCGTCTTCACAGGATCACCAAATCATCCCGGTGCACCACCTCCAAGCGACCGGCGGGATTGCCCGGCAGCGCGGTGGACGCCACGCGGGTGAGCCCACGGGCCACTTCGCCGCCTTCCAGATCGACGATGCTGACCACGTCACCCGGGGAAAACTCGCCTTCGATCCGCACGATTCCCGGGGCCAACAGGCTGCGCCCCTGTTCGCACAGGGCGCGGCGGGCCCCCGCGTCGATGACCACGGAACCGGCCGGCCGACGGTAGAATGCGATCCAGCGCTTTCGGCTGGGCAGTTTCCCCGAATTCGGCAGGAACAGGGTGCCTTCATTGGCGCCAGCCAGGATGCGTTCCAAGGCGTCGAACTTGCGTCCGGAAGCGATCACCAGCGGAATGCCCGCCCGGACGACGATCCGGGCGGCGGATATCTTCGTCGCCATGCCCCCGACGGCGGTCGCGCTGCTGGTGCCGCCGGCCATGGCTTCCACTTCGCCGTCAATCCGATCGACCTGATACAGCAACCGCGCGTCCGGCTTGCCAAAGTTTTGGATGAGCCCGTCCGCGGTGGTGAGGATCACCAGCAGGTCCGCCGGCAACAGGCTGGCCACCAGCGCGGAGAGGCGGTCGTTGTCGCCGAACTTGAGTTCGGTAACCGAGACGACGTCGTTTTCGTTGATGATCGGGACCACGCCCCGCTTGAGCAACGTCAGCAGTGTGTTGCGGGCATTCAGGTGCCGGGTGTGGTCGGCCAAGTCCTCATGCGTCAGCAACACCTGCCCCACCGAAAGGTCATAGTGCCGGAACAAGGCTTCATAGGTGGCCATGAGGCGGGATTGGCCCACCGCCGCGCAGGCCTGCCGTTCCGCGAGCGCCGCCGGCCGTTCGTCGTAACCGAGCACCCCCATGCCAGCGCCCACGGCGCCCGAGGTGACGATCACCACCTCCTTGCCCGCCGCCCGCAAGCCCGCGACCTGTGCGACCAACTGGGCAAACTGCACCTGGTCAGGCCGCTTTCGGCTGTCAGTAACGACGCCGGTGCCCAGCTTGACCACAACCCGACTGACCTTGCCCAGATGCTCGAAACGCACGCGAGGGGTGTTAGCAAACGGACCGAGGGGGCGTCGAGCCCGGCGCGCACTCGGCGCCGGGCCGGGGCTCAATAGACACCCTCGACGATGTTCTTCTCCATCGCGCCAAACGGCCGCACGTCGCCCACGCCGTCCCACGCGTAGGGCGGACGGGGAGCGCGACGGATTGCCTCATCCCGTTCGAGGAAGCGGGGCATGAAGAATTCCTTGGTGAGCGTGGTCAGTTCCACCCGGCCAAACTCGCCGTAACTGACCACCTCGGCGGTCGCGTTCGGCTTCACCACACGAAGAATGGCGCGGGGCTGCGGGGCGAAGTAGGTGACGCTGAAATTGTCCTCCGGTTGCAGCGGAACGCTGGCCGCAAGGCCCATGAGCGTATTGCCATAGGTCGGGTAGAATCCAATGCGGCCTTCGAGCAACTCCTCGACGAGGAAGCGCACTTCTTGAGGCTTCATCGACGTGCCGCCGCAGAAGACGCCGCGGATGCCGGCGTCCCAGAGGTTGACCTTCTCCGCGAGGGCTTCGAGCAGCTTCGGCGTAGTGAACAGCCCGGAGACCTTGCGGTGCTTGAGGATGGTGGCGGCCTGATCCACGACGTGGGCCATGTATTGCTTGGCCACGTCGAACTGCTTGTTCGAGATCACCTTCTTAACGAAGCGCGGGTCGAGGTCTATGAAGTAGCACGAGCTGCCGCGGACGTTGGCGAGGTGCTCAATGGCCAGCCGCAGGCGACGCGGACCGGTCGGCCCCATCATCAGCCACGCCCCGCCGCGCGGGAAATGGGCGTCGGAGATCTTGTCGCTGAATTCCGAGTAATCGACCTTGTAGTCGTTCCAGCCGATGCGCTGCTTCGGCATGCCGGTCGTGCCGCCGGTCTCGAAGATGTTGAACGGCTTGCCCTTGAAGGCGGCCGGCACCCAGACCTCGGGCTGCAAGTCCCGCAGGAATTCGTCCTGGAAGTGGGAGAACTTCTGCAGGTCCGCCACGGACTTCACCTCCTGGCGCGGATCAAAGTTCTTCGCCGCCCAATCGAGCCAGAACGGGCAGCCGGTCTCGGGACTGAAATGCCAGTGGATGATTTCGAGCAGGTGCGCGTTGAGCTGATTTTCGGCAGCCGCGACGGCC
>JBEISV010000177.1:0-8576 GCA_040375265.1 Verrucomicrobiales bacterium
AGCCCGTCGAGATCGTTCGGCAGCGCGACGGGACGTAACCCGCTGGTGGGGCGAGACTCTGTCGAGCCCTGTTTGCCGACGGAGTCGGCGCGAGCCACGCGAGCATCGCCGGCCGGGTTAACGCTCGCTTGGCTCGCCTCGCTACGCTCGTTCGACGGCTCGACGGAGTCTCGCCCCACCTTGCCGGTGTAAACCACGCGCCAGAGGCGGCCCCGCTCACGGTCGCGGCCGGGATGCGTGAGCGGCACTTCGTAGTGGCCGATGATGCGGTTGTAGAAGTCGGCGATGTAGAGCGCGCCGTCGGGCCCGAGAATGTTGTCCACGGGCCGGAACCACGGATCGGTCGTGGTGAGGAAGTCGGGCTGTTCGGTCGCCTTGGGCGTGGAGCCGATGAACGTGATCTTGTCGCGGTTCAGCCGGCTGGTCATCACGTTGCCGATCATGAACGTGTCCTGATATTCGGCGGGCCACAGGTCGTCGTTGTAGTAGAAGGCGCCATCAATCGCCGTGCTGCCGTGGGCGTGCTCCAGCATCACGGGCGCGTAACCGAGTCCGTCGTGGGGTTTGCCAAAGCTCGGATACCAGCCGCCGGTGAGGAGCTGGTAGATGGGCGCGCTGTGGCAGTCGCTGGAGTAGAGATTACCGCGGGCGTCCCACGCGAGGCCGAACGGGTTCACCTGCCCGTGCGTGTGGTGTTCGATGCGCGAGCCGTCGAGGCGGATGCGGTAGGTGTTGCCGGAGTTGAGGTCCACGTGGCTGCCGTCGCGCGCGGTGACGTGGGAGTCATTGTTGAAGCCGTGCGTGGCGTAGAGCCAGCCGTCGAAGCCGCGCCGGAACGAGGCCTGATTGCCGTGCGTGTCGCGGCTGACATCGAACGGGCCGTAGAGCGGCGTGCGCTTGTCGGCCTGGTTGTCGCCGTCGGTGTCCTCCAGCAGCCAGATGTAAGGAATGGACCAGACGAGGGCCTTCCACGTTTCCTCGGGTAGCCGCCGAGGTGACGAGGCGGAGGCCCCGCCCGTATCTGCGGTCCGCCTCCTTACGTCGGCGGCTACGGATGAAGGCGAACGGAAGGGATAGATGCCGATGGGGATGTTCAGGCCGTCGGCGAACTGGGTGACCTTGCGGGCGCGGCCGTCGGGGCCGAAGTCCTCGAAGATCATCAGCCGGTCGCGGGCGGGGCGGTTCGTCGGCGCGGCCCAGGGGTATTCGATGCTGGTGGTGACCCACAGCCGGCCCGTGGCGTCGAACGCCATATTCATCGGCTTGTTGATGTCCGGTTCGCTGGCGACGAGCTGGATCTCGAAGCCGGGGGGCAGCTTGAACTTCGCCCGCTGTTCCGCCGGGGTCAGCGGCTCGGTGGTGCGGACGCCGAGGGCCAGTTCGTCGTCGGCCGACGCCGCCAGCGTCACGACACAGGCGACGAGGGACGTGGCCAGCACGGCGGCAAAGGCAAGGCGGCGGAAATCACTCACGGGGTTCACGGACGCGGAGCGTAACGACGAATTCAGGCCGGCAAAGGCCGAAGGCGCCCAATGTGAGGATAGCTTCCCGGCGACCATTTCGCCCGGCGAACGGCGCCGCCCGCGGCCATTTTCCGGAACTTGTGCGTTGTCGCCGCGCCCGGCCTGCCTAGCCTCGCCGCCATGTTGACACTCCGGCTGCGCACTCTGCCGCTGCTCCTGCTGCTCGCCGCCCGCCTGCCCGCCCTCGCGGCGGACGATGTGGCGGTGGGCACCGTGTTCGAGGACCGCAATGGCAACGGCCTGCGGGAACCCGGCGAACGCGGCCTCAAGGGCATCCCCGTCTCCAACCAGCGCGAGATCGTGCTGACTGACGGCGACGGCCGCTGGACGTTGCCGCTGCTGCCGGAGGGCGACACCACGTTCTTCGTCATCAAGCCGCGCGGGTTCACGCCGCCGGTGAACGCCGACCGGCTGCCCCGCTTCGCCTACACCCACAAGCCCGCCGGCTCACCGAAGCTGAAGTATGCCGGGCTGAAGCCGACCGGTCCCCTGCCCGTCTCGATCGACTTCGCGCTCGCGCCCCAGAAGGAGCCGGACACGTTCCAGACGATCTTCTTCGGCGACACCCAGCCGCGCGACCTCACGGAGGTCGGCTACTTCAAGCACGACATCGTGGACGAACTCATCGGCACCACGCAGGCGAAGTTCGGCGTGACGCTCGGCGACATCGTGTTCGATGACCTGAGCGTGATGGAGCCGCACAACGCCGCCGTGGCGCTCATCGGGTTGCCGTGGTGGAACGTCATCGGCAACCATGACGTGAATGCCGACGCCCCGGCCCGGCCCGATTTCGACGACACCTACAACCGCATCTACGGCCCGAGCTACTTCTCGTTCAACTACGGTCCGGTCCACTTCGTTTCGCTGAACAACATCAACTTCCAGCCGCCTGCCGACCGCGGCACCAACACCGTCACCTGGCGTGCCGGCCTGGAGCCCGCGCAGGTGGACTGGCTTGCCCGCGACCTGGCGCTGGTGCCGGACAAGCAGCTGGTCGTCCTGATGATGCACGTGCCACTCGACGACATGACGAACCGCACGGAGGTTTACCGGCTCCTGGAGAAGCGGCCCTACAGCTTCAGCATCTCCGGGCACACCCATTGGCACGAGCACCGCATCCTCCGCCGCGCGGACGGCTGGCTGGGCGCCGCGCCGCACCATCACGTCGTGAACGTGACCGCCTGCGGCAGTTGGTGGACCGGCCAGCCCGACGAACTGGGCATTCCCCACACCACGATGCGCGACGGCGCGCCCAACGGCTACTCGGTGCTGACCTTCGCCGACCGCGGCGTGACGGTGGACTTCAAGGCCGCTCGCAAGCCGGCCCATTACCAGATGAACATCATGGCGCCCGACCGGGTGCCGGCCTCGTCCACCAACGCCACGACGGTTTACGTCAACGTCTTCAACGGCTCCGACGAGTCGAAGGTGGAACTGCGGCTGAACAATCGCGGCGCCTGGACCAAGCTGGCCAAGGTGCTGGAACCCGATCCCTCCTACGTCGCCGCGGTCGAACGCGAACCCAAGACGCCCAGCAAGCCCTTCCGCGAGCTGTCCAAGCCCATCAAGTCGCCCCACCTGTGGAAGGCCACGCTGCCCAAGGACCTGCCGCCCGGAACCCATTACATCTGCGTGCAGGCCACCGACGCCAACGGCAAGCTGCATCCGGCGATGCGGGCGATCACGGTGGAGTAGCACCGGCCCTACTCCTGAACGCCGCCCAACGTCTTCCTCGCGTGCCTTCCTCCTCGCGTCCTGATCTGCGCACGTTGCTCGTCCTCGGGCGGGCCTCGAACCTGCCCACGGTCTGGTCCAACTGCCTGGCCGGCTATTTCCTCGGCGGCGGCAGCTCCGGTTGGCGGTTCTTGCTGCTGTGCGTCGGCGCGTCGCTCGCCTACGTCGGCGGGATGTATCTGAACGACGCGTTCGACGCCGATTTCGACCGGCAATTCCGCCGGGAACGACCCATTCCGTCCGGGCGGATCGACGAGGGCCTGGTTTGGAAACTCGGCTGGGTTTTGCTCGGCGGGGGCACGCTGCTCCTGGCCACCCTCGGCTGGACTGCGGCGGTGTTCGCGGTGCTGCTGTCGTTGTCGGTGGTGCTTTACGACGCCGTCCACAAGGCCATCGCCTTTTCGCCGGTGCTTATGTCCGCCTGCCGGTTTTTCCTGTTCCTCGTCGCCGCCGCCGTTGGGAACCGCGGCGTGACCGGTGACGCCCTGTGGAGCGCCTTCGCCCTCTCGGGCTGGATCATCGGGCTCAGCTACGTGGCCAAGCGAGAGAGCACCACCGGCGAACTGCAACGCTGGCCGCTCGTGGTCCTGGCGCTGCCGCTCTTTCTCAGCGCGCTAATGAACAACGGCGACTGGCGTCTGCGCGGCCTTGTGCTGAGCGCGTTGCTGGTCGGCTGGGCCGGCTGGTGTCTGCGCCACACCTTCGCGTCCGGGCCGCGCAACCTCGGCCTGACCGTGGCGGGATTGCTCGCGGGAATCTGCCTCGTGGACCTCTTGGCCGTTGCGCCGAGGCCGGGCTACGCCTTCGTCTTCCTTGGCCTTTTCGCCGCGGCCTTGCTGGGCCAACGTTTCGTGCCAGCCACCTAGGCGCACCGGCAGACCAAGCGGGTCACCGGCCCCTGCCCTTTGGCCGCCAAGCTTCGCCTACCCCGACGCCGACACGTCCTTGAGGTCCGCCCGGACGCTTTCGTAGCTGACGGAGTAGCCCAGCACCTCCGGCCGGGGCGTGACGCCGTTGCGTTCGCAGAATTGCGCGTAGGCTCCGGGCCACCAATTCGCATGCTGGGTCAGCCCCGCGTCCCGCCAGCCGCCCCAGTTCGACAACACCTTGCTCCAGCAGCGGTCGCCGTATTCCACCGCCTCGTGCGCGCTTGGCATCGCGCTCACATACCAGTCGCGGCCCACGCGGGCGTGCAACACCTCGTCCGCCCAGTCGAAGTCCTGGAAAATCGCCGCGAGCGGGTTCCCGGACTGCAACCCCACTTCCCACTCGTGCCGCTTGCCGGTCTTCGGCATCAGGCCCTGCTCGATGAAGTAGAGCACCGCGTGCCGTTCCTTGGGGTTGAGCTGCGTATTGAGGCCGAGCGACCAGGTGAAATTCACCCGCACGTTCCGCGACCAGTCCACGCCCACGCTGGCAAAGCCGACCTCGCCCATCATCGCGTGCCGAGCCTCGTCCCAGAGCTGCCGCGTGAGGTCGCGGTAGTAACCCCACGGCTGGTCCGGCGTCTCCGCGATGATGCTCGCCATCATCTCGGGCACGTCGATCTCGCGGAGGCGTTTGTAGAACATCATGAGCACCTTGCCGTCCGCCGGCTTCGTCTCGTCGTAGAGGAAGACCTCCGCGTTCACACCCATGTTGTAGGGATCGGGAAACCGCGCGTCGCGCTGCGGCCGGCCGTCAAACTTCCAGGGAATCGCCGAACGCACCCGGGCCGGCAACTCGCCCTGGGCCGCGCAGCCGTCCACACCTCCCGCCGCGGCCGAGGCCTGCCGGATGGCCGTCAGGCCCGGCGCCGCCGCCGCGCGTTGCTCCGCGGAAATCATCGCGCTGATCGCCTTGCGGCCGTAGTCGAGCATCTCGTCCACCTCGATCAGCATGAACTTCAGCAGCCGTCGGGTCGGCTGGTCGGCGAGGATGTGCGTCGCGGCCTGATGCCGGGCCAGTGCATCGCGGACCGACGGCAGCGCGATTTCGTAGAGGCCCAGCAACAGCTCCTCGGTCGTCGGGGCGGACAGGATTTCGTCAAAGGCCAGCTCCAGCCCGGCGTGGGGCACCTTGTCCAGACCCAGCGGCGGCTCGCGCATCTCGCCGACCCGGGCGCGAATCGCCGCGACGTGTTCCGCGCACAGCCAGCCATGGTGACTAAACGCCATCTTCAGCTCGTAAACCGGTTCCGCAGTCAGCCGACCGATGAAGATCTGGTGCAGCCGCCGGAACGCGTAGTGATGCCGCTTCAGCCGGCGCACCGACTCCTCGACCGACAGTCCGGGAACCGCGGCTTCCGCAAACAACCCGAGGCCCGCGAGCGGCGGCAACCCGCGGTAGGTGGCATAACCGGCGATCAACGCTGCGGCCTGATTCGGCTGGGGACTGCTCATTTTTCTGGGCGGCAGTGAAGCGCGATCCCGGCGCCGGACCAACTCCGAATCCATTGCCGCCCCGGCGTAACCGGGCTTTTTCCGTTCCGACAAAATATCGCCATTTACCGGCGCCACTGTGGCCGGACAAAGCTCCGTGGAATCGTCCGTCCCAGCGCCTGCCCTCTGTCCGCCGCCAGCCTCCGAATGCCTTGGCGGGGTAGGTTTGGGCGCCCCTAGGCAAATTTCGCTGCCCCACTTGCACCGGCGACCGGCCCTGCGGCGGGTGGTTCGTTCGACGCTCCTGCTCGGCCGGACCCTGATCCGGGAACTGCACAACCCGGAATACGCCTTGGCCGGGGACCCGGTCATCTTTGCGCTCAATCACACTACCAAGGTGGAGGCGCTGCTCGTGCCCGCCCTGCTCATCGCCCTGCGCGGCGGCCGGCCGGTCCATTTCCTGGCCGACTGGAACTTTCTCCTCGTGCCCGGACTCGCCACCGTATTCCGGATCGCCGAGGTCATCCCGGTGAACCGCAAACCGGCGCGGCCCGCGTTCCTGAACCGCTTTCGCGCCCGGCTCTGTCCGGACCGTCCCGCCCACGAACTGGCCCGGGAACGGCTCGCCGTCGGTTCCTCCGTGGGAATTTTTCCCGAGGGCACCGCCACCGGCCTGCCGGACCGGTTGCTGACCGGCCACCGCGGGGCCGCCCAGCTTTCGCTCGAAACCGGCGTTCCCCTGCTGCCGGTCGGAATCCGCCATTCGGTCGCCCCCGGCCGACGACGGGTCGGCAACTTCGCGCCGATGTCCCTTCATTTCGGCCGTCCGCTCGTGCCGCCTCCGGGTGGCCGCGTGCCGGACCGCCGGGAAATCGCCGACTGGCACGCGCAGCTCATGGGCGCCCTCGCCCTGCTCGCCGGCAAACAGTGGCAACGTCCTTCAACCAAAACCTAATCATGCAGCACAAGTTCAACTTGGAAGTCATCCGCGTCGACGACGACTGGGGCCGGGCCCAGGCCCTTTCCGTGATGCGCGCCACCTATCGCGACGAGAAGGGCTGGATCGCCCGGGACGAGTCGCTGGTGTGCCGCGATGAGATTCGCAGCGGGGTCGTTTCCTGGTTTGTCGCCCGGCTCGACCAGCAGCCGGTCGGCGTCCTCCGGGTGCTTTATGCGCCGCCGCTGGATCTTTACGCGAGCTACGGTTTCCAGCAGGTCGCGGATATGGACCTCGATGCCTTCGTGCGCAACAACCGCATCGCCGAAATCGGACGCTTTGCCGTCGTGCCGGAGCACCGGCGCACCTTTCTCGTCGCGGTCGCCCTCATGCGGGAAGCCTGCACGGAAACGATCCGGCGCGGTTTCTCCCACTACATTACCGACGTGTTCGAGGGAGAACGGCACAGCCCCTTCGCCTTCCACACCCGGGTGATGGGCTTCGAAACAGTCGCCACGCACGACGTGGGCGAACTGAACTGCCCCAACCGCCGCCTGACGATGGTGCTTTCCCTGCGCGACGCCTACCACCGGCTCCAAACCGGCGGTGGCTGGTTGTTCCGCTACCTCACCGAGTCTTGGAACGAAGAGCTGCACGCCCGGTTCCGCGATCCCGTGGCACCGCCCGCCCCGGCCGCAGCTACCCGCGTCGCGGCGTAACCGGAATGTAACCAAATCCTGACACTCCGGTCTTCCCCGGAGTGATCCGACCTCTGCTTTCTGCCGCCGGCCTGGCGTTGCTGGGCCTCTCCAGTTGGGCCGAAGTGCCCAAGACCGAAGCCGACCTGTTTTCCCTGAACCGCGTCTGGGACGTGAAGCTGTCCTTTCCCCCGGGCCAATGGGAGGCCCTTGAACCCAAGGGCGGCGGGGGCGGCATGTTCGGCGGACCTCCCGGCGGTGGCCCCGGGCGCGGCGGTCCCGGCGGCCCGGGCGGTTTCAACCCCACCCGATTCATGGCGCCGATGTGGTTCAGCACGCTGGACCAGAACAAGGACGGCGCCGTCGCGAAGGACGAATTCCTCGGCGCCTTCAACCGTTGGGGTGCCGAATGGGACACCAAGAAGGAAGGCCACCTCACCACCGATTCGATCCGGGAAGGCATGAACAAGGCCTTCACGATGGGCGGTCCCGGCGGCGGCGGGTTCGGACCCCGATTGCTCGCCGCCGAAGGCCAGCGCAACGGCCTGAGTGGTGCCGCGGGCATGACCTTTGAATACGTCCATGCCGACCTGGAATTTGCCGGCGCCCGCCTGACCAACGTCGCCGTCCGCTTCAAGGGTAACGGCACCTTCATGGGCGCGCGGATGTCGGACAAGAAGTCGCTGAAGGTGGACCTCAACGAGTTCGTGAAGGGCCAGAAGCTCGCCGGCCTCGGCAAGCTCAACCTCCACAACAACACCACCGACGCTTCGTGGATGAACGAGCCGCTGTCCTACGCGCTTTACCGCGCGGCCGGCGTGCCCGCGCCCCGGACCAGTTACGCCCGCGTCCGCGTCAACGCCCCCGGCGCGCACGACAACACCTACCTGGGCCTCTATTCGATCGTCGAGAATCCCGACAACAACTGGGCCGAGGCCAACTTCGGCACCAAGAAGGGCGCCATCTTCAAGCCGGTTACGCCCACCCTGTTCCGTTATCTCGGCGCCGACTGGAAGGCCTACAACCAGACCTACGACCCGAAGAACGACGTGACGGAGAAGCAGAAGCGGCGCGTGCAGGACTTCGCGAAGCTGCTCACCGACGCCGATGACGCCGACTTTGCCCGCCGGGTGTCCGAGTTCATTGACGTGGATGAGTTCAGCCGCTTCATGGCCGTCACGGTCTGGCTCAGCACGCTCGATTCGATCCTGACGCTCGGCCAGAACTACGTCGTTTACCTGCATCCCAAGACCGACAAGTTTCATTTCGTGCCGTGGGATCTCGACCACTCGTTCGGCAACTTCGGCATGCAGGGCGGACAGGA
>JBEISV010000464.1:0-3890 GCA_040375265.1 Verrucomicrobiales bacterium
ACGCCGACCGCCGATAAGCCAGCAGATCTGGAGAAGTCACCGATCCCCTGCTCTCTCGCCGCCGGTTTCAGTCCACCCGCCCTTCGCTTCTGCTGCTTCGGAAGCCGGCACGGGTGATATTCGCCGAAGGCAGTCTGGTGCGAGCGGCCGGAGCGTCGTTCCTGCCACCTGAATCGGATTCCGCGCGGAATTTCGTAGCTGGGCCCTCGCATTGGCGCTCAGTTCCGGAAACAGGAATTGCCCATTACGTCGCGCCCGCGGCCAGAGATTGCCCCACCGATTCGGACACGACTGTGCCGGGATCCAGATGTCCGAGGGGCGTTTGGTGGTTTTGCCCCGGTCCGCCGTGCCCGTGTCTCGGCCCTGGGCGGGGATAAGGCCATAGCGGCGGGCCAACGCCGGATCCATCCGAAGGACTGGCTCCCTGGTTCCAGCTTTCGGCGGGTAGCGCTTCGAATCGTCCGCGATGGCCCTCACGGCGGACACCGCGCACTCCGCCGCGGCGCCGGCCCCACCGAACCACAGCAGCAGCGGGGCCACCGCCTCATGGTCAGACAGCAAGGGGATCGCCGCCGCCAAGTGTTCCGGAGTGTGCGGGGCCACGTTGGCAAAGGTCACCGCCAGGCGCGCCTTGGGGCCTTCCGGTTCGTGCCGCACCAGGTCCAGCAAGCGCCCTGATAGCGGCGCCGCGTTGGTCCCCAGCGAATCGATCACCCGCAACCAGAGTTCATCGGGGCCCGTAGCCCGAATCGGGTTGGTGCCCGCCACGTGGTTGGTCTTTCGGGAAATGACCAATTTGTCGGCGAGCAGCCCCAGGCCCCATTCCGAACCCAGGACGGCGCCAAATTCGGGCCAGGTCAACATGTCGGCGAGGCAGTCGTTTGCCCTGAGCGAGTTGTGGTTCAGCCGGTCCAAAGCGGAACGCAGGCGCGGGCGGTGAGACAATTCGACGGGTTCCAGCGCGGCCAAGGCAAGGGCAGCCGGTCCGGCAAACGAGTTCTTGTTCGTGGCCAGACTTGCGAGCGCACCGACGATCGCCGGGTTCGCCCGGTGAAATCGGACCAGGTCGCCGAAGAGATGGTTCGCCCGGTGATTGGATGCCCGGGCGATTGAACCCACGTCACGGCACACCTGGGCGACAAAGTCCGCCTCGGCCGCGCCGAACGTTTCCGCGGATACCAATAGCCTCGCCGCTGGCACCCGGGTCTCCGGATCTCCGGATTCCGGGGTCGCCAGCGCAAACCTCACATAAGCCGGCTGTGACCGCACCGCCGACCGCGAAACCCACCTAAACCAATTGGCCCGCGATTGGTCATCCAGCGCCGGCCATTGCCGCTCCAATTCCCGGGCAACTGCCGCCTCGTGGGCGTGGTCAAACAGCCAGCGACCGGCCCGGCTGGAATCGGGAAAAACGTATTGCGGCAGGTGCTGGACCAGGCCAGCAGGCATTTCCTCAACGATCCGGCACCAGAGCAGGCCCGCTGGGGTCGGCTCCAGCCGCGAGGCCTCGAACAGGATTTCCACCCTGGCGGACGAATTCGTCAGGTCCCGGAAGCGCCGGTCCAAGTCGCCGGACGACACCGAGGGGCCCACCCAGCCGGGGAAATAGTAGCTCACGTCTTTTCGGGGCTCGCGATCCACCAGCCAAATCAGGCCGACCAGCGCGACCACACCCATCAGGAGCAACAGCAGGCGGAAACGAGGCTTGTGTTCCATCGGGTTGGGCAGCGTTTCGGTTTGAGCGGTCCAGTTCACCCGCGCCCGGCGCGCCACCGGGTGGCGCAGTCCCAACGCCGTCTTGGCTCAATCCGACACAGCCGATC
This sequence comes from Verrucomicrobiales bacterium, assembly GCA_040375265.1. Taxonomy (GTDB): domain Bacteria; phylum Verrucomicrobiota; class Verrucomicrobiia; order Limisphaerales; family UBA9464; genus CAIWAH01. Next base: position 1,824 of record JBEISV010000464.1, read on the forward strand.
CGAAAAGCTCACGCGTTTCGGCCCAATAGCCGCCGGTTCTCCGGCATGGGCCATGCAGGACAAGGCGCATGAACTTCGACAAGTGGACCATCAAGGCGCAGGAAGCCCTCCAGACGGCCCAGAATCTGGCGCAGGAACGCTCACACCAGCAGCTCGACGGCGAGCACCTGGCGCTGGCGCTGGCGGAACAGGAGGACGGTTTCGTGCCGCAACTGCTCCAGAAACTTGGCGTGAAGGCCGGCGGCTTCACCGCGGACCTTGATGCCGAACTGAATCGCCGCGCCAAGGTCCGGGGCGCGTCACAGGTCTATTCCTCGCAGGACTTCCAGAACGTCCTCAACGCCGCGCCGAAGGAGGCCAAGGCGTTGAAGGACGACTTCGTCTCCACCGAGCACCTCTTGCTCGCGCTGCTCGACAAGGGCGGCGATTCGTTGAAAAAGCTGTTCGCCAAGCACGGCCTCAAGCGCGATGCCGTGCTCAAGGCCCTCGCCGAGCTACGCGGCAACCAGCGCGTCACCGACCAGAGCCCCGAAGACAAAATCCAGACGCTGGAGAAATACGGGAAGGATCTCACCGACCTGGCCCGCAAGGGCAAGATTGACCCGGTCATCGGTCGCGACGATGAGATCCGCCGGGTCATGCAGGTGCTGACCCGCCGCACGAAGAACAACCCCGTGCTGATCGGCGAACCCGGCGTCGGCAAGACCGCCATCGTCGAAGGGCTCGCCAAACGGATCGTGGACGGCGACGTGCCGGAATCCCTGAAGAACAAGCGGGTCATCGCCATGGACCTTGGCGCCATGGTTGCCGGCGCGAAGTTTCGCGGCGAATTCGAGGAACGGCTCAAGGCCTTCCTCAAGGAGGTTACCGCCAGCGAGGGCAAGATCATCCTCTTCATCGACGAGCTCCACACGATCGTTGGCGCCGGCAAGGCCGAGGGTTCCGCGGACGCCGCCAACATGCTCAAACCGCAGCTCGCCCGCGGCGAACTCCGCTGTGTCGGCGCCACCACGCTCGACGAGTATCGCAAGCACGTCGAAAAGGACCCGGCGCTCGAACGGCGCTTCCAGCCGGTCTATGTCGCCGAGCCGAGCGTCGAAAGCACCATCGCCATCCTGCGCGGCCTCAAGGAGCGTTACGAAACCCACCACGGCGTGCGCATCCAAGACGCCGCGCTGGTCGCCGCCGCGACGCTGTCGCACCGCTACATCGCCGACCGCTTCCTGCCCGACAAGGCCGTGGACCTCGTGGACGAATCCGCCTCGCGCCTCAAGATGGAACTCGATTCCAAGCCGACCGAACTCGACCAGTTTGACCGGCAGATTCTCCAGCTCCAGATCGAGCGCACCTCGCTCGCCAAGGAGAAGGACGACGCCAGCAAGGAACGCCTCCGCAAGCTCGACGGCGAACTGGCGAACCTGAAGGAGAAATCCACCGCGCTCACCGCCCAATGGCAGAACGAGAAGGCCGCCATCAATGCGGTCAGCCTCATTCAGTCACAACTGGAGCAGGCCCGGACCGAGCTCGAACAGGTCAGCCGCAAGGGCGACCTGCAAAAGGCCGCGGAAGTGCAATACGGCAAGATCCCGGAACTTGAACGGAAGCTGGCCGCGGTCGAGAAGCAAGCCGACGGCGCCGGGGGCAAGAACGCCCTGCTCCGCCAGGAAGTCACCGAGGAGGACATCGCCAAGGTGGTGGCCTCCTGGACCGGCATTCCCGTGACCAAGATGCTCGAAGGCGAGCGCGAGAAGCTAGTGAAGATGGAGCACCGCCTCGCCGACCGGGTCATTGGCCAGGCCGAAGCGATCAAGGCCGTTTCCGATGCCGTGCGCCGTGCGCGGTCCGGCCTCGGCGATCCCAACCGCCCCATCGGCTCGTTCATCTTTCTCGGCCCGACCGGCGTCGGCAAAACCGAGCTGGCGCGGGCGCTGGCCGAGTTCCTGTTCGACGACGAACAGGCGATGATCCGCATCGACATGTCGGAATACATGGAGAAGCACACCGTCGCCCGGCTCGTCGGCGCGCCTCCGGGTTATGTCGGCTACGAGGAAGGCGGCCAGCTCAGTG
>JBEISV010000380.1:0-4802 GCA_040375265.1 Verrucomicrobiales bacterium
AGCTGACCAAACCGCGGTGAAGAACGCGCCGGCCAATTCCTCGCAGCCGCCCCCGGACGCCGACGATTCGCTCGGCAGTCCGGGGTTGCGCCTTCTGATCAGCCTCGTCGGCGGCGCGCTCGTGGTGGCCGCGCTCGCCGCCGGTTTCTTCGCCCGCGGCACCAAGCCGGAGGAATTCTTCCGGCCCGACCGGGAGCGTTCACTCGGCAACTTCACCCTCACCGACCGCACCGGCCTGTTCACGCAAGCGCCGATCACCTGCGGCGTAACGGTGGCCGGACGCGGTATTCACCACGGGCCAACCCGCAAAAATACACGGCGCCAGCATCCTAAATTCACCGGAAGGCGGCTCACTCCCTTCACCAGCCCCCTCCGGCGCAGCCCATTCCGTTGCTACCCGTTGGTGGACACTTTCTCGCCTTGCAGCAATGTGTCTCCTCACACGCCCGAACCTCGCCGCACATTCTAAACGGCTTATCCACTCACGACGGGCCAGACCGTTCGCGATGCTCTGCTGGTTCATTTCGGAGTCCCCGCCCCCATGATCCAGCCGCTGCTCAGGGTCGTGCGCGCCGCCATCAAGGCCAGGGGGCCTCAAAACGCCATCTGCTACTGCACCCGGAGCTACCGCCAACGAACCAGCTCCCGCCGCTCCAAGTAAATCGGACGTTCCGCGGTGGAACACGACCGGAACACTTTTCGGAACTTTGCAAGTAACTTACAGTTCACGCTGATCGACCTCGAACGACGTTTACCTTCCGAGACAGCGGGCTGCCTGAAGGAGCACGGTGTGCCAACTTACCTCAGGTAATTTCTGCGCGAGGACGGCACGTTTGCTCAGGAATCGGGGACCACTCCCGAATTTCAAGTGGAGGAGGCGATCGAGGATGCCAATTCGAGTCCCAACATCCGCCCTCCCAGTTCACTTCGCGACTTCGAATGCCTCTCGGTCCGAGGCTACCTGAATCGTTTCCGGAGGCTTCCCATGGGTCGCATTCCTGCAGTGAATTCAACCTGTCCGCAACCAGAAGCACGCCATGATCTTCGAGGTCGAAAAACGCCGCTTCCGTCGTGACGGCAAACTCCGCGAAACCCGCAGCTACTACCTCCGCTACCGATTCGGAAAGATGCCCTCCGACAAATGGAAGTCGCTTGGCGTCTCGGATAAACAGGCGGCACAGAAGGTCGCCCAGGAGTTCCTGGCGGAACGCCAGCGCGAGGAAGCCGGCATTCTGGAGCCCAAACTGCGACGAGATTCCGCAAGCCGGCCACTTGCAGAGCACGTCCAGACCTATGTGGACGACCTGCGGGCAAAGAAACGGGCCGCAAAATGGGTGAAGATTGTCGGCTTCCGGCTGACCAGCCTGTTTGATTCATGCGGCTGGACTCGGTTTGCCGACATTTCTGCCGACGGCTTCCTGAAATGGCGATCCGCCAACCGAGAACGGCACGGGGCTAAGACCCTCAATGATTATCTCGGCACCTGCGCCAGCTTCATCACCTGGGCTGAACGCTGTGACCGCATCAAATGCAACCCGCTGCGCCACATTGAACGGGTTGAAGTGCGGGGCCATGAACGGGTCCGACGACGTGCCCTCACCGAAGCGGAATTGCGGCGCCTCGTGCTCGCGGGCGGCCCGGAACGGGGCCTGGCATATTTTTTCAGCGGCCGCACAGGACTGAGACGCACCGAAATGAAATCGGTGACAATGGCGGACATTCATCTTCATGAAGCCACTCCCTACGTGATGGTGCGAGCCAGCGCCGCCAAGAACCGGAAAGAGCAACCCCTTCCTTTAATTCCGGAACTGCTGGAACGCCTCCAGGCCGCATTTCCGGAAGGCACCCCGAGGTCCCAACGACTCTTTCCGCGTTTGCCCAAAATGCCGCGATTCTATCGCGATCTGGAAGCGGCCGGAATTCCACGCCGGAACTCCGAGGGATTGATCGTGGATTTCCACTCGCTTCGCCATACGTGGAACACGTTCCTCCACCGCCAGGGCGTTCCGATGCGTCAGGCACAGGCCCTGATGCGGCACAGCGATCCGAAGCTGACTGGGAAAGTCTACCTCACCGAATCGATGTTGCCCCTCGCGCAGACGGTAAACGCCCTGCCCCCACTCTTCGCGGCCCCAGGGTGTGCACAAATATACGCACAGATTTTAGGCGCGCCGGGTCGCAAGCTGTCGCCGGCAGGCGACGCGACAGAAAAGTCTGCACCACCCCAAGCCCTTGGTAGCAGCGTGTTTGACGGGGATGGTCGCGCATGGGCGCAACTTGGCGGGGTCGGGGAAATGGTGCGAGATGCAGGGTTTGAACCTGCGACCCCTCGCGTGTGAAGCGAATGCTCTACCGCTGAGCTAATCTCGCACGGACGAGGAGTTGGTAGCGGAAGCCGGCCGACGTGCAAAGCGAAGTTTTTTTGGAAATGTGATCCGCTCGCCCGCCGACGGAGCTGATCAGCGCACCCGCCAAGCCTCGTCGAAGAAGCCCGCCGCGGTCACCGTCGGCCGGTCGCCCGCGAGCGAGAACACCGCCCAGTCCGGCAGCCACGGCGTCTGACGCGCATTGGTGCCGTTCCACGCCGCAAAGGTGTGGCCCGAGTTCACGACCACGTAGCGCTCCGGGTTCAGCGGATTCGGGCAGATGAAGGCCGGCACGCTGGCCGCCGCCGGCGCCGATAGTGAACCGATCCGCACGGTCGAGCGGCTCCACGACACCGGCAGCTTGCGCCGGATCCGTTCCAGCACGTGATTGCTGCCAGGATCGCCCCACAGGATCAGATCGCTTTCGGCGAAATCCAGGTCGGTGACCTCGACGTCATTCTTCACGCGCGCTTCGCCCCGGAATTGTGCCCGCCAATCCGCCAGGAATTGCGCCAACGCCGCCTCGGACCACTCCGCCACCGCCGGATGCGACGCCTTGCCGGTGGGGCGCACCACGAGGAATCGCCCCATGAACGCGTCGTCAATCGGCCCCTGAAGTCCTGGGCGCTTGTGCGGTTTTGGAAACCCTTCGACCAACCGCCAACGTCGTCCCCGCAGCTCAAAAGACGGTTTGAAGACGCTAACATCCTTTTCGTCCGGGCGAACCAACCCGCTGACGGTCTGGCCGTTGATTTCCACCGACACCGCCCCGACCGCCAATCCCGGCGGGTCCACCAGGCGGAAGCTGGCCACGTTGGTCGTCCGCACAACGATCCGATTGGAAGCCACCACCTCCGCCACCACACGAGTGGGTTCCCAATGCCGCTGGAGCTGTTCGAGGGCGAACCATGCCAACTGCCCGTGGTCCGGATACCGCGCCGTGAAGGTCGTGAACTCGATCCGACGCGGCTCCAACTCCTTCGGCGTCGCCATTAGCGCGTCGAACTGCCGGGCCAGTTCCGCCTTCGTGCCGGGTTCGTATTTGTGTTCCACGCCGGGGCCGACGAGGTGACGCAGTTCCAGTCCTTCGCTTCGCATCGCTGCGGCCATCGTGTCAGCGGCGAGCTTTTGCCGGTCGAGTTCGCCGCTGTAGGCGATGACGTCGAGGTGGCGGAAGTTTGCGGCGTAGCCCGGCACGTCGTAGAGCCGCCACAGGGTCTGCTCCCACGGCGGCGGCACCGGCGGCTTCGCCAGGATTCCGGTGTAGCCCGGCGTATCCACAAAACCGGCACCCGGTGCCGCGGCCCGCCAGTAATCCGGGAAGTGCGCCGCCAGGTGCCACGTCCCGCCGCCACCCATCGAGAAACCGCGGATTGCCCGGCGATGGGGATCGGTGCCATAGGCGCTTTGAGCGCGTTGGGTCGCTTCGAACACGTCCGTCTCGCCGGCGAACTTGTAGGCGTTGCAGTAACGGCCGTAGGGATGCACGACCACCGTGTCGGCCGGCGCGAAGTCGCCCTTCGACCGCAATCGTTCGTTGATGAATCGCAGCTCGGTGCGCTTTTCGTCACGCCCCGCCAGCCACACGTCCAAGCGCAGCGCCGGACCGCCGGCCACCCAGTTGGTGGGCACCACCACGCCGTAGGGCTGCACCGAATCGTCAATCCGCGACACGAAACCGCGCACCACAAGCCCGGTCTGGCGCGTCCACGGCGCGTTGCCGCTGGCCAGTTGCCCGGCCCGCTCCTGTCCCAGCCGAAGCAGCTCGCGCGCCTGGGCAAACTGGTTCGTTACGTGGAACTCGTCGTAGCGCAGCGCCCAATCCACCGCCTTGTGCAGAACCGCGACGTCCGGCCACAGGTCCTGCGCCAGCGGATTCGTCGCAGCCTGCAGCGTCGCGACCTGCAGGCCCAAATCGGCCGCGCCCACGACGAGTTCCTGCCGCACGGTTTCCGGCACCGGGATCCCCGACGGCGGAACTCCACCGCGCGGCGCCGGCGCGGCGAACAGCCACGGCGACAGGAACAAGCCAGCGATTGGCAGAAGGAATCGGGCGAACATCACGCCGGAGTCTGCGCCGACTCCACGAATCGGGACAAAGCCGGGCTGAGGGCAGTCTGGTCCATGCCAATGGCATCGACCGGGCAACCTTCCAGACCGGCCCGGGCCTGATGAAACTCTGCCTCGGTCGCGGGTTGGTGGATCACCACGGAGTAGCTGATGTCAGCATTCCGTTGATAGATCGTCGGCGCCTCCTGTCGGCACAGGTCGCAGTCGATGCAGTCGCTGGTGACAAAGAAGGCTCCGGGGACGTTTTCCGGCAGCCGGGATTCGGGATTGGCCATAATGTATCTCTTTCGATCACGACTCGGTGGTCGTTGGGCAGACCTTCCGCCCGATCCTTGATTGCGTGAAATGCATTACTTCAATAACACT
>JBEISV010000192.1:0-8279 GCA_040375265.1 Verrucomicrobiales bacterium
CAGCTCGTCCTGGAAGATGTTCCGGCGGGTCGTGTTGGAACGGGGCTCGAAAATGGCCCACAGCCGCCGGCCGGGAAACTTCACCCGTAGCGCCCGCAAGGTTTCGCGGATCGCCGTGGGATGATGCCCGAAGTCGTCCACTACCGCGATGCCGCGGACCTCGCCGCGGACCGTCATGCGCCGCTGCACGCCCTGGAACGTCGCGAAGGCAGCCTGGATCTGCGAGTCGGTGAGCCCGCAATGCCGCGCGCATGCGGCGACCGCAAGGGCGTTGCGGACGTTCAGTTCGCCGATCAGCGGCAGCTCAAACTTGAAGGTGGACAGCTCGAACTCCGACGCGTCGGCCCGCAGGTGGATGCCGGTGGCGCGGACCTCGTTCGCCTCTCCGAGGCCGAAGCGCTTCACCGGACAGTGCTTCACGTTCAGCAGCGACGTGAGGCTCGCTTCGTCGCCATTGGCCAGTAGCAGGCCGTTGCGTGGGATCAGGTTGATGAACCGCCGGAACGCCAACTGGATGTCCGCGAGCGAACCGAAGATGTCGGCGTGATCCATCTCCAGGTTGTTGATGATCGCGACCTCGGGCAGGTAATGGACGAACTTGCTGCGTTTGTCGAAGAAGGCGGTGTCGTATTCGTCGCCTTCGAGGATGAACCATTCGGAATCCGTGAACCGGGCGCCCTGGCCGAGGTTCGCCGGGATGCCGCCGATGAGGAACGACGGGTTGAGGCCCGCGTGTTCGAAGACCCACGCGAGGAGCGACGCGGTGGTCGTCTTGCCGTGCGTGCCGGTGACCACGAGCGAACGTTTGCCGCGAATGAAGCACTCCTTGAGCAGCTCCGGCAGCGAGCAGTAACGCAGCTTGCGGTCCAGCACGGCCTCGGCCTCGGGGTTGCCGCGGGAGATGGCGTTGCCGATGACGACCAGGTCGGGGTGATGGGCTAGGTTGGACTCGGCGTAGCCGGCCTTCACCGCGATGCCGCGCGCGGCGAGGAAGGTGGACATGGGCGGATAGATCACGTCCTGGTCGGAGCCGGTGACGTGGAAGCCGCGTTCCTGCATGGCGACCGCGGCGCTGGCCATGGCCGTCCCGCCGATGCCGACGAAATGGACGCTCTTGAAGTCGGTGAGCACGCGGGGAGTTCAGGGGGCCGCGCGCAAAGTTCAAAGGGGAAAGTTGGCGCCTACGCGCGTGACTTGCCTCGAAGCGTCTCGATTTGCCGGATGACCGCGCTGACAAACGGATCGAACGAGTTTCAGGTCTGTGGTGAAGACTAGACGATGAGCAGTGGAATGCCCTGGTCGGACTTGAACGTGACATAGATCCAACGGCGGAAATTCCAGATTGCTCCGCCCAGCCCAATCATCGCGAAGACGCCGCACGCGAGCGGACCATGCTCCTCGGGAGGAAAATCCTGAGTAACGAGCCAGTATGTGCCCAATGCGCTGGACACCAGCAGAAGCGTCACTGCTTCGGTGAAACCGGATGGACGAGTGGAACCGCTACCGGGCTTGGGCAGTAACCCTACGAGCGGTTGGGAGGTTTTGGTGGCGCCCCGGATAAGATGTGTGGATTCGGTGACGATTTCGTCTGAGAAAAGGGTGAGGGTCACCTTCCAGTGCCATCGGGAATAGGCGTAGGTGGCAATCGGGCTCATGGACTCGGATTGGCTTGGGTGACCGTGATTTCCTGCCAGTCGGTTATCGAGAACGGGTCACGCTTGCACGTCCAACGCGATGATTTCGCCCGGCTCGCACTCAGCAAAGACCTCGAACGGCCGGCAGCAGACCTCGCAGTCGGTCGTGAACCGCTGTTGGGCGATGCTGGTGTCGATCAGCAGTTCCATCGACTGGCCGCAGTAGGGACACTGGATGCGCTCGGATTCTTGCACAGATTGGAGTCAAACTAGGCCTGATCCCGGCAATTGCACACCGGGAAATGAGGAGCCAGCCATGGTGGAGCCTATCCGGAGGATGCGGCACGGGGCGGGTCCGTGGTTTGCGACCGCATACACGTCACCCAATCCCGATCCCAATCCGAGTGTCGGGTTCCGTTACGGCACCACCGTGAATTCCACGAAGCGGCTTTCTCCCGGCGGAATGGCGACTTCCACTTCTTTGCTCGGCGACCAGGATTTGCCCGTCTCCCAATTGGTGGCCAGCGACCAGGCGAAGCGCGGTGTGAGCCGAACGTGGGCGACAACTTGCGAGTGGATGACCGCAGGACTCCGTCCTTCCTTCACCACGCCATCGTTGTTGATCAGCTCGATCACCCAGCCTGTGCGGTTGCGGTTGATCTGGTATTGGACCGGGTCGCCGGTCACCCCGATCGGCAAGGTGTCTGCTCCGATCTGGCGCAGGCGGTCGCGCGCGATCGCGGCGGGACGCCCGGCGTCGGGATTCGTCCACGGCTCCAGCACTTCGACCGCACCGGCCGACTTCAGCGTCGCGAACCGCTCCGGGCCCAGCGCCTCGACGTGCCGCGGGTGGAGCAGAAGCCGGCTGCCACCTTCGACGGCGGTGATGAGTTCGTGGACGAAGAACTTGGAGAACTCAACTTCGCCAGCCAGCAGGATGACCGGATAGCGCCGCATGATCGCGCCGGGAACCGTGGAAAGCATCACGTCGCACAGTTCGCCCTGCGGCGTAGGGTGCAGGTAGCCGGCCTCGGGATTCTTCGGGTTGCCCGGGACCGGGAGCCGCGTGGCGCTGAAGTAGAGCTGGCGTTCGAGCAGGTCGAAGATTTCCTGGTCGCCCGGCGTCCGCGGCAGGATGCCGAAGGTGCGCTCGTGGTAGGCGGCATAGCCGGCCAGGTGATCCAGCACGACAAGCATCGGCGTGTAAGGCGTGCCCCGGTCGTGGGTGCGCATGAACTGGAACGCGTTCGCGGCGGCTTCGCCATGGGCCGTGAGCTTCCAAGGCGCCTTGGCTTCCTCGAAGAAGATGGCGCTGCTGTTCTCCGGCGTGACGAAGGCCGCGCCGGCGAACCATGCGTGACGCCACATCCGGAGGTAGAGGCTCAGCGAGTGGCCGGCGTCGAGTCCGGTGGCGGTGGGGCCGTTGGTGTTCAGCGGGCCGCGCGTCGTCACCGCGTTGCCGAACCACGGGCTCACCTGCACGGACCACGGGACGTTCCATTGCCGCGAGGCGCCGCGCGCGAAGGCGAACTTGGACTGCGTGAAGCCGATGTTTTCCCCGACCTCGAGGCCGACGACGCTGGCACCCCACTCGGCGGCGTAGGCTTCATAGTGTGAATGCCCGGTGACGCTGATGAGCCGGCCGCCCTTGGTCTGCCGGTGCCAGAGGAAATACTCGCGAAGCTGGTCGTAGCATTCGCGGCGAGTAGTGGGAACCGGTTCGTAGCCACGTTGGGCCGCAGGAATGACGAAATCCTTCGCTTGGGTTTCGTAATCCGCCCCGAGCACTGCTTTCCACCAGCCCTCGTCGCCGGTGAGCCGGTGGAAATGGTAGCCCCATTCGCCCAATTGGATGGCGCTGAATACGCCGGCGCGGTCCATCAGCCGCAGCGTTTCCTCATCGGCGTGGTTCAGCACACTCGTGCTGCCCTTGACTTGCATGCGTCCGCCGTCGGGCGGATACAGAATCACCGGCCAGCCGACGCTCGCGAGGTATTCCAACAGCGGCCGCGACGCGGCGACCGCGGCGGGACCAGGATCGAAGCCGTTGCCGAGATGTTTCTCCCGCATCACCGCCACGACCTCCTTCAGCTCCGCCAGGCTGCCCGGCGTTCCGTAAAGCGTGAACGCGAAGTCCGTCTGTCCGGGCAGAAGGCGCGGGGCGGGGAGGTCGGCGCGGAATGGGCCGGCAGACTCAGCTGCCTGCGGTTGATGCGAAAGCAGAAGTCCGCCCGTCAGAACGAGCAGATGTCGCCAAGGGATAGCGCCGGAGTGCATCGCGGTCAGGGGTGGGAGAAGGCGAAGACCCGGTCGGCCGCTGCGAGTGCGGCTTGGTCATGGTGAACGATCCCGAAATAAGTCAGGGCAAAGACGACCTCGTTGTAGTTCACGTTCTTCGGCTGCCCGGAGTAGGACTTCTCCTTGCCCACGCCGGTGCGCGTGTTGCCGGTGACGTCCACCTCTCCGTTCTCGCGGATTTTGGAAAGCTGCCATTTCACGGCGGCAGGCATGGCGGCCTCGAATTCGGGCAGCGGCACGTGCAGCGCCAGCACTTGGCCGAACAGGATCGAGACCACGTTGTAGCTGGAGTCGCGCCCGCCGTGCTCGATGAATACCCCTTCGGCGTCGCGCAGGGTGAGCGCGTGGGCGACGAGCTTGCGCGAGGTAGCGACGAGCCGCTCGTCCTTCAAGACCAGCCCGCAGGTGCCGAAGGCCTTGGCCGCGATGACGATCCGGTTCACGGCCTTGCTGCTGCGTTCGATGATGGTGTCGTAACCTCCCGAGACGAAATCACACGCCCGGCGGATCTTGGGTTCCAATGCCTCAATGCGGGCGTGGAAGTGGGCTTCATGTGGGGACTGGCGGATGACGAGGATGGCCCGGCCCAGTTCCTGGAGGAAGAAGTAGGCAGTCTCGACCGCGGCTCCGTAGGGCTTGGCGCTGGCGCCATTGGGGCGGACTTCCGCCTCGAAGCCGCCGTCGTCACGCTGGTGGGCAAAGGCGACGTCGATGCCACGCCAGGCGGCATCCGCCGCCGCAAGATCGCCGGCCACGACCGCCGCGATCACGGCGCGGCAGCTGCCCCGTTGTGGTCCCGCTTCCAGCCAGTTGCCGTTGCCCCGGTTGCTGCCGGTGAGCCCCTTTGTGTCCGGAATGTCGCCGGAACTGAGCGCCGCCAGCCGGCCCGGCGGGAACGAGCGCAGGACGTCGAACTCACGCAATGGCGCGCGGGCGGTCTCGGCGGCAAAGAGCGGCAAGGCCGAAGCGGCGACGACGATTGCGATTCGGAGGAGAAATTTCATCGGGGCGATTGGAACGGGCTTCAGGTAGCCGTGGCCGGCCGGACTGCACCTCAGGGTTTTGTGGGGGCGATCGGTTCGAATTCGAACCACCCAAAATTGTTGCCCTTGCCGTAGCGGAAGGTCAGGAGCTGCGGGCCGGCTTCCGGGAATTCGATGGCGCCGATATCGGCGAGGTTCCAGTGGTGGTAGCTCGCGGTCGGCACGGGCAGGCGGCAGGTGGCGGCAGGTTTGCCGTTGAGGTCGAAGCTTACGGTGTTGGTCTGGAAGGCGTAGAGCGCCCGGATGCGGTAGGAGCCGGGACGCGTGACATTGACCGTGTAGTTGCACCACTCCCCGTTCTCGGTCCAGCCAATGTAAAACTGGTTGATCGGAGGGCTGACGAGATTTGTGTGGTTCAGGTCGGCCCAGTCCTTCACGAAGGAAAGGTCGACGCCTTCGTCCTTCCGGAAGTGCCAGATGTAGTCGCCGGCGTGGGCGCGCTGGTGGCCTTTCTCCAGGTTCAGTTTGCCGCTGCCGTTGTTCGTGCCGTCGGTGTCGTGAAAGGCGATGCCCTCGCCGCCGAGGTCATAGAGCGCGCATTGGAGCAGGCCGGGGACCTTGGCCGCGCCGGCCCTGTGAAAGGCGTCGGCGAAGGGTCTCCCGAGGTATCCGGCAGGCACTTCGGCGTGAATCAGAGACAAGACAGACAAGGCCGCAACGGACCGGCATAGGAACCAGTGGAGGAAGGACATGCCCCCAACGGTAAGGGCAGCACCACAAGAGTCAGCCGGATTGTCGGTCGATACCGCCACTGCTTGCCTGCGTGAGCTGCTGAGCACGACCACCCCTTCGTCGGCTGGCGGTGGACTGAGTCAGTTTGGCGCCCAGCTTGACGGAGCGGTGGAAGCCGTCGACGCGTTGGTCAGGCCGACCGGCTCAGGCGTTGCCGGCAAAACGTCCGGAAACCTTCAATGCCTGTAGTGCGGCCAAGGCGGCGGCGCTCTCTGCGAGCTTTTTCGACCGGCCCAAACCGCGGCCCAGTTCCACACCCTCGTGGTAGACGGCGCTTTCGAACTGGCGGTTGTGATCGGGACCGCTGGCCGACAGTTGTTCGTAGCGGGGCGGTTCCGGTGATTTTGCCTGGAGCAGTTCCTGTAGTTCCCCTTTGGGATTGTCCAAGTTGGGCAATTCATTGACCGCGCCGAAGGAATCCCGGAACAGGCTGAGCACCAGCGCGCGGACCACTTCAAATCCGGCGTCCAAATAAACGGCCCCCACCAACGCCTCAAACGCGTCGGCCACCGTGGAGGTGCGAACCCTTCCGCCGGTCGATTCTTCGCCGCGGCTAAGGATCAGGAAATTCCCCAGATTGAGTCGCCGGGCATGCGCGGCCAAGGCCAGCCGGTTCACCATCTGCGCGCGGGCCTGGGTCAACGGGCCTTCGCCATAGGAAGGAAACCGGGAATAGAGTTCGCTGGTCACCACCAGTTGGAGCACGGCATCGCCAAGGAATTCGAGCCGCTGGTTGTGCTGTTGCAGATGGCCGACGCCGGCCTCGTGGGCGATCGAAGGGTGGGTCAGGGCCAGGATCAGCAGGTTTCGGTCCTTGAACCGGTAGCCCAAGGTTTCTTCGAGTTGGTCGGTGTTGATCACGGCGGGAAGAATGGCTCAAACCGCCGGGGCGTCGGCCGGGGCCAAGGACGCGATCTCACTTGGGGCGTTGAAGGGCTCTTCGTTCGGCGCCCCTTCGCCCGGAAGCCCATGGGCGAGGAGATCGGCGACCTGGTGCTGGATTTGGTCCAACTGGTGCAGCTGAAGGTTCGGATCAGCGATGGTGAAGATGTCCCCAGATGACGGCTGTTCGTAAACGAACACCCGGCGGCCTTCCTCGCGCAATTGGGCCTTCACCTTCAACACCCGCTTGCGCTCCAGCATGGCCGCCAAGATGAAGCAGGCGGCGGCATAATGTTCGTCCCGCCTTTCCAGCAGCTTTCGCAAGAGGGATTCGGCGTCATCCTTGCGGATGGCTTCGGGCGGTCGGGCCGGCGGGGCGTGGTAGACCCCGCTCCAGTGGGAAATCAGATTGGGGCGGGCCAAGATTTCCGGTCCATGCGACTTCCAAGCCTCCAAAGTAAGGTCCAGCCGCTCAAAGCCATGGCGTTGGTCCAAGAGCACCGTATGGAAAGCTTCCCCCTCCGAGAAGGGGTGGCCGGAAACGAAGCAGACATGGCCGCGGGACTGGATGTTCCACTCAATCATGGATGGGAAACCGATTGGACGGTCGGAAGGTGGATCGATTATGCTCGGCGCCCTATTGGCTGCAATGCGGTTTTGATTTTTCTACCAGTAATTGTGGTCTGATCCGGGCAGGGCAGGATTACTTGGGCGTCGTGCTGATCCGCCGAAAAAAGAAACCCCGCGGGGATGCCGCGGGGCTTTCAAAGGTAAATCGCGAAACTAGCCAGCGATGGCGCCATCGAGAGCCTGCTTCAGGGCTCCCTTCGGACGCATGCCGACCAACTGGCCGACGACCTGACCGTTCTTGAAGATCAGCAACGCCGGAATGCCGGTGATGCCAAACTGCACGGCCAAGCCCTGTTCTTGGTCGACGTTGACTTTGCCGATGGACGCCTTGCCGTCGTATTCGCCGGCGAGTTCGTCGAGCAGCGGGGCAAGCATGCGGCAGGGGCCGCACCATTCGGCCCAGAAATCCACCAGCACGGGCTTGGATGACTTCAATACGGTTTCACCGAAATTTGCCTCGGTGATGGTCAAAATTTTGTCGCTAGCCATGGTTCAAGAGGCTGTCGGCACCAGGAATAGGAGACTGACAATGGTGCCGACGGCCAACGCGACAGTCGCGAATGCCAACCCGACGTCAATTCCGCTGACGGCCGGAGCTGCGGGACGAGCCGGAGCCGGAGCCGGGCGTGCGGGCGCGGGCGCGGCGGGAGCCGCCGGTTTGGCAGGCGCAGCCGGGGCAGCGGCCGCAGGCGCGGCAGGGGCGGTTGCTGTGGCGGCGGCAGCCGGAGCTGCGGCGGGGGCAGCGGCCGGAGCTGGAATCTTGATGGACGGGCCGCCGGCCGGCTTGGGCGGCAGGCTGATGCGGACGGTCTGCTTCTTGGCGGCGGCATCCGCGGGCTTCGGCGGTTCCGGAGCTGGCGGAACGGGAGTATTGGGATCGGCCATAGGAAAATTCTGTGGACGGACGCTACGGACCTCAAAAATCTGAGTCAAACCGTTTATGGCTGCGAACATGAAAAAGGCCGCCGGAAATCCCGGCGGCCCTGAAATCTGTTCCGGCGTTCGCGTCGGATTTGTTTAGTAGCGATCTCCGCCATCGCCGGCCCATTGGCCTCCGCCG
>JBEISV010000323.1:0-5574 GCA_040375265.1 Verrucomicrobiales bacterium
ACGAATACCCCGGCAACAGCCGCGAACTGCGCAACCTGCTCGAACGTTCGCTCCTACGCACCCCGCCCGACGTTGCGTGGCTGGCGCTCGACGCCGCCTGGCTCAAGCAGGCCCGCCCCGCGGCCTTGGCAACACCCACGGCCGCACTGCTTCCCCTGACCGTGCCCGCTGCCCCGCCCGTCGTCGTGCCGATCGACGCCCCCGCGCCGGCGCGCGAACTTCCCCCGCTGGAAGCGCAGGAATACGAAATGGTGCGCCGCGCCCTCGTTGAGACCAACGGCGGCATCCGCCGGGCCGCGGCGAAGCTCGGCATATCGCACCAGGCGCTCCTCCGCCGCCTGCAAAAATGGCCAGAACTCCGGCCGGCCGGGGAGTGAAGGGATTCCTCAATGGGCGGGCAGCCCACCGTCAGAACCACTTTAACGGAGTGCCGGCTGGGAAGGTATATCGGAGCACCGGCTGGTAGAGGGTCACCAGCAGCCGGTTCAACCGGGTATCCGCGACGCCAATATAGGTGGAAGTATGCCCTTCAACGATCGACGTCATCATATGCGACCGCATGAACAACCGGAACGATGCGAGGTAAGCCGCGACGCAAACCAGTAGGAGGATTGTTGCCTGAAGTGAGCGTTTCATGCCGGCCGCGTTTTACGCACCTTCGGCCCTTGCCCCGTGAATTTGCAGTCAAAATCCAGAGAGAAACAGCCAACAAGCCAGGTGATGCTTCAATCCGCCTGTGAATCCGATGGACGCTCGCTTAGCTCGAACTCCAAGCAAGCGGGACATGGCCAACCTCGCCAGTGATTTCCTGCTGGCCTTCTCGACTGGACGCTTCCTTCGGCGGCCCGGCCGGGCAGAATCGCGACCGTGTCAGGGCGCCTTCTTTTCCTGTGGTTGCTGGTGGCCGGGTTGAGCCCGTTCCAAGCGGCGGCGCATCCGTTTCTCCAGAATTCCTGGTGGGTGGTGGTCGAGACCAACCGCCTCGTGATGCGGGTGAGCGCGACCCTGCGGGAAATTGCCGTGGTCCAACACCTCGACACCAATCGGGTGCCCGCGCTCGACGTCCTCACCGGTGCGCTGGAACAGCATGGCAACTACCTGTTGAAAGCCTTGCAGGTGCAGGGCGACGGCGCACCGCTCCCCGGCGAGGTGCTCGATTCGCAGCTCGTCACCGACGGCGGTGAGGCTAGTCCGACGGACGCCGCGCCGTATCTCGACCAGGCGCACGCCGCCTTTGACCTCGAATTCCGGTTTGCGGCGGGTGCACCCCGGGAAATCACCCTCGGTCACGCGACGCTCCGCGGGCAAAACTACGCCCCGGGCGTGCCGTGGGATGTGACCTACGCCCTGCTCGTGAAAGGCGCCGACCGCAAGGAGCTGGCCGCCGGGTTGGTGCGCGCCGATCTGCCGTTTGCGCTGGAACTTCCCGGCGTGGGAACCGCCGCGGCGTCCGGCGCCACCACGAACGCCCTGCCGGCAACCCAGGCGCTGGCGGACTTCCGGCCCGGTTCAGGCAGCACGCCGTTCGGCGCCTACGTCCGGCTGGGCGTCCACCATATCCTCAGCGGCTGGGACCATCTCCTGTTCCTCGCCGCCCTGGCGCTCGCGGCGGCCAAGTTGAAGGATTTCTTCAAGCTGATCGGCATCTTCACCCTGGCCCATTCGCTCACGGTGACCCTCTCGGCCCTGAACTGGGTGCGGTTGCCGCCGTGGTTTGTCGAGCCGGTCATCGCCGGCAGCATCATGTTCGTGGCCATGCAGAATTGCCTCGCCCCGCACACTGCGCGGGGCCGCGGCCGGCTCGCGGTGGCGTTTGGCTTCGGGCTGGTGCACGGACTGGGATTTGCCGGCGGCCTGAATGAGGCCATCGGCGGCGTGGGTGGAACCGCCCTGGCCGTCGCCATCTTCGCCTTCTGCCTCGGCGTCGAACTGGGCCACCTCGCGGTCGGATTGCCGTTCTGGTCGGTGCTCCGGGCCGGCCGGGCCGAATTGGGCGACCGGTTTGGGGAGCGGGCCCTGCGGTGGGGTTCCGCCGTGGTCGCCGTGGGCGGGGCCTACTTCCTGGTGGCGGCGCTGCGGAATTATCTCTAGCGGCCGCACGTTGGCCCGGCACCCTCGCGCGCGTGAAACTCCTTTCCTGGAACGTCAACGGCCTCCGTGCCGTGCTGCGGAAGAACTTCCTCGAATTCCTGGCCGCCGAGACGCCGGACATCCTGTGCCTCCAGGAAACCAAGTGCCGGCCCGAGGATGTGGAACAACTCTGGCCGGCCGACTACACGACCTACTGGAACAGCGCGGAAAAGAAAGGCTACAGCGGCACCGCGATCTTCAGCCGGACCCGACCGCTCCAGGTCACGCAAGGCATCGGCATGGCCGAGCACGACCGCGAAGGCCGCGTGCTGACGGCGGAATACACCGACTTCATCCTCGTGAACTCCTACGTGCCCAATTCGCAGCGGGAACTCACGCGCCTGCCCTACCGTCAACAGTGGGACCGCGACTTCCTCGCCTACCTGAAAGGGCTGGAACAACGCAAACCCGTGATCTGGTGCGGCGACCTCAACGTGGCCCACTCCGAGATCGACCTCGCGAATCCCAAGGCCAATGTGAAGAACCACGGCTTCACGCCCGAGGAACGGGCCGGCTTCGGCGCAGCCTTGGCGGCGGGTTTCGTGGACACGTTCCGTGAATTTGAAAAGGGACCGCGCCACTACACTTGGTGGAGCCCGATGGGCGGCGCCCGCGGCCGGAACGTCGGCTGGCGTATCGACTACTTCCTCGCCAGCGCCGCCCTGCGGCCGCGGCTGAAGTCCGCCTTCATCCGGCCTGAAATACTGGGTTCGGATCATTGTCCTGTGGGCCTGGAACTCAGCTGAATTCCCGTCGCCGCCGGCCGCGTGTTCCGACGGGGCAACATCGCTGCTCCAAATGGGTGATTCCGGCCGCGGACCTTGACTTCACCGGGGAGCAGCGCGCGATACTGGCTCCTGATCAGCCACGCTTTACCGCATCCGCGGTGTCGTCCTTTCGGGGACGTCCACCCAGGTTTACGACAGGCGATGACTGCCGGCGGGCGGTCCTTCCCAGCGTTTGCCGGCGCGGCCCCTGGGCTGCGCCACGGACAGGCGGCGGACCATTCGCCACACACGAGCAACACGAAGCACATCAATGAAACCAAAATACTCACTCCGCGCCTGCCTCATTGCGGCCGGACTGGTGTCCGCCCAGGCCCTCGCCCTGGCGCAGACCGAACTGTTCTGGACCGGCACCACCGGCGGCCTGTTTGACGCCACCAAGTGGAATCCCAGCCAGATTCCCGACCTCACGGAAATCGTGACGATCAACAACGGCGGCACGGCCACGATCTCGGCCGACGCCGGCACCAAGAGCCTTTCGGGTATTCGCCTGGGCAGCACCCAGAACAGCACCGAATCCGGCCACATCATCATGAACGGCGGCACGCTGAATCTCGGCGGCACCGCGGGTGATCCCAAGGCGGTCATCGGTTTCAGCACGACGCTCTCCACGTTCATCCAGAACGGCGGCACGATCTTCTTCGACGGACCCGACCAATTCCCCGGCAGCTACTCGGACGACGGCCTGAACGGCCTCGACTGGGAAGTCGGCGAAAAGGGAATGGGGCGGTTTGAGATGCACAATGACGCCAAGTTCTTCGCCGGCGACGACCTGAAGGTCGGTGCCAATGGCGCCGGCATGGGCAGCGTGCTGATCGACGGCAACGCCCACTTCGCGGCGGGCAGCGGCATCAGCGTGTCCGAAGGTGGTCCGACCGCAGTCGACCAAGTTGTCGTCGTAGCTGGCAATGCCCGGGTGGATTCCGGCAACAGCCTCGGCGCGGGCAACCCGAACGGCTCGACTGACGAAGGTTACCTTACCATGGCGGCGGGCGCGGACAGCACCGGACGGATGACCGTTCAGGACAATGCCGTGCTCAAGTTCCGCCGCCTGAGCGCACGCCAGGGCAACAGCTACATCACGGTCAAGGACCGCGGACAGGTTCACATCTTCGACCTCATGAAGGGCGATGGCAGCTCTGCCGAACAGCGGCCGGCAGAAACGGGGCCGAACAGCACGTTCGTTTCCCAGTCGCCCGGCTACGGCGAATTGGTTCTGCAGGACGACGCCGTGATGACGGTGAATTCCGATCCCGCCAGCGGCCCGACCAAGGGGCTTGGCATCAGCGCCCCGCGCGATGCCGGCAACGCCGCGGGCACCGCCAAGCTGATCATCCGCGACCGGGCCTCGTTCCGCGTCGAGCAGAACCTCGAAGTCGGCACCGGCGCGGCCGACACCTCCGACGGCACGGTCACCGTGATTGGCCCCAACGCCAAGGTTAGCGTCGGCGGCGACCTGAAGCTAGCCGTTGACCCCGATGGCAATCCGACCCCGGGCAAGGGCACGGTCAACCCGGTCATCACCGGCGCCAGCCACGCTACCATCAACGTCACCGGCGTCGCGAAGCTGGCCAACGGCACCCTCAAGGTGAAGCTGGACGGCTACGCCCCGATCGGCGGCGAAAGCTACACCCTCATCAAGGGCGGCACCGTGGAAGGCCAGTTCGTGGCCACCGACCTCACCGAGGCCGTGCTGGGCGCGGGCCTGAGCTGGAAGGTCGATTACACGGCGGACTCCGTGGTCCTCAAGGTCGAGGGCGGCGCCCCTGCCCAGACCCGGCCCGGCCTGGCGGAAGCCAACGGCCTGACGCCGCTCGGACCCACGGTTTACGTGAATCCCCCAGCCAGCACCCAGAACAACGGCAAGGTGGAAAGCCTCGGCGTGGGTGTCATCGCCAACGGCAACGTGGTGGTGGGCTGGGAAGACGACGGCGACGGCCTGACCGATCAGGAGGCCGTCTGGACCGTGTATAGCCCGGCGGGCGTGCCCCTGACCCCGGTTACAACGCTGACCACGATTGATCCGGACTTCGTGGGTCAGACCCATCAGTCCCGGTTCCTTGCCTACTTCCGCGCCGACGGTTCGGCGGTGTCCGGCCGGACGGCTTGGGGCCCGAAGATCAAGGTGAACCCGTTCGGTGACGGCTTCGGCATGGGCGGCACCGCGTTCGACCTCGGCAAGGAAGTGGTTGCCCTCGCGCCGATCAACAACACCGCCGCGGGTGAAAACGCTGGCGACTTCCCGGCGGTCCAATTGTTGAACAACTCCGGCGCCCCGCTCGGCATCGTCTCCGGACTCGGCGATGCCTACGCGGAACGCGACGGCGACGTGCGCATCGGCGACTGGGACTACCTCGCCAACGGCAACGTCGTGATCGTGGGCGAAAGCCGCCAGCGGCAGGACCTCGTCGACATCTACGGCGGCGCGGAACCCAAGACCCACGGCATCGTCCGGGTGGTCAAGGCCGACGGCTCCGTCGTGAAGGCGGAACAACTCCTGGGCAAGGATCCGGTCGAAGTGCAGATCTGGCACGGCTCGGCGGTGACGGCCAACGGCTTCGTGGTGCGCTACGCGGTCAACCCCGGCGGCGCCAAGCTCCAGCGCTTCGACAACTCCGGCAACAAGGTCGGCGACGAAATTGACCTCGCGACCCTGACC
>JBEISV010000603.1:0-2614 GCA_040375265.1 Verrucomicrobiales bacterium
CGGACGATTTTCTTGTAGGCCGAACACCTACAGTTGCGGGACCGGCCGGGTCAGAGCCCGAGCAACAGCTTGCGCAATTCCGCCATCCGGGCCTTGGCCTCGCGCTTCGCGAGGCGCGGGAAATAGCCGCCGATCGTGATCGGTTCGCGGCCGCGGAAGAGCTTCACCTTGTCCTCCGCGACCTCGACTGCCGTGACCTGCTTTGCGGCGGCCAGCACGCGGAGTTCGTGGACGCTGACCAGCAGTTCCACGGACGTCGGCAGCGGGCCGAAGCGATCCCGCAGTTCGCGCTGCAAGGCGTCCAGCTCGGTCCGCTGGGTGGCCTGGGCGAGCTTGCGGTAGATTTCGAGCCGGTGCTCGGACTCGCGCACGTAGTCGAGCGGCAGGTAGGCCGGCGTCTTGGGCGGTTCGGTGCCCGGGGTCCGGCGCTTCGCGGCCGCGGTTCCGGAGTCGTCATCGTCTTCCACCCAGCGGACCAGGTTCTCGCGCGGGATCTCGATGTCAGTCAGGCCGGGCTGGAGTTCGGGGAACTCGGAGGGCTTGGCCTTGGATTTGGCGCCCTGGTGTTCCTCGCCGGGATTCATCGCGAGGAAGCCAAGACTCAGGCGCACCTCGGTGCGCGGGGCAACCTTCTCGCCCTTGAGCGAGGCCACGCTTTGCTTGAGGAGCTGGCAGTAGAGGTCGAAGCCCACGGCGGTGATGTGCCCGCTCTGCTGTGGGCCGAGCAGGTTGCCGGCGCCGCGGATCTCGAGGTCGCGCATGGCGATCTTGAAGCCCGAACCGAGCGCCGAATACTGCTTGATGGCGCTCATCCGCTTGCGCGCCTCGGTCAGGAGCTGCGCGTGGCGCGGCAGCAGCAGATAACAGTAGGCTTGGTGCTTGTAACGCCCGACGCGGCCACGGAGCTGGTAAAGCTCGCTCAGGCCAAAGCGGTCGGCGCGGTCGATGACCATCGTGTTGGCGTTGGGGATATCGAGGCCGCTCTCGATGATCGTGGTGCTCACCAGCACGTCGGCCTCGCCGTTGACGAACTGCGTCATGACCTTTTCCAGGTCGTCGGCGTCCATCTGCCCGTGGCCCACGACGATGCGGGCGTCGGGCACGAGCGCCTTCAGCTTCAGCGCGACGGACTCGATGGTGGAGACGCGGTTATGGAGGAAATAGACCTGCCCGCCGCGGTTCAGCTCGCGTCGGAGCGCGTCGCGGATGACCCGTTCGTCGTAGTTGCCGACCACGGTCTCGACCGGCAGGCGGTCCTGCGGCGGGGTCTCCAGCGTGCTGAGGTCGCGCGCGCCGGTGAGCGCCATGTAGAGCGTGCGCGGGATCGGCGTGGCGCTGAGCGTGAGCACGTCCACGGTGGTGCGGAGCAGCTTGAACTGCTCCTTGTGCTTCACGCCGAACTTCTGCTCCTCGTCCACGATCACGAGACCGAGGTCCTTGAACTGCATGTCGGCCGACACGATGCGGTGCGTGCCAATGACAATGTCCACCTGGCCGGTGGCCGCGGCCTCCATGACGGCGCGCTGCTGCTTGGGCGTGCGGAAGCGGGACATGATCTCCACGCGGACCGGGAACTCGGCCATGCGCTCGCGGAAGCTGTTGTAATGCTGCTGCGCCAGCACGGTCGTAGGCACGAGCAACGCAACCTGCTTGCCGGCCATCACCGCCTTGAAGGCCGCGCGGATCGCCACCTCGGTCTTGCCGAAACCTACGTCGCCGCACAGCAGGCGGTCCATCGGCTTCGGCGTCTCCATGTCCCGCTTCACCGCGTCGATGGCGCGAAGCTGGTCCGGCGTCTCCTCAAACTCGAAGGCCGACTCGAACTCGCGCTGCCACTGGGCGTCCGCGGCGCACGCGTAGCCGGTCTGCGTGGCCCGGGCCGCCTGCACCCGCAGCAGGTCGGCGGCGAGATCCTTGACCGCCCGTTCGGCCTCCTGCTTGGCCTTGGTCCACCGCGTCCCGCCAATGGTGCTGAGCTGCGGCCGGGCCTTGCCGGCGCCGACGTATTTGCCGACGAGGTGCGCCTCGGTGACCGGCACGTAAAGCTTGGGCGCCTCCTCGCCGGCGTCGCGCGCAGCGAACTCGATGACCAGGCACTCCTGGCCGCCGCCAGCGGGCGCCGGATTCGCGCTCCCAGCCTTGGCTTCCCGCGCGGGGGGCAAGGTCTTGAGGCCCCGGAAAATGCCGATGCCGTGCTGGACGTGGACGACGAAGTCGCCTTCCTCGAACTCGGTGAAATCGACCTCGAAGGCCGAACGCATCGCCTGCGCGTGCGGCGACTTCAGGCGGCGCGACCGGGCCACCTTGTAGCGGCCGTAGATCTCCGCGTCGGTCACCACGGCGATCCGGGCCGACGGAATCAGGAAGCCGCGGGAGAGCGAACCCAGGTGAATGACCAAGGACGAATGCCCAATGTCCAAACTTTGAGCCTTGGTCATTGGTCCTTGGTCATTCGCCCCGTCGGCTAAGCCATACTCGCTCCACAGTTCCTGGAACCGTTGCCGTTCACCCTCGGTGTTGCAGAAGACATGCACCGTATGGTCCTGGCGAATCCAGCGGTGCAATTGCTGGAAGAACTCCCGCCGCTGGGCGTCCGCCACCTGCGGGTCGGGCA
>JBEISV010000462.1:0-3914 GCA_040375265.1 Verrucomicrobiales bacterium
CACTCCCTCACGGTGACTCTCTCGGCGATGAACTGGGTGCGGTTGCCGCCTTGGTTTGTTGAGCCCGTCATCGCCGGCAGCATCGTGTTCGTTGCCGTGCAGAACTGCCTCGCGCCGAAAACGGCGCGGGGCCGCGGCCGGCTCGCGGTGGCGTTTGGCTTCGGGTTGGTGCACGGGCTGGGATTTGCCGGCGGCTTGAATGAGGCTATCGGCGGCGTGGGAGGAACCGCCCTCGCCGTCGCCATCCTTGCCTTCTGTCTCGGCGTCGAACTCGGCCATTTGGCGGTTGGATTACCCTTCTGGTCGGTGCTTCGGGCCGGTCGCGCCGAACTGGGCGAGCAGTTTGGGGAGCGTTCCCTGCGGTGGGGTTCGGCCGTGGTCGCCGTGGGCGGGGCCTACTTCCTGGTGGCGGCGCTACGGAATTATCTCTAGCGGCCGCGCGGTGGCTCGGCACCCTCGCGCGCGTGAAACTGCTTTCCTGGAACGTCAACGGCCTCCGTGCCGTGCTGCGGAAGAACTTCCTCGAATTCCTGGCCGCCGAGACGCCGGACATCCTTTGCCTCCAGGAAACCAAGTGCCGGCCCGAAGACGTTGAGCAGCTCTGGCCGGCCGACTACACGATCTATTGGAACAGCGCGGAAAAGAAGGGCTACAGCGGCACCGCGATCTTCACGCGGACCCGGCCGCTCCAGGTCACGCAGGGCATCGGCGTGGCCGAACACGACCGCGAAGGTCGGGTGCTCACGGCGGAATACGCCGACTTTATCCTCGTGAACTCCTACGTGCCCAATTCGCAGCGGGAGCTCACACGCCTGCCCTATCGCCAGCAGTGGGACCGTGACTTCCTCACCTACCTCAAGGGCTTGGAAAAACGCAAACCGGTGATCTGGTGCGGCGACCTCAACGTGGCCCATACCGAGATCGACCTCGCGAACCCCAAGGCCAACGTGAAGAACCACGGCTTCACGCCCGAGGAACGCGCCGGCTTCGGCGCAGCCTTGGCGGCCGGCTTCGTGGACACGTTCCGTGAGTTCGAACAGGGGCCGCGTCACTACACGTGGTGGAGCCCGATGGGTGGCGCCCGTGGCCGGAACGTCGGCTGGCGCATCGACTATTTCCTCGCCAGCGCCGCCCTGCGGCCGCGGCTGAAGTCCGCCTTCATCCGGCCGGACGTCCTCGGCTCGGACCACTGCCCGGTGGGGCTGGAACTCCGCTAGTTTTCCCGCCAACGCCGGCCGCGTGTGCCAGCCCCGCAACATCGCTGCTCCAAATAGGTGATTCCCGCCCCGCTCCTTGACTTCCATGGGGTGCGCGGCGCGATACTGACACCCGATCAGCCGCTTTCCGCCGCGCCGGACGTGTCGCCTGTTTTTTGGGCGCCACCTCAGGTTCCCGGCAGTTGAGGGCTGCGGCGACGGGACCTTTCCCGCGTCCGCCGGCGCGAACCAAAGCCGCGCGGTGGATGGGTGGAATGCCGTCGCCCGACACGAGCAACACGAAGCACATCAATGAAACCAAAATACTCACTCCGCGCCTGCCTCATCGCGGCCGGACTGGTGTCCGCCCAGGCCGTCGCCTTCGCGCAGACCGAACTGTTCTGGACCGGCACCACCGGCGGCCTGTTTGACGCCACCAAGTGGAATCCCAGCCAGATTCCCGACCTCACGGAAATCGTGACGATCAACAATGGCGGCACGGCAACGATCCCGGCCGACGCCGGCACCCGGAGCCTTTCGGGCATTCGCTTGGGCAGCACCCAGGACAGCACCGAATCCGGCCACATCATCATGAATGGCGGCACGCTGAACCTCGGCGGTTCAGCGGGGGATCCCAAGGCCGTCATCGGTTTCAGCAAGACCCTCTCCTCGTTCATCCAGAACGGTGGCACGATCTTCTTCGACGGACCCGACCAATTCCCCGGCAGCTACTCCGACGACGGCTTGAACGGCCTCGACTGGGAAGTCGGCGAAAAGGGAACGGGGCGGTTTGAGATGCACAATGACGCCAAGTTCTTCGCCGGCGACGACCTGAAGGTCGGAGCCAATGGCGCCGGCATGGGCAGCGTGCTCATCGACGGCAACGCCCACTTCGCGGCGGGCAGCGGCATCAGCGTGTCCGAAGGCGGTCCGACCGCGGTCGACCAAGTTGTGGTCGTGGCCGGCAATGCCCGGGTGGACGCGGGCAACAGCCTCGGGGCGGGCAACCCGAACGGCTCGACTGACGAAGGTTACCTCACGATGGCGGCGGGCGCGGACAGCACCGGACGGATGACCGTCCAGGACAATGCCGTGCTCAAGTTCCGCCGCCTGAGCGCACGTCAGGGCAACAGCTACATCACGGTCAAGGACCGCGGCCAGATTCACATCTTCGACCTCATGAAGGGCGATGGCAGCTCCGCGGAACAGCGGCCGGCGGAAACGGGACCGAACAGCACCTTCGTTTCCCAGTCGCCCGGCTACGGCGAACTGGTTCTGCAGGACGACGCCGTGATGACGGTGAATTCCGATCCCGCCAGCGGCCCGACCAAGGGCCTTGGCATCAGCGCCCCGCGCGATGCCGGCAATGCCGCGGGCACCGCCAAGCTGATCATCCGCGACCGCGCCTCGTTCCGCGTCGAGCAGAACCTCGAAGTCGGCACCGGCGCGGCCGACACCTCCGACGGCACGGTCACCGTGGTCGGCCCCAATGCCAAGATCACCGTCGTCGGTGACCTCAAGCTGGCCGTGGATCCCGATGGCAACCCGACCCCGGGCAAGGGCTCGGTCAACCCCGTCATCACGGGCGCCAGCCACTCCACCATCAACGTCACCGGCGTCGCGAAACTGGCCAACGGCACCCTCAAGGTGAACCTGGACGGCTACACCCCGATCGGCGGCGAAAGCTACACCCTCATCAAGGGCGGCACCGTCGAGGGCCAGTTCGTAGCCACCGACCTCACCGAGGCCGTGCTGGGCGCAGGCCTGAGCTGGAAAGTTGATTACACCGCCGACTCCGTGGTCCTCAAGGTCGAGGGCGGCGCCCCCGCCCAGGCCCGGCCCGGCCTCGCGGAAGCCAACGGCCTGACACCGCTCGGACCGACGGTCTACGTGAACCCGCCGGCCAGCACCCAGAACAACGGCAAGGTGGAAAGCCTCGGCGTGGGTGTCATCGCCAACGGCAACGTGGTCGTGGGTTGGGAAGACGACGGTGATGGCCTGACCGACCAGGAGGCCGTCTGGACCGTCTACAGCCCGGCTGGCGTCCCGCTGACCCCGGTCACGACACTGACCACGATCGACCCGGACTTCGCAGGTCAGACCCATCAGTCCCGGTTCCTCGCCTACTTCCGCGCCGACGGCTCGGCGGTGTCCGGCCGGACGGCTTGGGGCCCGAAGATCAAGGTCAACCCGTTCGGGGACGGCTTCGGCATGGGCGGCACCGCGTTCGACCTCGGCAAAGAAGTGGTTGCCCTCGCGCCGATCAACAACAATGCCGCAGGCGAAAACGCCGGCGACTTCCCGGCGGTCCAATTGCTCAATAACTCGGGCGCTCCGCTCGGCATCGTCTCCGGGCTCAGCGAGCCCTATGCGGAACGCGACGGCGACGTGCGCATCGGCGACTGGGACTATCTCGCCAACGGCAACATCGTGATTGTGGGCGAAAGCCGCCAGCGGCAGGACCTCGTCGACATCTACGGCGGCGCGGAACCCAAGACCCACGGCATCGTCCGGGTGGTCAAGGCCGACGGCTCCGTCGTGAAGGCGGAACAGCTCCTGGGCAAGGATCCGGTCGAGGTGCAGATCTGGCACGGCTCGGCGGTGACGGCCAACGGCTTCGTGGTGCGCTACGCGGTCAACCCCGGCGGCGCCAAGCTCCAGCGCTTCGACAACTCCGGCAACAAGGTCGGCGACGAAATTGACCTCGCGACCCTGACC
>JBEISV010000272.1:0-6402 GCA_040375265.1 Verrucomicrobiales bacterium
AGGCGCATCCGGCAAGGTGCTCTCCGGTCGCGGCTACCAACGCGAAAACGCCCGGCCAAACCTAGGTTCGGCCGGGCGTTCGCAGTTTCCTAGTCGACGGGGGCTAGAACTTCTTGGGCTTGCTCCCGGAAGGCTCCGGTTCGTCCAGCAAGGTTACGCTGACCCCCCTGGCAAACTCCTCGGCATTGAGGCGCCCCTCGCTGAAGTCCGCAACGTCCTTGCCTGTTGCCCGGAACGTCATCACGGAGGCCCCGGCATCGCGGCGGGAAGAACTGGCCCGGACCGAGGTATTCCGGTCGCCCGAGTGGGTAATCACCGCCTTCGACCGCTTCCCTCCTTTGCCTGAAACTTGCACCACCACGTGCTCCTGCGGCTTTAGGCCCCGGATGTTCGCGGCACTTCGCAACGCGGCGACGATCCGCTGTTTCAGCCGGTCCACCTTGCCGCCATCAAAGCCCCGGGATTCCTCCGCCGGGTCCGCGTCGTCGTCGAGTTCCTCGGGTTCGCCTTTGCCGGCCACTTCGCGGCGCGCCTTTTCCCAGGCTTCGTCCTTTTTCTCCTTGGCTTCGGCTTTCTTCGGCTCGTCGGTCGCCGGGGAACTCAGCGGGTAATCCACGCTGAGCAGGAAGACGGCGCCGTAACCATCCAGATACAGGGCATCCAAATCGGCGCGTCCGCCCAACCGCAGGTCGCCGAAGTCGAACCGAAACCTACTGGCGCTGTGGCCATCCGGCGAGGCGGTCTTCTGGAGCAGGCGCGACATGATAGTGAGGTCCTCCCGGATCTGCGCGACCTGGTCGCCCGTGGCGTCCGCGGCCGGCACCACCAGCAGCCGACTCGTATTGGGACCGGCGGCGTCGATCCGGACGGTTCGGAACTGGCGTTGCACGTCCCGCATGGCCCGGGCGACCTCCTCGTGCGCGCCGCGCAGGTCGTCTTGGGCTTCCCGAATGGCTTCGCGGACCGGACTTGCATCCTCGTCATCCACCTCGATTTCGACCTGCTTGACGATCCGGGGCGGCGGCACCGGAGGAGTGGGCGCGGCGGGCGGAACCGGGGCGACGTCCGCGGCAAACAGGGTAGGCGTGGTAGTCAGGCTTGCCCAGGCCAGCAGCATGGCGAATTGGACTCGGATTGGACTTTTCATGGTTTTTCTTTTGGCAGGGAGGAATCGAAGGCGCCACCGGGTTCGGAGCCGGCCGGCAAATAGGAAGCGAGCAGGTTCAACTGCGACTCGGCCTGCTGGAAGCCGGCCCCAGTCTTCCGCGCGAGGGCGGCGAGGCCGGTCCGGACGGCGGCCAGGTCGTCGGCGTGCTGCCGGTTCAGGGAATCCAGCGTGGCGATCCAGTCGCGCCGCTCCTCGGAACGGGCGGCGTTGAACTGGCGGCTGAATTCGGTGAGGAAATTGCGATTCTGCTCCGCGGTGGCGGCAACCGTGGCGGCGGCCATCGCCTTGAGATCCTCTTCGTGGCGTTGCCGCAGTTCGGCCGTGATCTGTTCCCGCGCCGCGGCGATCTGCCGCTCGACGTCGGCCCGACTAAGGCCAGTTGTCCGCCCGGCGATGAACCCCGCGAGCAGAACCAAGGAAGCCGCCAAAGCCCACCGGACCACGGTTCCGGCAAAGACGGTCCGCTCCGTCCGGCGCGGCAAGGCGAGCGTGGCGTGATCGGCCTCCAACAAACCCATGGTGCCGCGCCATTGATCGACGCGCTGGCGGCATTCGGCGCAGCCCTGCAAATGGCGATCGGCGTCGCGCCGCGCCGCCGGGGACAACTCGCCGTAGAGGTAACTCATCCAATGTTCTGACGGGGGGTGGTTCATGGCAAATGACGGTTCAGGTTTGCGATCCGGGCACGCCGCCGAGCCGCTTCAGGATGACGGCGAGGCGGTCCAAGGCCTCGAACATGCGGGATTTAACGGTGCCCTCGGGAATGCCGAGCACTTCTGCGATTTCATGGAACTTGAGCCCCTCGTAATGGCGCAGCACCACCACTTCGCGATATGGCTCAGCCAGTTGCTGGAGCGCCCGGCGGACGATTTCGGCCTGTTCGAGCTTTTCCACCACCTCCGCGGGGGTGAGCGCATTCCCAGGAAATTGTTGCAAGGCGGATTCGCCCACCTCGTCGGTTTCCGCGTCGAGTGAATGTTCCGGGCGGCGTTGGCGGCGGCGCAGCTCGTCGTGGCAGAGATTGATGGCGATGCGCCACAGCCAGGTGGAGAACTTGGCCGCGGGCTGGTAATCGCGGCGACGGGCAAACACCCGGCTGAAGGCTTCCTGGGCCAAATCCTCAGCCCGGTGGAGGTCGCCGGTCATGCGGGCGCAGAGCCGCTGGATGGGCTGTTCCCACCGCTCCACCAACTGGGCAAAAGCGGCGTGGTCGTCCGCGTTTTGCACGCGCCACATCGCCTGCTCGTCCGTTATGGCAAATGGCCAAGTCATCCGTCTCGCCGGTGGAACGTCGGCGCCGGCGGAATGGTTCGGAAAAGTTTTTTGGCCCCGGGTAAAGTCGGCGCCCCAACCGGCCGATGTTCTCACCAGAGTGGCCAAGGACTGGCCTCCAACCTCGCCATGGACTGGAAATCTGCCCGCCTCGTTGCCGTTTCGGCGCTGTCCGCCGTGCTTCTGCACGCGGACGACCACGGCGCCCCCACTCCAGCCCCTGCCGAGCCGACCGCTGCACCGCCAGCGTCGCATGACGCCAATGCCGCGCCCGCGGCCGATCTTAAGACGGTCAAGATGCTGCATGAGGCGATCCTGACCCTGCTCCAGGAGGGAAATTCCCGGTTTGCCCACGGTCGGACCCAGCACCCCCATTTGGAAAACGCCCGCCGCCATACAATTGCGGTGGAAGGCCAACACCCCATGGCCACCATCCTCACGTGCTCCGACTCACGGGCTCCGGTGGAATATGTCTTCGACCGGGGGCTGGGAGACCTGTTCGTGGTCAGGGTTGCCGGCAACGTCGCGACGGACTGTGAACTTGCCAGCATCGAATACGGTGTCGAACACCTCACCACTCCCCTCTTGGTAGTCCTCGGCCATACCGGCTGCGGCGCGGTGACCGCGGTGGCCCAGAAGTCCCCGATGCCGGGGCACCTCGGGGTCTTGGCCAAGGAAATCCAACCCGCGGTCGACGCGGCCCGCAAGTCCCCGGGAGCGGACCTGATCGCCACCGCCGTTCGCGTGAACGTGCAGTTGACGCTCGACGGCATTCTCGACCGTTGCCCCGCCATCAAGGCCCGGGTTGACCAAGGTTTGGTCTCCGTCCTCGCCGCGGTTTACGACCTCGACTCCGGCATCGTCGAATGGCTGGAGCGTCCGGCGGTTTCCATGGCCCGGCACACCGCCACTCCGGCCCAACCGCATCGCCCGGCACCTGAAACCGTCGCTGCCGGAGACCATGAACCCGCCCTGGACCACGCCGACGGCCATGCCCCGGCTGCAGCCAAGCCTACCGATCACCACGTCGCGCCCGAGACACCGCATCCGGCGCCAGCCGCCGCCCATGATCCGGACGACGACGAAGCCATCGAACTCGCACGCACGCCCAAGCGTCAGGCCCCTCCGCCACCCGCTCCACCGGCGGCCGCTACCGGGCACGCCGAGAAGGCAACCAAGCCCACGCCCGCGAAAGCCGCTGGCGAACCCCTGATGTTCAACGCCCCGATTACCAGCTCAACACCCATTGGCGGCCTCATCCGAAGGCCTGGCGAACCCGCCAAGAAAGCCCACTGAGTCAACTACACACCTGACCATCGTCGCCAATGGGTGTGGGCGAAGTCCGGCGGCCATAAATCCGATTGGCCGCCGGTCCATTTCCCGGGAGGCTGCGGCCGTGTCGCACCGCCTCGACTCCAAGAAATCCGCCGGCCCCGGCCATTGGGCGCCATTCGGGCTCGGGCTGACCAAGCCGAAACATTTCCGCGACATGCTCAAGGTCGCCTGGCGGAACCGAGACAACCTCGGCCACGCGTGGAACGTCCTCAGCAAAGGCGTCTGCGACGGTTGCGCGCTCGGCGTGGCCGGCCTGCACGATTGGACAATCGAGGGCGTCCATCTGTGCATGACCCGGCTGAATCTGCTCCGGCTGAATACCATGCCTGAGTTTGACCACGGTCTGCTGGCCGACTTGGATTCGTTACGGACCCAACTTGGTGCTGAGCGGGGTGCGGCCGGTTCGATCGATTGGGACAATGCCCAACTCCGCGAACTCGGCCGGCTCGCGTATCCGATGCGCCGCGGCCGCGGCGACCGTGGTTTCTCCCGCATTTCCTGGGAGGAGGCGAATGCGAGGATCGCCCGGCGATTCCGCGCCGCCGATCCGAAGCGGCTCGCCTTCTTCGTCACCGCCCGCGGCGTGACCAACGAGGTCTATTACGTCGCCCAGAAGGTCGCCCGCTTCCTCGGCACCAACCACGTGGACAACGCCGCACGGCTTTGCCACGCGCCCAGCACCGGCGCCATGAAACACGCCGTCGGCTACGCCGCCAGCACCTGCAGCTATCGCGACTGGTATGGCACGGACCTGATTGTCTTCTTCGGCGCGAACCCGGCCAACGACCAACCGGTCACGACGAAGTATCTCCACGAGGCCAAGCAGCTCGGCACCAAGATCGCCATCGTGAATCCGTATCTCGAACCGGGCATGAAGCGCTATTGGGTGCCCAGTTCCGCGAGCAGCGCCCTCTTCGGCTCGGAGCTGGCCGATTGGTGGTTTCCGGTCACCCAAGGCGGCGACATCGCCTTCATCTACGGTGTGCTCAAGGAACTCATCGAGCATGGCGGCATCAACGAGGAGTTCGTCCGGCAGCACGTGAACGCGGAAAGCTGGGCCGAGCTCCGGGCCAAGATCGCCGAACTCACCTTCTCCGACCTCGAAGCCGCCGCCGGACTGCCCCGCAGTTCCATGGTCGAATTCGCCGACGTCCTCCGCGGCGCCAAGAACGCTGTCTTCGTCTGGAGCATGGGTATCACCCAACACGCTTACGGCGGCGATGCCGTGTCGGCCGTGCTGAACCTTGGGCTCGCCCGCGGCTACATCGGCCGGCCGAAGAACGGCCTTGTCCCGATCCGCGGCCACAGCTCCGTGCAAGGCGGCGCCGAGATGGGCTGCTATTCGACCGCCCTGCCGGGCGGAAAACCGATCAACGCGGCCAATTGCGCCGCCTTGGCCGCCGAATACGGTTTTCCCATCCAGGAATGGCCGGGCCTCACCTCCGTTGAAATGGTCGAAGCCTGCGCCCGCGGCCAACTCGACGTGCTCTACTGCGTTGGCGGCAATTTCCTCCGCACCCTGCCCGAGCCGGATTACGTCGCCGAGGCCCTCGGCCGTGTCCCGCTCCGCGTGCATCAGGACATCATCCTCACCGACCAGATGTTCCTCGACCCCGCCGACGAGGTCATCCTGCTCCCGGCCAAGACCCGCTACGAACAGGACGGCGGCGGCATCGAAACCACGACCGAACGCCGCGTGGCGTTCTCCCCGGAGATTCCCCGCCAAGTGGGTGAGGCCAAGGCCGAATGGCGTATCCTGCGCGACCTGGCCGCGGCGGCATGGCCGGAACGCGCCGCCCTCCTTGGCGCCGAATCGGGTCCGGGAATCCGGTCCGAGATAGCACGCGTGGTCCCGTTTTACGCCGGTTGCGAATCGCTCACCAAAACCGGCGACGCCATCCAATGGGGCGGCGAGCGGCTCTGTGACGACGGCCAGTTCGCCACGCCGGACGGGAAAGCGCATTTCAAGGTGGTGGCGGTGCCCCAGGCCGCGGTGCTGAATGACCAACCGCGCGGGGGTGGTCATTCAGCATTGGTCATTGGCCGATCCCAATTCATGCTGTCGACCCGCCGCGGCAAACAGTTCAACACGCTGATCTACGACGAGATCGACCCGCTCACGGGCGCTCCGCGCGACGCCATCTTCATCGCTCCGGAAGACGTGGCCGAACTGCACCTCGCCCGCGGCGATCGCGTGACGTTGGCCAATGGCACCGGGAATTTCACTGGCACCGTCTTTCCCGCTCCCATTGCGCGCGGCAATCTCCAGGTGCACTGGCCCGAGGGAAATGTCCTGCTGCCTCGCGGCGCCACTGACCCCAACAGCGGCGTGCCCGACTACAACGCGCTGGTGCGGATCGAACGCGCCTGAAGCTCTCAACCAGCAACGCCAACCACGCGCGACCGCAGAGTTCTTCAACCCCCTGAGCCGCACTTGCCGGGCGGCTAAACCACCCCAAGTTCGCCCATGAGCATTTCTCCCTTGGAACTCGCCACTTGGCTCCAGGAACCAGACGCACCGGTCCTGCTGGATGTCCGGGAACAGGTCGAACACGACTTCTGCTTCCTGCCGGGTTCGCGCTTGGTGCCGCTCGGCGAACTGGCGGAACGCGTAGACGAACTCGCCG
>JBEISV010000345.1:0-5122 GCA_040375265.1 Verrucomicrobiales bacterium
CCGAACACCGGCACGTCCGAGGCCGACTGGAGCCAGCTCTGCATCACGCACCCGGCCAAGCCGCAGTTCGTCTTCGAGCTGGCCGACGAGGTGGTCCGGCTGCGCGTGCTGGCGACCAGCGACCGCGACGGCACGGAATGGCAGTGGAACGGCCACGAGTGGGCCCGCACAAAGGAGCCGAAGAAGGCCGCCGACCGGCCTGAAGTATTGGATGACCCGCGCATCATCGCTGCGATCCAGTGGTTGCAGCAGCTCGACTGGTTCACGCCCGATCCCGGCCTCTGGGTGGGCGATGCCAACGAACATTTCCTCAGCTCGCTGGCCGCCGCCTGGGCCGACCGGCCGCGCGAGGCGGACTTCCTCGGCAACCCGCCGTTCCAGCGCCTCTTCCTCAACCGCCGCCTCGTGAAGCCGAAGCTGGTGCTGAAGGGTTCCGGCATCGACTGGCTGAGCGTCAGCGCCGAATGGGAAGCGGAGGGTCTGAAGCTGTCCCACGCCGACCTCCAACGGCTGGCGGCCTCGACCACGCGCTTCGTTAAGCTGCCCGACGGCGGCTGGGTGGAGATCGACGTGGACGCGAACCGCAAGGCCCACGAGACCGCGGCGACGCTGGGCCTCGAAGGCCTCGATCCCGACGCCCAGAAGGCGTCACTCATCCACGCCACGCAGCTGGACGAACAGACGTTGGCCGAGCTGGGCACCGCCAAGGCGGTCGCCGCGCTCAAGGAGAAGCTCACCGACTTCAAGGGCGTGCCCGACACCAAGCTGCCTGACCTCGTGAAGGCCGATCTCCGTCCTTACCAGAAGGACGGCTTCGACTTCCTGTGCAACCTGTCGCGGCTGAAGCTCGGCGGTATTCTTGCGGACGACATGGGCCTGGGTAAGACGCTCCAGACGTTGTCCTGGCTCTCTTGGCTGCATGAGCAGCACAAGAAGGACCGCAAGCCGTCGTTGGTGCTGTGCCCGGCCTCCGTGCTGCACAACTGGCGCCGTGAGGCGGAGAAGTTCACGCCGCACTTCAAAGTGCTCGTGCTCCAGTCCGGCCAGGCCCGCCACAACCTTCGGAAGCAGATTCCGCAGCACGACATCGTGGTGACCAACTACGCGATCCTTCGACGCGACCTGGAGGAATTGTCTAAGTTCGACTTCCGTGCGCTCATCCTCGACGAGGCGCAGTTCATCAAGAACCCGAACGCGCAGGTCACCATCGCGGTGAAGGAGATCGAGTCCGACCAGCGGCTCGCGCTCACCGGCACGCCGCTGGAAAACCGGCTGCTCGACCTGTGGTCCATCGTGGACTTCATCCAGCCCGCCTACCTCGGCAGCCAGACCAGCTTCCACGAGAACTACGAGCCCAAGGGAGACGGCGCCGAATGGGAGACCAGCACGGCCCGCCGCCGGCTCAGCGCCCGCCTGCGGCCGCTCATGCTCCGCCGCCTCAAGAAGCAGGTGGCCAAGGACCTGCCGGACCGCATCGAAGAACGCCGCGACTGCGAGCTCGACGAGGAACAGCGCAAGCTCTACCTGGCCGAACTCCGCCGCAGCCGCGAGCAGGTCATGAAGGCGCTCCAGGAAAAGGGCGTCGCCAAGTCGAAGATGCACGTCCTCGCCGCGCTCACCCGCCTGCGCCAGATCTGCTGCCACCCGAAGCTCGTCGGCAACGACAGCGCCAGCGGCAAGACCGAGACGCTGTTCGAGTTGCTCGAGCCGGTGCTCCAGTCCGGCAACAAGGTGCTGCTGTTCTCGCAGTTCGTGGAGATGCTCAAGCTCATCGAGAACGCCTGCAAGGAACGCGGCATCAAGACACACATCCTCACCGGCGAGACCAAGGGCCGGCAGGAGGTCGTCAACGCCTTCCAGGCGGATCCCGACCAGTGTGTGTTCCTGCTCTCGCTGCGCGCCGCCGGCACGGGCCTCAACCTCACGAACGCGAGCTACGTCATCCTCTACGATCCGTGGTGGAACCCGGCCGTCGAGGCGCAGGCCATCGACCGGTCGCACCGCATCGGGCAGACCCGCACGGTGAACGCCTACCGGCTCATCGCGCCCGGCACCGTTGAGGAGAAGATCTGGGACCTGCAGCAGAAGAAGTCGCAGCAGATCGCTGACGTGCTCGGGGAAGAGGGCTTCGCCAGCAACCTGTCGAAGGACGACCTCGAATACCTGTTCAGCGAGGATTGACGAGGGCCTGGAATGCAACCGGCGCAGAAAAAGGAAGGACGGGCGTGGTTGCCGCTCGTCATCCTGCATCTGCTGGCGGCTGCTGCCTGCTTCGCGTTCTTCACGGGGGTTCCGATCACCGCGTGCCTCATCTTGATGGCGATCGGCAACGACCCGGGCGGACCGATGTTCTTTCCGATGTTCGTCCTTGGGGTGGTCGGGGTGGCGCTGTCGATTACCGTAATCCTCGGCGGCACCGCTGTAGTCAGTGATCTCGTGCGCCGGCGTTGGCGGCTGCCCCTGTGGGTGCCGGCGCTGTTGGTTTTCGGGTTGGTGGCCGGGGCCGTCCGGTTGGCTTTCGGGGAAGTCCATCCGGCGGTTCCGATCGGTGCCGGTGCGCTTATGATGCTGGCATTTATCCTCCATTGGTCCGCCGTCTCGGCCACGTGGTATCTGCCCCGGTTCGTGATCGGGCGGATCAAGGCGGTGCTGGGTGATCGATCGGGGCGCCAGCCGGCAATCGCCCCGGTCCCGCCGGGAGAATCCAGACCATCGGAGATGCCTCCCGGTTCCCCGCCATGTCCCCCTGACTAGAAGTCATCCTCACGCTGATCGCGGCCGGCCGAACTTGTGCCGGCGTCCCGCGGGCAGCCCCCGCCTCGGCGGGTAATGCAACCGGCGGCAATGCCCCGTTGTGCCCGGGATTGGCATGGCGGCGGAAGCAAGCTGGCCAAGCGGTGCGTCCCGCTTCTAGGCTGCGCTGGTGATCGCAGCGCACGCATGAATTCCCTCCCGGAACCCGTCATCCAGTTGGTCGCCGCCTTGGGCCGGCTTCCGGGCATTGGGCCGCGGTCGGCGGAGCGATTGGCGTTGCACCTGGTCCAGACCGAGGCGGGATTTGTGCGCGAGCTGGCCGAGGCCTTGGTGGGCGCCCGGGAACGGGTGACCAACTGCGAGCGCTGCGGCGCCCTGACCGAGTCCCAGCCCTGTGCGATCTGCGCCGACGATCGGCGGGACGCGAGCCAACTCTGTGTGGTCGAACGCCCGTTGGACATCCTGAGCCTGGAGAAATCCGGCACGTTCCGCGGCCGCTATCACAGCCTCGGCGGCAAGCTCAGCCCGCTCAACGGGGTCGGCCCCGACGACCTAAAGATCGCCGAACTGGAACGCCGCGTTCCGGCCGAAGGCGTGAAGGAGGTCATCCTCGCGCTCGGCAGCGACGTGGAAGGCGACGCCACGAGCCACTTCCTCGCCAAACGCCTCGCGACCGTCGGTGTGCGCGTGAGCCGCCTGGCGCAGGGGTTGCCGGCAGGCAGCGGGCTCGAATTCGCCGACGAACTGACCTTGAGCCGGGCCCTGGAAGGGCGCCGGGAAATCTTGTGAATCCGAACTCCTCCTCCCCAAGCCCGCGCCGCGTGCCCCGGGCCGTCGTGTTTGACCTCGGCAAGGTCCTGCTGGATTTCGACTACCGCATCGCGGCCCGCACCCTGGCGCCGCTGAGCCGGCTCGACGCCGACGAATTCAAGCGGGTGGTGGACCAGTCGCCGTTGTTGCACCGCTACGAGTCCGCCGAGATTGGCACGCCCGAGTTTTTCGCCGAGGTCGGCCGGCTCACCGGCTACCACTGCAGCCTCGCGGAGTTCCGTGCCGCGTTTGGCGACATCTTCAGCGAGATTCCGCCGATGATTGCGCTCCAGCGCCAACTTCGCGAACGGGGGGTGCCGACGTTCATCTTTTCGAACACGAATGAGATTGCCATCGGGCATGTCCGGGACCGCTTTCCGTTCTTCGCCCACTTCACCGGCTATGTTTACAGCCACGAAGTGGGCTGCATGAAGCCGGCGCCCAAGATCTACGAGGCCATCGAGGCGATCACGGGTTTGGGTGGCGCCGACCTGCTCTACCTCGACGACCGGGCGGAGAACATCGAGGCGGGCGCGGCGCGGGGGTGGCAGACAATCTTGCATCACGATCCGGCGATCACCGTGCCGGCCGTCTGGGAGCATCTGGGCGTCGCCCGGTAGCCGTCCGCCCTTTCGGCTGGCTAGCCAGTGGCGGAAGAACTTGAAGAGGTAGTCCCGGCCGGCGTTGCCGCGGCGGCGGATGAGGCGATGGAAGTGGTCGTGCCTCGCGTAGCAGCGCTCGGCGCGCTGGTCCAACCAGTCGGCCCACTCGGGCGGGAGGGATTCGCCTACGAACTGGCTGGCCTCGTGGAGCACCGAATCGGCGATGAGCCACGGCATGAGTTTCGTATCGCGCTCAATGCCGGGGCGGAGCGAGGCTGCGAATTTACAGTGCCAGGATGGACGCGGCCGGCGTGGAAGCCGGGACGGGACCTAGGCAATCGCTGGATTGGTCATCATGGGGTGCCATCCAAGAATTGGGCCGTGGTTGCAGGTCGCCTTCCGGAGGGATGGCAGCGGGTAGCCGGGGGGGTGAGCGCAGCGACACCACCGAAAAATACGTCCGTGGGTTTCCCGACCCGGAAGGGGGCGAAGCCGGGTCAGTTCGCGCCCGAAGTGCTCGAAGGTGGCCGGGGTGGGGGCGGGGGGATAAGCCGAGTCCGCCAACGCGTGCAGGAACCTGGCCATGGAGCCCTGAAAACGGGCCGGCCCCGAAGGCTGTGTGCCTTCAGGGCCGTTGGTTGCGGGGCTAGGATTTGAACCTACTGGAAAACGTTGCAACCACAGTGACTTACAAGGTGAGACTCACAAATGCGCACACACGGGGCCCGCAAGCGTTGAAGATGCCGAGCTGCGGCGGGTGATCGCCGCGTGGGCCGATCTTCCCGAACCGTTCCGCAGGGCGGTTCTCGCCTTGGTCGATTCCAGCGTGGGAGGTGCCCGATGACTCCTTAACCTTAAACCCGTGGCGTCACGGACGGGCGGGAGGCGAATGCCCTGACCACCGTTGCGCAGTCGGTTGAAGCCGACGATCAGGCCGGGCTTCAGAAACGCCCCCC
>JBEISV010000662.1:0-2037 GCA_040375265.1 Verrucomicrobiales bacterium
ATGGTGGTCTTCGGCGTGTGCAAGGGATTCTACGACGCCGGCATCTTCGCCTCCCTCTACGACGTCGTGCCGCCGCGTTCGCGGGCCACGGCCGCGGGATTGATGAATACCGTGGGTTGGGGGCTGGGCTCGCTTGGGCCGCTGCTTACCGGCTGGTATAGCGACCACGGACCTTACGGCGGCAAGGCGGAGAACATGAGCCACTTCATCGCCTATAGTGCGACCGCCTACGTGGTCGGCGGCGGCCTGCTTCTGTTGGCGGCCACCAAGTTCATTCGACGCGATTTCGTCGGCGGCGGACCAAAGCCGGCGGGGCACTGAGGTCTTGGGCCGGACCTCGTTGTCCGGCACCGGCTTCCTTCAACCCACCGGCAGGACCACCGAGATCGTTGTCCCGCGTCCCAGGCGCGACCAGACCCGCACCTCGCCACGGTGCGTTTCCACCACGCGCGCCACAATCGCGAGCCCGAGGCCGGTGCCCTTGGGTTTCGTGCTGCTCAGGAGCGACGTAAACGCCCGCCGGCGATGCTCCTCGCTCATGCCGACTCCCGTGTCGCTGAAGCGGATCAGGACGTGCGTCGGCGGGGTGTCGCGGGCGGTCAATGGCAGAGCACGTGAGCGAATGGTCAACAACCCGCCGTTGGGCATGGCTTCGACGGCGTTGAGCGTGAGGTTGAGGAACGCCTGTTCCAACTGCGTGGCGTCGCCGCGAATTTCCGGCAGGTAGAGCGCCAGTTGTTGGGCCAATGTCACGCCGGACGCCTTGAGCTTGTGCCGGGTGAGGATGGTCAGGTCGCCGAGCAGGCGGTTCACGTTCACGTCGGCCACCTGAGGTTCCTGGCTCCGGGCGAGGTCCAGGACCCGTTCCACGATGCGGGCGAGGTGATCCATCTTCTCGCCCATGATCCGGACGTCGGTGTTCCGCGGGTCGCCGGCCGGGAATTCCAGGTTCAGCGAATGGTGCAGCATCTTCATCACCGTCAGCGGATTCCGGATCTCATGGGCCACCTCCGCGGCGAGCAGCCCGAGCGCGCTGAGGCGTTCGCTTTGGCGCAGCTCATCCTCGACCCGGACGATGCGTTCGTAGAGCCGGGCCTTTTCCAACGCGAGGGCGGACAGCTCGGCGTAGGCCAACGCGACGCGGACTTCCTCGTCGGAAAAGGTGTGCGGATCGCCGGTGTAGAGATTCAGCGTGCCGGTCGCCGTGTCACCGAAGAGCAGGGGCACGCTCAGCAGCGAAACCAAGCCTTCCTGCCGGGCCACGGAAACGTTCTGGTAACGTCCGGAAGACTGGACGTTCTCCAACTGCATCGCCTTGCGCCGGCGCAGGACGATGCCGACGAAGCTTTCCTCGACGTTCACCGGCGGGCGCGCGAGGTAGGCTTTGCCCGCCCCGGCGCTGGCCCGGGTGACGAGCAGTTTGCCGCCGTCATCGAGCATCATCAGGGAGCACATCTTCGCCGAAAGCAGCTTCCGCGCTTCACGGGCGATCACTTGCAGGGTGTCGTCCAACGCCAGCGGCGAATTGATGATCTGGCCAACCTTGGCGAGGGACTCCAGGAGCCGGGCCTTGGAGCGGGCCTGTTCGTAGAGCCAGGTATTGCGGATCGCCGGGGCGGCCAGCTTCGCGAGTTCGCCCAGCAGTTCCTCATCCGCCTCGTTGAAGGCGTCCGCACGGTCGGAATCGACGTTGATGACGCCACGAACCTCGTCGCCCACCAGCAGCGGCACCGCCAGTTCGGAGCGGACTCCCGCCCGCAACGCGAAGTAGCGGGGATCATTCGCGACGTCCCCGACCCGGGCCGCCCGGCCATGGCGCGCCACCCAGCCGGTGATGCCTTCACCCACGCGGAGCTTCATTTTCTGCGCCCCGGGGGGCAGGCCATGGGCGGCCTCGATGTCGAGGAAGCCAGTGGTTGGGTTCAACATCACCACGGAACCGCTGCCGGCCCGCATCAGGCGGACCGCTTCCTCGACGATGCGCTGGAGCGATTCCCGCAGGTCGAGCGTCGCGTGGATGACCTGGCTGACGCGGTA
>JBEISV010000271.1:0-6417 GCA_040375265.1 Verrucomicrobiales bacterium
CTGAACAATTCCAGCGACCGCGTCTCCAGCTTTGTGCTGGGCCGGCTGCGGCTGAGCGTCACGACCGACGCCGGATCGCTCGCGGCCGATCCGCTGAGCGAGAAGCAACGGGCGCTGCTGGCCGCCGCCCAAGCCGGTGAAACCGCGGCCCGGCGGGAACTGTTTCGCGTCTTCCTGTTCCAGGAACCCAGCTTGGCCGAGGCCGCCAAGCAGTGGGACGACGCTTGGAAAGACTGGCCCGCCGCGGAGAACTCCACTTTGGCGCTGCAACTGCGCGAACCCCGCCGCGACACCAAAATCTTCAAGCGCGGCGACTGGCAGAAACCGACCACCTCCATCAGCGCCGACGTTCCCGCGACGTTGAATCCGCTGCCGCAGGACGCACCCCGCAACCGTCTTGGCCTTGCGCAGTGGCTCGTGAGCCCGGCGAATCCGCTGACGGCCCGCGTGTTCGTGAATCGCGTCTGGGCGCACTACTTCGGCGCCGGTCTGGTCATCACCCCTGAAGACTTTGGCGTCCGCAGCGATCCGCCGTCGCATCCCGGCTTGTTGGACTGGCTCGCGAGCGAGTTCATGGCGCCGCAGTTAAATGTTCCCGGTTCCAAGACCAAGCCGGCGGCTTGGTCCCTGAAACACCTTCACCGGCTCATCGTGAACTCGGCAACCTACCGGCAATCGTCGCGGGTGACGCCCGGGCTGCTGGAACGCGATCCCTACAATCGGTCGCTGGCCCGCGGCCCGCGCGTGCGCGTGGACAGCGAGGCCGTGCAGGACATTGCGCTCAAGGCCGCCGGCCTCCTGTCGCCCAAGGTTGGCGGCCCCAGCGTGTTCCCGCCGCTGCCGGACGGCGTGATGTCGCTCGCCTACGGACCCATTGCCTGGAACGTGAGCGAGGGCGACGACCGCTATCGCCGGGCGATGTATACCTTCTGGAAACGCAGCGTGCCGCATCCCTCGATGCTCACCTTCGACGCGCCGGCCGCCGAGCAGAGCTGCGTCCGCCGCATGCGCTCGAACACACCGTTGCAGGCGCTGGTGACGCTGAACGAGCCGACCTTCAACCAAGCCGCCCGCTGGCTCGCTTGGCGCGCCATCAGCGCCGCCGGCTCCGATGCGGAACGGGCGACGTGGGCCTTCCGCCAGTGCGTCAGTCGCCAGCCCAGTTCCCAAGAAACCACCGTATTGCTCAAGCTGCTCGCGGACGCCCGCCGGGAATTCGGCGAACGCCCCAAGGACGCGCCGCAATTCGCCTTCGCCGATCCCAAGAACCCGCCGCCGCTGCCGGCTGGCGCTACCGCCACCGACGTGGCCACGTGGAGCACCGTCACCCGCGCCATCCTGAACCTCGACGAGACCATTACGAAGGAGTGACCGAACCCAGCGTTGACCCGCGCGCCAACGCCGACATGATGTCCGACATGAAGACTTTCACCGTCCGGGAATTGGACCGCAGTCCTGCCACCGTCCTCGACGCCGCCGAGGCGGACGGGGCGGCTCTGGTGCGGCGCCGCGACGGCCGGACCTATCGGGTGGCGCCGGAACGCAGGCCAGACGGGATTGGGGAAATGCCGGATTTTGACGCGCGCCGCCGCCAGTTGGGCATTCCAAAGATTCCCGCGGCTGCATCCCGGCAGGTGGACCGCTGGCTGGCCGGAGAATGAGAGCCTACGCCGACAGCAACTTTCTCGTTCGCCTGCACCTGGCCACCAGCGGCTACGAGGAGGCCAAGGAACTGGTGCTTGGACTTGGCCGCCAACGTGTGACGCCGCTCCCGATTTGCTGGCTGCACCGGGCGGAAGTGGCGAACGCCTTTCAGTATCATGTGTTCCTGTCCCGCCAGGGCATGGACGTCCGGGTAACGCCCGAAGTGGCGGCTGCCGCCTTGGTGGCGTTTGAAGAAGACGTGGAAGCGAAGGCCTATTTAGCCGCCGCCGCCATTCCGCCGCCGCAGTTGAC
This sequence comes from Verrucomicrobiales bacterium, assembly GCA_040375265.1. GTDB lineage: Bacteria > Verrucomicrobiota > Verrucomicrobiia > Limisphaerales > UBA9464 > CAIWAH01. The sequence goes on from JBEISV010000271.1 coordinate 1,957, forward strand.
CCAGCGGGCGAAGGAGCTGTCCGCACGCCACACCGCGAAGCATGGCTTCCGCACCTACGACCTGCTGCACGTTGCCTCGGCACTGCTGTTGGGCTGCGACACTTTCTGGAGCTTTGACGAAAAGGCGAACCGGTTGGCCGCGTTGGAAGGACTGGCGGTGCGGACAGGAACACCTAGGCGAAAGAACTAAGCTCGAAGCCATGGACCTAGACTTTGAACAGCAATGGAGGCTGGTGCGAGTGGTCAGGCTCCTGGTGTTTGTCTTGTTGCCTGTGGCGGCCGTGTTGATCCCGATGCGCGGCCGGTTCGTCCGTAGTCCCTTTCGCCGTCTGGTAGTAGCGGGCGTGGTGTTTTGGCCGTGTTTCGCCGTCTTTGAGTCCGGCTACAGTTGGCAGATTGCAATAGATTCTGCGTTGTCCAAGGGCAGACCGACGCCAGACGGCCCCAATACCGTCGGCATCATGATCATGTATGGTTGGATTCAGCCATTGTGTGTCGGACTTTTGACCATACTCATCCGATTCATCTCTCTCCGCTTGGTCGCACTGATAAAGCCCGCCCCCTCACAATGAACCTCCCGCACGAACTTGATCTTGAACGGAAGCGCTTCCTGTCCCGCCGCTGGTTCTTCCGCGAATGCGGCATGGGCTTAGGCTCCATCGCGCTGGCGTCGCTGCTGAATGACCGGGCGTTGGCCGCCGCGGGTGCGCCTGCCAAGGTCACGAACCCGCTCGCGCCGAAGAAGGGTCACTTCGCCGGCAAGGCCAAGTCGGTGATCTACCTATTCATGGCCGGCGCGCCGAGCCAGCTGGAGCTGTTCGACTACAAGCCCACGCTCGCGAAATACAATGGCCAGCCCGTGCCCAAGGACGTGCTCGGCGGCCAGACCTACGCCTTCATCAAGCCCGACTCGGCGATCTACGCGCCGGAGTTCAAGTTCGCCCAGCATGGCAAGTCCGGCGCTTGGATCAGCGAGGCGTTCCCCGAGCTGGCCAAGGTCGCGGACGAACTCACGATCATCCGCTCGATGAACACCGACGCCTTCAACCACGCGCCGGGGCAGATCTTCATGAACACCGGCTCGCAGCAGTTCGGCCGGCCGAGCATGGGCGCGTGGGTGACCTACGGGCTGGGCAGTGAATCGGAGGATTTGCCGGGCTTCGTGGTGATGAATTCCGCCGGCGGCCTGAGCGGCGGCGCGGGCAACTACGGCTGCGGTTTCCTGCCCACGTCGTATCAGGGCGTGCTGTTCCGCAAGGGCGCGGACCCGGTGCTGTATCTGTCCAATCCGGCCGGCATGAGTTCCTCGCTCCAGCGCAAGACGCTTGACGCGGTGAAGGAGCTGAACGAGCAGCGCCTCGGTGTGGTGGGCGACCCGGAAATCGCCACGCGCATCAACTCCTTCGAGATGGCCTACCGGATGCAGTCGAGCGCGCCCGAGCTGATGGACATCTCCAAGGAGTCCAAGGAGACGCTGGAGATGTATGGCGCGGAACCCGGCAAGGCGTCCTTCGCCAACAACTGCCTGCTGGCCCGCCGGCTCGTAGAACGCGGCGTGCGGTTCGTGCAGCTCTTCCACGAGGCGTGGGATCACCACAGCGACGTGAAGGGCGGCGTGAAGGGCCAGGCGGGGCTCACCGACAAGGCCTGCGCGGCACTCATCCAGGACCTCAAGACGCGCGGGCTGCTCGACGACACGCTGGTAGTCTGGGGCGGTGAGTTCGGCCGCACGCCGCAGGTCGAAGCCAGTGCGGAGCTCGGCCGCTCCCTTGGCCGTGACCATCACCCGCAGGCGTTCACGATGTGGCTGGCGGGCGGCGGCACCAAGCCGGGCATCACGGTCGGCGAAACGGACGATTTCGGCTTCAACGTCGTGAAGGACAAGGTCCATGTGCATGATCTGCACGCCACGATCATGCACCTGCTCGGCTTCGATCATGAGAAGCTCACCTTCCGCTTCCAGGGCCGCGATTACCGGCTCACGGACGTGCACGGGGAGGTCGTGCAGAAGCTGTTGGTTTGAGGCGCGGTCAACGGCGTCTCAGTCATCGGGTCCGCCCGGAAACTGCTTGGTCGGGGCGCGGGTTCGCCTACCGTGCCCGCATGATGTTCGCCCGGATTCTCAGGTGGCGGTGGCTGTTCGCCGGACTTTGCCTGCTGCGCGTCGGGGCGCAGACCAACGCGCCGGCCGCACCCGACAACCAGCTGCCTGCCGCCCTTGTGCCAGGGCATTCCGCGCATGGGCAAGCCTTCAACGAGGGGCCGCGCCAGCCCGCCTACCTGATGGCCGGGATGCCGAAGATCGAGTTTCCGGTCACGACGACCAACGAGCTGGCGCAGAAGTTTTTCACCCAAGGCGTGGCCCAGTGGCACGGCTTCTGGTTCCTCGAGTCGGAACGGTCGTTCCGACAGGCCGCCGTGCATGACCCTAACTGCGCGATGGCGTATTGGGGCATGGCGATGGCGAACTTCCCCACGACCAACCGCGCGCCCGAATTCATCGCCCAAGCAGTCAAGCTCAAGGACCCGGTCAGCCGGCGCGAACAGCTCCGCATCGAGGCGCTGGCCGAATTCTTCAAGGACCCCAAGCGCGACGAGAAGGACCGCCGGCGCGACTACGTGCGGGCGCTGGAAAACCTCGTCTTCGAGTTTCCTGACGATATCGAGGCGAAGGCCTTCCTCGCCTTTCACATCTGGGACAACGCCTACCGTGGCCATCCCATCCCCAGCGCGCAGGCGGTGGAGTCGCTGCTGAAGGAGATCTTCGCCGCGCAGCCGATGCACCCAGCGCATCACTACCGCGTGCACCTCTGGGACGGCGAGCCGGATCCCGTGGCCGCCCGGGCGCTGCCCTCGGCGGCGCTGTGCGGCCAGAGCGGCCCCGGCATCGCGCACCTGTGGCACATGCCCGGGCATACGTTCAACAAGCTGAAGCGCTACGAGGACATGGCCTGGCAGCAGGAGGCCAGCGTGCGCGTGGACAACGCCCAGCTCATGCGCGACCGCGTGATGCCCGACCAGATCCACAACTACTCGCACAACAGCGAATGGCTGGTGCAGACCCTGAACTACGTCGGCCGGGTCCGGGACGCGCTCGCCCTCACGCGGAACATGATCGAAATGCCGCGCCATCCGAAATTTAACACGCTGGATCTCCAGACCAACGGCGTGCCTTACGAGCATTCCGGCGGCACCGCGGCCGACGGCCGGCAGCGCCTGGTCGAGACGTTGCTGCGATACGAACTCTGGGACGAAGCCCTCAAGCTCGCCGACACGCCGTATCTGCCGCCGACCGACCTGGGCGACGAGCAGGCCCGGCGCGCCCGGCTGCTGGCGGTCGCGAACTTTTCCCTCGGCAAGGTCAGCGAGGGCCGTGCCCAGGTTGCCATCCTGGAACACGCGGCCAAGCAGTTGCGGGTCGAGCGCGCCGCCAAGATTGATTTCGCCGAGGCCAAGGCCAAGGAGGAGAAGAAGGGCGCGGATGAAGCCGCCAAGACGATGGAGGAAGCGCTGCGGTCCTTCCGCGATCCGTTGCAGCGCCTGGATGACTTCCTGACCGAGGTTAAGGTGCTCGATGAAGTGGCCAACCACGCCACGACCGAACTGACCAATCGGCTGGAATCACTCAAGACCGTGTCCAAGGAGCGGCTTGCGCTGCTGTGGCTGCAGGCCGGCGACACCAACCGCGCCGAGAAGCTCGCCCGGGAAGCCGTCGAGGGCGGCACCAATCAGGTCCAATTGCTGGCCAACCAGACCGACATCCTGTGGCGCCTGGGCAAGACCAACGAGGCCAAGGCCGCCTTCGCGAAGCTGCGGGAGCGCTCGGCGTTCCTCGACCTCGACTTGCCGGTGGTGCAGCGGCTCAGGCCGGTCGTGGCGGAGCTGGGCCTGCCCACCGACTGGCGGCAGAAGCCGGAGGCACGAGCGGATTCCGGCACTCGGCCCGAGCTGGCGTCATTGGGACCATTGCTCTGGCAGCCGACGCCGGCGCCGGACTTCTCGCTGCCCACGGCGGACGGAAAGCAGATTTCGCTGCGCGACTACCGGGGCAAGCCGGTGATCATCGTCTTCTATCTCGGGCACGGCTGCATTCACTGTCTCGAACAGCTCGCCGTCTTCGCGCCGGCGGCAACGGATTTTCAGGCGGCGGGCATCAGCCTGCTGGCGGTAAGTGCCGACTCTCAGGCGACGCTCGGCAAAACGGTCGAGAAGGCGAAGGTGAGCGGCGGTTTTCCGTTCCCGCTAGTGGCCGACAGTTCCCGGGAGACGTTCCGCGCTTATCGCGCCTACGACGGGTTTGAGCAGGCGCCCCTGCACGGAGTGTTCCTCGTGGACGGCGCCGGGCTGGTCAGGTGGCAGGACATCAGCCACGAGCCGTTCAACGACGTGCGGTTCCTGCTTACGGAGGCGAAGCGGCAGCTGCGGTGGCAATCGGTCGCGGGCACGCCCAAAGCCAGCGGC
>JBEISV010000336.1:0-5309 GCA_040375265.1 Verrucomicrobiales bacterium
GGCTTCCGGGCGTAGTTCAGCGGGAGCGGGAACGTGAATTCCAACGGCCTCACCTCGAAGGGATCCACGTTGGGGACGCCCGTCAGCCAGCGTTGGAACTGGGCCGAGAAGGACAGGGTTGCGCCCCACGGATCGGTTCCGGCCACGCCGGAATCATTTCGGGACGGGCTCACGCCGATATTGTAGTAGCCGGCATCGTAGAAGACGATTTGCCCGGCCCGGTTCAGCATGCGTTCCAACGCCTGTTCGGGCCGTTCTGGCCGGGTCTCCGCCAATTCAGGGGCCGCCACCTCGGGTGCCCCCAGGGGTTCTACCCCCGCGTCCAAGGCCTCGGGCAACCCCGTGACGGGATCTTGTGCGACCGGAACCACATCCACGACCGGGAACTGGCTCCACACGGTCCGGCCGGCCTGGCGCGCGGGCCACTCGCGGAGCACGGTGGTCAGGCCCGCGGCCGTCAGCTCGGGACCGCGATGGCAGCCGGCGCAGTTCGCCGGACCGAAGAAAAGTTCCAGCCCGCGACGTTGTTCCGGCGTCAGCGCCGAATCATCGCCTTCGAGGAACCGGTCGTAGGGTGTGTCATCGGAGACGAGGGTCGCCTCATACAGCAGCACGGACACCCCGAAGAACACGGAGAAATTCAGCTCATCCTGCTGCCAGTTCCCCGCCGGCGGGGCCGGGTTGGCACCTTGGGCGAGATCGCCGGCCGACACCTTGATGGGCGCCGGCAGCTGCCACAGGCCCGGCACGAACGCCCGTTGGAGCAGCTCGCGGTAGGTTAAGGTCAGTCCGGTGTGCCGCCCGTTGCGCGCGGGCGTCGACGCCAGCGGGGCCAGCACGCTGTCGTCCGCGGCCACCCGCTGGAGTTCCAGCGGCCGGCGCTCCAGCAGCCGGCGGCCCAGCTCCGGCCAACTGCGGCCGGCAAAGGACATTTCCACCGAGTTCAGGACCGGGCCCACCGCCTGGGATGCCAGGCTCGCGTTGGTCAGCGCGAGGCTGATGAGCGCCACGCCGCTGCCGTTGGTGGACCAGTAGACTTGCGCCTCGTCATCGCGCCGGCCGAACGGCGAGCGCCCATTGAAGATGGCATTGGCGCGGCCATCCCAGAAATTGCGGTGGTTGAAGATGGAGTTGATGACCGAGGGACTGTTCCGGCCGGTCACCTGTCGCTCCGGCACCGCCGCCTTGGTCCGGCCTGAACCGTGCGGGCGCGCGTGCACTCCGGGCGAACCCAGGATGTCGCCGGCCTCGGCCGCCAGTGGCAGCGCGGGCAGGCGGTCCGCGTCCGCGGGCACCACGGCCCGGTCCCCTTGGCGCCAGCTGCCCCGCCAACGGCTGTCCGCCCCCGCCTGATGATGACAGGTGGCGCAGGCGGTGCGCTCGTCGCTGCCGACCTGCATGTCCCAGAACAGCGCCTTGCCCAGCTGGACCGCGGCCTGACGGTCACGGACCAGCGCCAGCAAATCGCCGTGCACTGGCAGGGGCACCTGCTTCAGCGACGGGGGCAGCTTCAGGGGCCAGGCCCCGGCCGGCGGGCGGCCCGTTTCCTGGGCGGCCAGCGGTTGCAGCCACAGGCCGGCGGCCAGCAGCAGGCCGTTCAGCCACTCACACCGGCCGATGCCGGCCATCACGCTTGGGGAGATCTTTGCTTTCATCGTGCAGGACAAGGTTGTCCCCCCCGTTCCGCTGGCGGCGTGCCAGTCGGATGGCGTGGCGGTTACTGCGCCAAAACGGCGATTTTAGGCCATTTTTTGACCCCGGTGGCCGGGCGCTCCTGCGCCGGCAGGCTCCGGGCGCGAAATGTTTTCCGGCCCCGGACAGAAAGTTCTGCAGCAACAACAGGTTCCCCCGGGGGGAAGCCGGCGCCGGCCCGGGGGCAGGTCCGGCGCAGCAAAAAGCCCGGCGGTAATACCGCCGGGCCGTGTCGCCCTGAAGGCGTGGGTCAGGATTTTCCGGTCACGCCCGGTTCCGGGCCTTCACCAACGGGCCCTCGCGGGTCACCCGGCTGAAGGTCCGCAGCACGATCTCGGGCGGGTTGCCGGCGGCGAGGCCCATCCAGCGGTTGGTCCGATCATTGCCCATGATGAACAGGCCGGAATGCTGCCGGAAGTCCCGGTCCAGCTCCGGATCCCGCTCAAAGGCCCCCAGCGCCCGCCGGAGCGCCTGCGTATCCTCCTCGCTGCCCACGAGGAACTCCCAGCCCGGCCGGTCAGCCACCCCGTGCGTTTCCGCATAGGCTTTCAGGTCGGCCACCGTATCTCGCCGGGTATCGACCGTCAGGCACAACAGGCGCGTGCCCTGCCCCATCTCGGCCTCCAGCTGGGCGTAGATCTGCTTCATGTTCTCCATGGTGCGCGGGCAGACACCCTCGCAGCGCGTGTAGATGAAGCCGATGAGGAGCTTCTGCCCCGCAACCAGTTCCGAGCGGAAACGGCGGGTCTCCCCGCGGTGGTTCTTCAGCACGGCGTCCGGGAATCGGCTGCTAATCCGGGAAGCCGCCAACTGCTTCACCACCATCGGGCTGGCGCAGGGTTCCGCAGTGCCGGCAGCGGCGGCGGGGCGCGGCGCGGTCGGCGCGGTCGGCGCGGTCGGCGCCTCCGGCCGTTGCTGGCCGATCCGTTTCAGGAGGGAGCGCAGGGAATACTGGGGAGCGGAGTTGGTCATGGATGGACGAATTCGAAAGTTCCGGTTTGAACCAGTCCGGGGCCCTCGGTGCGGCGATGGGGGACAGCGGGCGGGCCATCCCGTTCCGCCGCAACCGAGGGACCGGATCAAAGTTTCAGGTGAAGAGCTGGGGTTCGGTGTCGATGATATGCTGCGGGATGCCGCAGACATCGGGCGGAACCGACCAGAATTGGCCATTGAGCAGGGGCGGATCTTCGATCCCGGTGACCGGGTCGTGGTGGCACACTTCCATCTGCTTCATCATGCGCATGTCCTCGTGGTTGGTGTTGTGGCAGTGGAACACGAAGGGCCCGGTGAACGTGCGGAACTGCATGAGCATTTCCACCGTGGTGTTGCCCGCCAGTTCCGTCGTGTCCGACTTCGCGGCCCAGATGGCGGGCGCCGGCGCCCCGTTGACCGTCTGGATCTGGTGGGATTCCAGGTGGATGTGGATCGGGTGCCACCAACCGCCGGACCCGTTCTTCAGGACCCACTTCTCCACCGCACCGCGCTTGATGTCCGCGTCGCACCGGGCCGGATTCCAGAACTCGCCGTTGACGACCCACGCGCCGTTCTTGCGCTCGAAGTCGAACTGGCGGACCACCGTGACCTCGTCCGGATGGAGCGGCACGTGCGGCCGCAGCGGCGTGCCCGCCTTGATGGCCAGCGAGTCGGGCTGCGGCGTCTTGCCGGTCACCACGATCTTCATGTAGGGGATGCGGGCGGCCACATTGAGCCCCTTGGGCCCGCGGCCGTCGGTCTGCTCCATGATGTTTTCCAGGTAGATCTCGGTGCCTTCCGGGAAGCTGCTGAAGTCCACGATCCAGTCGGCCCGCTTGGCCGGGGTGAGGCGCACGCCGCTGACCGCGACCGCTTCCGGCAGCAACCAGCTGTCATTGCCGATCTGCAGGGTGGGCACCCGGTGGCTGAACCGCACGTGCACCACGCGGGCAATCGAGCCATTGAGCAGGCGGAAGCGGTATTTGCGCCGTTCCACGGTCAACTTGGGCTGGGCCACCCCGTTCACGCAGAAGACGTTGCCGATGCGGCCGTCATGGTTCAGCGGATCCCAGTAGAGCGTGCCGTCCGGATTGATCGCCTGATCCTGCAGGACCAACGGGATGTCATACCGGCCCTGCGCCGTGCCCTCGTCCACCGCGGGCAGCACCTTGGCGTTGACCAACCCCTTCTCCAGGTCGTCCGTGAAGATGCAGAAACCCGCGAGCCCATGCGCCACGTTGTGGGCGGTCACGTCGTTGCCGTGGTCATGATACCACATCGTGGACGGCCCTTCGGAGACGTCCGGCGTGGTGCTGCCCGGCACCAGCGGCAGGGCGTTCGGGTAATAGTAGTCCCGGCATTCGTTCGGCAGGCAGTAGAAGTTCGGATGGCCATCGGAGTGCGACGGGGAATGGCTGCCGTGCAGGTGCAACGACGATTCGAGGTCGATGCGGTTGGCCATGCGCACCACCATCGGCTGGCCGCAATGGGCGCGGATCGTCGGGCCGGGCACGATGCCGTTGTAGCCGATGCAGGGCGTATCAATGCCCGCGATGAACTGGTGCACCGTCGGCAGGATCTCCAGCAGGTAGTGGGCGGGGCGGAAACGATCCCAGTCCCGGCGGTGGGTCGGATGCGTCTTGTAAAATTCGGGGGCAATGCCGTGCAGCACGGCTTCGGAACCGCAGCTGGCATCCACGGAACCCGGGGCCGGCATCAGGGTGCGCGGGGCCAGGCGGCCAGGCCGCGGCAACTCGGTGGTGAACGGAACGAAGAAAGGCGCCGGGGGCAGCTTGCCGGCGTCGGAGCTGTCGCCACCCAGGATGATGCCCTTGGCGGACAGGTTCAGCCGCGGGAAGATGCCGGCGGCGACAATGGAGGCGAGGCCACCCTTCAACACATCACGACGCGAGATGTTCCCGGTCAGGACGCCGGAGGGGTGAGGCACGATGTCTTTGGGGGAGTTGTTTTGCATTTCCAAGATAAGTTTCATCAACCCCTTTGCGCTCCCCGTGCCAGCCGTTCGCCCGGAATTTCAATTATTCATAAACCATTCATTTTCAAATACTTACGAATTTTACATCCAACCGGAAGCGCGCCGGCGACGGGCCGGAGCCTGAAAGGATTTCCGTAACTTTGCGCGGCGGCCCGAACAATTTGCAGCCTCGACCACCGCGGCACACCCACCCGGGCGCGGCTTGCCGGTTTAACCGACGGGGCGTTCGCCCGGAAGCGGTCGGAAGTGGCAAAACTTGGGCCGCGGTCGGCGAACCCCGGCGTTGATCCGGGTTCAGCAACCGGCATAGGGCAAGAAATCGCCCGGCTTCGCGGTGGGCTGGGGTTGCGGCGGCGAAGCGGTGGGCCCGCCTGGTGCCGAGGGCGACCGAAGCGAGCTTCGCCCCGGTCTCGGTTCGAGCATCGCCCGAACCGTGACGGCCCGCCCCCGGACCACGGGGCGGTGGAGGAGAATCACCGGCCGGGCCGGCTTCGGCCCGCGCAAGGGTGGCGCCGCCGGCGTTTGGGCGCGCCGTATGGCGGGACCCGCCAAGACCAAAAAAGCGGCCGGGCGGCAATGCCCCGGCCGCCATCGCGCCGCCTCCTGGTCATCCGGCCCCGAACCGACCGGGCCGGAGGCGATACCGCCC
>JBEISV010000488.1:0-3604 GCA_040375265.1 Verrucomicrobiales bacterium
CGCCGCGATCATCCGGGCCGCCAACCAGGGCATCCTGTTCGTGGCCGCCGCCGGCAACGGCGACGCGCTGGGCCGGGCGATCAACAACGACGCGTCCGCCGCCTATCCGGCGAATTACGACACCACCGTGGCACCCACCGGCGTGACCCCGGCGGTGGCTCCCGCCACCTACAACAGCGTGGTGGCGGTGACGTCCATCAATTCCGGCGGGGCGAAATCCACCTGGGCCAATTACGGCGCAAACCGGGTCCACCTGGCGGCGCCGGGCGAAGGCATCACCTCCACCTATCCCGACTCCACCTACGCCGGCCTCAGCGGCACCTCCATGGCCACGCCGCATGTCACCGGGGCCATCGCGCTGCTCGCGGCGGGTGAACCGGGGCTCACCGCGGTGGAACTGCGGAAACGCCTGCTGGCCACGGCGGTGCCGACCGCTTCGGTCGCCACCACCACCCGGACGGGCGGACGCCTGAACTTGCCGGCGCTGGTGGCGTCGTTTGGCCCGGCTTCCCTGCCCACGGTCCCGATCGGGGTCCGGGCCGCCGTGGCCGCGCCGCGGATCGCCCTTTCCTGGGTGGAGGCCGTGGCCGCGACCGCCTATTCCGTCCAGCGGGCCACGGCGGCCGCCGGACCCTTCCTGGAAATCGCCCAGGCTTCGTCCCCGGCTTACACGGATGCGGCGGTGACGCCCGGGGTGACCTACCATTACCGCGTCCTCGCGGTGAACGGCAACGGGACCAGCGCCTCCTCGGCCATCGTGGCGGCCACCGTGCCGGCGACGGCTCCCACGGCCCCGGCCAGTTTGGCGGCCACGGTCACGGCGGCGGCGCCGACCACCGTGCGGCTGACCTGGACGGACCGGTCGAGCAACGAAACCGGGTTCGGGGTGGAAATTTCCACCAATAACCGGACGTGGACCCAGGTTGGCACCGCCCCGGTGAACGCGACCGGGCTGAACGTCACCGGCCTGGCCCGTCGCACCCGCTATTACTTCCGGGTCCGGGCGTTGGGCAACGGCGGCCTGAACAGTGCCTACACCGCCACGGTCCAGCTCCGCACCCTGTAAGCGCGGGCCGGCTTGACCCGGTCGTTCGCACGCCGGCCGGGCAGGGAGCCGGTGGGCGCACCCGCTCGGATCGGTCTGGTTTGGCCCCGGCCCGTATCCGGGTGATTTTCCCGCTACCTGCCCAGGGACCGCGCCGGCTTCGCCCATGGGCGGCGGGTTGGTGGCCGGGAAGTCACTGAAACCTGGGGCACCGCCGTGCCGCCGGGTCCGCAAACCGAGAGTGCGGTGATGCCCCGGCCGGAGAGGGCGGCTCGGCAGCGGCCGCTCGCCGGCGCACTGCTCCAACCTCGCCTGAGGGCGGGGCAATGGGGCGCTCGCTCCCACCCGGCGGGGCAGCCGCGGTCGATTCGACTCCGCGCCCTCGCCCCAACCGCCCCACCCCTCGCGATCAGTCCCCGCCTTGGCGCCCGCTCTGCGCCGCATCTGGCCGTGGGCGGCCGCCCCACCCGCGTAGATACGGCCATCCCTGAAATTCCTTCAGGCGGTCCTGTAATCCTTGCGCGCATCCCGGCCTGTCCCCCGGCCCTGCCCGCGGTTCACGTCCGGACTTAATGGGGGCGATTACTGCCTGCCAATCAATGAGTTCCAGCTGCCGATGGGGTGGTTTTAACCGGCGTCCCGCACGTTGGAACGCATCCTGTTCAGGGGGGTAGAATCCGGTGCGGGCGGCGCCGGAGTCCCGGCGGCAAGCCGGCCGGCAATCCGGGGTCCTCCGCCTGACTGCAATAACATCAATCATCAACTTTCAGGTAATCGACTTATGAAACTCAAATCGTTCCTCGGAACCTTGGTGGCCACCGCCGCGCTCATGGGCTTCAACAGCTGGGGGCAGGTGGCCCAGAATAGCATGCTGGAGGGAGCCGTGATGAGCCTGACGCCGCAGGCGGACGGTTCGGTGCTGGCCCGGGTGATGGGCACCCAGGTGCGGGTCACGTCCGCCACCCACATTCACACGCCCACCGCCACCCTCACCCTTGCCCAGTTGTGTGACCCCACCCGGTTTCCCGGCCGGACCCAGCCGGGCTTCATCGGCGGCACCGCCATCGTGGGAGGGGCGACGGTGACGCGGACCTTGGTGGAGGCGACGGACTTTTTTGTCGAACCCGCCGAAAACGTGCTGATCGGCACCGTGAATTTCAGCGCGGGCCGGTGTCTGCACGTGAACGGCACGCCGGTGATCACCCTGGTGGATGCGCGGATTCCGGCCCACCCGATGCGCAATGAGTTCGGCCTGGAAGTGGATCCGGCCCGGGTGCCGCTGGATACGCCGGTTTCGGCCGAGGGATTTTATGATGGGCGAGTGTTCCGCAGCTTCATCCTGGATGTGACCGGACCCGTGCCGCTGAAGGACGAGGTGAACCCACAGATTGGGGTGTCCCGGGCCCGCGCGACTGAAATCACTCCGAACGACCGCAAGGGCGACCGGGTGGACCTGGTGGGCGGCGTGACGATGTTCCATCTCCGCGCGCAGATCCCGGCCCAGCCCGTGGACATCTACCGGGTCGACGGCGACGTGAGCACCTTCCTGGTGCGCACCATCGCCACCCGCGATCCGCTGCAACCGCAAATCGGGGCCTTCACCGTGCGGATCGAGACCGGGCCCACGGCGGACCCGGTGTTGGGCACCGCCCCGGCCAAGCTGAAGCTCGTGCTGCCCGCCAACGGCACCACGCTCCCGCAGGCCGTCGAACAAATCTCCCTGCCGGACGTGCGTTAAGGGGCTGAAGTGGCCTGAAACAATTTCTGGCCTGGGCGGCCAATGCGCGGGCTTCCGCGCCTGGAGCCCGGGTGCATTCCGGATTTAGGATTTGTTCGCAAACAGTTTATAACAAGGCGTTTAAGATATAATCATTTGGGTTTTTTGCGGCCGGTCACGGACGTGGCACCCAACGTGTTAAAGGCGGCGGAGAACTAAAACGAAACGAACCATGAAACTGAACCAAGTGATCAAGGGCGCGGCGTGGCTGGGCTGGCTGGCCGGCGTGCTGCTGCTGGGCCAGGTGCCCGTGGACACGAGTATCCTTGAGGGGGCGCTGAATGGGCTGGAGAAACAGGCCGACGGATCGGTCATTGCCCGGGTGATGGCCACCCGCGTGCGGGTGACCTCCGCGACCCGCATCTACACGCCGACCGCCAATCTCACGCTCGAGCAACTCTGCGACACCAACCGATTTGCCGGGCGCACCCAGGCGGGGTTCCTGGGCGGTTCGGTGATCGCCATGGGCCGCGAGGAATCGCCACTGCTCGTCGTGGCGCGGGACTTCTTCGTCGAGCCCGCGGAGAACGTGCTCATCGGCACGGTCACCGGCGTGCTGGCCAATGGCGGGGTGTCCATCAATGGCACCCCGGTGATGCGGCTGGAGGACTCCCGGATTCCCGCCCACCCGATGCGCAACGCCTTCGGCCTCGAGATCGACCCGACCCAGATCCCGCTCGGCACGCCAGCCACCGCGGAGGGCTATTTTGACGGGCGCTGTTTCCGTAGTTTCATCCTGGATATGACCGGTGTGCTACCCCTGAAAGATACCGTGAATCCGC
>JBEISV010000378.1:0-4830 GCA_040375265.1 Verrucomicrobiales bacterium
TCGATTCCAGCGTGGGAGGTGCCCGATGACTCCTTAACCTTAAACCCGTGGCGTCACGGACGGGCGGGAGGCGAATGCCCTGACCACCGTTGCGCAGTCGGTTGAAGCCGACGATCAGGCCGGGCTTCAGAAACGCCCCCCCAACAAAGGATGGTCACGGTCAATCAGCCCGATTTCATGGCGCGGCTGAAGTCCATCTACCGCAGCCAGGTGCTGGCGGTCATGGCGACCGACCTGCTGGTCGATGAACGGAGCAACGGATGAACGCCTGCACTGAACCGCCGCCCGTCCGTTCCGATCCCCAAAGCCAATCAGCCCCTTGACGGTGGGACGCTCCCACCCTCTGCTTCCGGCATGACTGCGACGCTCAAATGTGACGAGAAAGGCCGCTATGCGCTCGGCCGCTTCCTGCCCCGGAGGCCCGACGTGCAGGTGGAGAAGCACCCCGACGGCTCGGTGACGCTGCGCCCGGTGAAGCACCGTATGACCCGCGAGGAAGCCGAGGCGTTTGTGAAAAAGCACGCCGGCACCTGGGACGGCCCGATTTCCGGCACGGAACTGCTCAAGCTGACCCGGGGCGAATGATCCTGATCGACACCTCCACCGTCGTTGCTTGGCTGGATGAGAGCCACCCGGATCACCTCAGTTCCGCCGCGGCCGTCCGCGAAGCACTGGTAGAAGACGACTTGGCAATCAGCGTTGTGACGCTGGCCGAATTGGCGGCGGGTGGCCGAACGCCCGAAACGCTGGCCGGTCCCTTGGCACCCATGCTCCGAGTGGAAGTGACGGAGGCGGATGCCTGGCACGCCGGGCAGGTGTTCGCCCGCACGCCCCGCAAGCAGATCACCCCGCTGCCCGACTTCTTCATCCGGGCTCAAGCGGCGGAACGCGGCTGGAAACACCTGACGAACGACCACCGCCGGTTGAGCTGGTGGCCGGACGTGGAATTCATCTTCGGGAACTGAGTTGCAGCAGCGGTTCGCCGACGCCGTATTCCTTGGGCAGCCGGCCGAAGAGTCCGTAACGCTCGCGGCGGAGGCGGCTGGCGAGCCGGTGACCGCAGGTCGACGCCGAACTGCAGGAACGGGTCCGACAAGTCCCGGGCGGCCAGCCACCAGACCCACGGCATACACCGTAGGTCCTGGCGTGGCCCGAATCGGCTCGGGGCTCAAGCAGCGAGGCGGCTGCTTGCACAGAGGCTTCCTCGCCCGCCCAAGTTTTGAGCAATCAAAGGAAACGGCAGGAACTTTCAACTGTTCATTCGCAAATCAAAGCCCCCCTGCGGGCCTTGCAGCGCGGTTCGGCTGACCAGTAAGGGGACTTACGGTTTTCTCATCGGATGGCGTCGGCCCGTGAGTTATCCGCGGCACGTCAGACGATGGTCGGTGAAGCCGGTCCGCATCGAAGCCACCCCGTTTTTTGGGGTCGAAATCAGCCGCGCCGTAGACGGGGCCCGTTCAACCACGGTCTTACCCCTCTCGACCGTTCGCGGGTTCAATAAGCGAATCGCGCTCTTGCGCTGATAGCAGGCCACCGCGCCGAACTCGCCGAAGATCCTCCCCTTTTCCAGCCTGGACGCCTGTCCATATCGAACGCGCACCGCCGCCAAGATTTCCGTCCGCGCCGAATTGCTGACAGTTTCCATTCACGGTCTCCAATTTTGGGTAGCATTCCGCTGAGGCAGCAGTCTCGACTCGGCAACAACACCGTGGAGTCAAGGCGCGTGGAAAGGTAGAGGTCGTTCTAGGTCCTCTGCGCGCGGATTGCGCGGAGGCTGGACGGCACCACACACCAGGCCTGTAAGGCGGAACGCGCCGTGGGTTTGGAGAGCGAAGCCATCGTGGTGGCCACCGTTACCACCGCTGACCGGGGTGGCGGCCCCACCGCCGCCGCGGCCATGATCCCGGCGCAGGCCAACCTTCCGCAGCTGGGCAGCGACATGGCAGTGGAGGAACTCGTGGCCGAAAAGGGCTACCACGACCACCGGATCCCGGCGCAATGAGCCGCGTGGCTGGTCCGGGCCTAAATCACCGTGCGCAAACAGAAGACCCGCCGCCGGACCGACAAGCCTGAGAAATATGGACACGCCTTCTGGGCTAACCGACGGCGAGTCCGCAGGGAGAAGGGCAAACGGCTCAGCCGCTGGTGGATCGAGCAGTGCGAACGGAGCTTTGCCCACTCCTACGAGACCGGCGGCGGGC
Source organism: Verrucomicrobiales bacterium (assembly GCA_040375265.1). Taxonomy (GTDB): domain Bacteria; phylum Verrucomicrobiota; class Verrucomicrobiia; order Limisphaerales; family UBA9464; genus CAIWAH01. The sequence goes on from JBEISV010000378.1 coordinate 2,202, forward strand.
GCCGGAGCTGGCTGCGCGGACCGCTCCAAGTAATCAAGGCGCACGACCCCAGATGCGCCGCCATCAGCCTCGGCCCGGTCCTTCGGAAAACCTTCTGGCTGCCCCCGCAGCCGGGCGGCCTTTTCCGACCTGCCCTTGCGCCCTCTGTCGCCCTTGTTTTCGGACATTCTCGGGCCCTTCGAGTCAGGCGGATCTGCCAACCTCCATCCTCGCGGGCTCCGCGCTAGGCCACAGCTTCCACATCGATACCTCAAAGCAGCCGATTTTTGACGGCCTGCTAGGAATCGCAGTTATTAATAATAACTAACACCAGTTACGATTTGAACTCTAATAAATCACGAAAACATTTAATGCCAATTTTGGCGGTTTATCCTACCCTTATTATTGTGCGTTGAAGTATCAACCTTTAACCAAGCCGTCCCATGTTCAGAGTCACACAGCCAATCTCGAATGTAGTCCTGATTGCCACGACCTTCGCGGCGGTAGACCCCGCGCGCGCCCAGACGCCACCGGGTTACGCGGGCCGGCCGTTCGTGCTGGTTGCCCGCAGCGGGGCGAACGATCCGGCCGCCGGTTTTATCTCGGGTTTTGGCCGGGCCCAATTGGTCGGCGGGACGGTGATGTTGGCCGCCAAGTCGGGTTTCAACCCAATCGGCATCTTCGAGGGGCGGGGAGGGCCGTTGGCCGAGGTGGCAAAGCCCGGGACCGCCAGCCCAGCTGGAGTCCTTCAGTTCTTCCACGACGGTTTCGCCCGGGGGGGCGGGGAACGATTTGGTCATCGCTGCCGGCACCGCGCGGGCGGACGCATTGCTGCTTACCGACGAAACCGCGATGTCCCTGCTGCTGGCGAGCGGCAGCGAGCTGCCCAACTCTGGCGGAAAGCCGGCCAACGTGCTCGGAGAACCCAACTGGGTGGCCGGCTCCCTCGCTGTCATCGCGGCACACCGGCAGACCGGTGGAGTTGACGACTTCCGGGGCGTCTACCGGGTGAAGTCCGGATCCCTCGAAAAAGTCGCGGACACCGCCACCGAACTGCCGGACCTGGGCATCCCGACGTCGTTCAGTAGCCAGGTGGGGTTCGACGGGTTGCTGCTCGCGTTCTGGGCCGCCAAGTCCGGTTCCGACGCCCAGCAGGGCATCTTCGCGCAAGCCGACGGAGGTCCGGTCAGACCCGTGGCCCGGACCGGTGATGCTTTTCCGGATGGCGGAACCATGGCCAGATTCACCAGTCCGCCGTTCGTCGATCAAGGTGCCGTTTATTTCATCGCCTACGACGAAGCGAACGTGGCGCGGTTGCTAAAGTCGGACAACGGGTTGCTCACCGTGCTCGCGAGAGAAGGGGCTCAGACGGCCGAGGGCGATCCGCTACAGAGCCTGGGGCAGGCGGGCCTCGGGGTGGAGGCGGGAAAGGTGTTTTTTTCCGCCCGCACCGTCCGTGGCCCCGGTATCTATCTCCTCGAGGGAGATATGCTCCAGACCGTCATCCGGCCCGGCGTCACCGGATTGGGCGGCCTGAACCCAGCCGCCATCGTCTTGGAAGATGTCACAGGCGACACCCTAGTGCTGCGGGCTGCCGATGTGGCCGGCAACCACCGGTTGGTAGCGAATCTGGCCAAGCCGGCGTTGCCGTTCATTCAGTCGGCCCCCACCGACCTCTCGGTGGCACTCGGAACGCGTGTAGAACTGCGCACTCAGGCGCTCGGCGACGCCCCACTTTCGTTCGAGTGGCGCTGGGAGAAACCGGGTGGGGTGGTTGTCCGTTCCAGCACTGACACCCTCGTCATCGAGTCGGTCGCTGCGTCAGATGCTGGATACTATTCGGTCATGGTAACCAATACGTTCGGCGCGACGCTCTCGCCGGTGTTTTACCTGAACGTGGAGGCGCCACCACGGATCACGTCAGACCCTGTGACCACAATCGTGGAGGCGGGTGATCCGCTCAATTTGTGGGTCGGCGCAGAAGGGGGGCGTCCGCTGGAGTATTATTGGACCAAGGACAGTAGCCCAGTTCCAAGCGAATCGTCCTCCCTCGGTTATTTCGTCCGTTCAAACGCTGCGACCACGGATTCAGGCAGCTATCGGGTGACTGTAAGTAACGCGTGGGGCCTGGCCACCAGTGCAGAGGCGGTGGTTACTGTGAATCCCGCCCCGCCGAACCCTGTTTTCAACGGTGGCCGATTCACCGCCGTAGTGGATCCGACGACACCTGTTCCCGGGACAGCGGTCCCATTCGGTGCAGAGACATTCCGCGAGGCTGCGATGCGGGTCGCCGGCAGCCGGTTGCTGTTCGCCGGCGGACCCTCGGACCGGCCGCGCGATGGCGTGTTTGCTTGGGAAGATGGCATCGTGACGCGACTTCTCAGCGCCGGTGTCACGCTGCCCAACGGGTTGGGTGAGGCCGAGGGTTTCTCTCTCATCAATACTACTTCCGACGGACCCCTAATGGTAGTCGGTTACCAACCCGTCAATGGCTTTGCGCAGCCGGTTGGTTTATACCGGGTCAATGGTGGCACCCTCGAGGCAATCGCCGACACCACGATGTCGGCTCCCGGGTTCGGCGGCAGCAAACTCCCAGCCGGTTCTTTCTCCGCTGCCGTGCAGGCGGGAGCCGAAGTGGGCTGTGGCACCA
>JBEISV010000404.1:0-4456 GCA_040375265.1 Verrucomicrobiales bacterium
ATGGGCGCGATCGCGTTCCAGAAGGACCTCGGGGTGGTCCATTCGCTCGCGCATCCGCTGTCGACGTTGTGTGGCATGCATCACGGGCTGGCGAATGCCCTCTGCCTCGTGGCGGGCATGAAGTTCTGCGCCGCCCGGAAACCGGGCCTGTATCGCCGCGTGGGCATTGCCTGCGGGTTGGCGGTGCAGTCGGTCAGCGACGCGGAAGCTGATGCGCAAACCATCGCCTTCGTGGCCCGGTTCCTGACCGATCTCGGGCTGAACACCCGTCTGTCGGATCACGGCGCCAAGCCGGAGTTGCTCGACGCGCTGGTCGCCCAGGCCGTGGACGATCCCTGCCACAAGACCAACGCGGTCCCGGTGACGGCCGCCGACTTCCGCGCGCTCTATCTGGAGTGCCTGTAGGTGCGGATCTGGTAGCGCAGACTGGCAGTCTGCCGTTTCGCAGGTTGGTAACCTGCGGAGACCAGAGTTGCGCCCCGGGATTCCTATGAACGCCCGGCCTGGCTGGTTGGCCTCAAACGAACTTTGGCTTCGTGAGCCCCCGGGCGGGCTTGCTGACGATCAGCGTCGACGGCTGGCGCGCCGTTTCACCCCGTCCTCCAAGGCGGCGAGTTCCTGGCCGGCGACGGTCCGGTAATCGTAACGTTCGACAAAGGCCCGGCCGCGGACGGCCTGCGCCCGCGCTTCGGCCGGATGTTCCAGCCAATGGAGCACCCGCGTGGCGGCCGCTGCTGCATCGGCCTGCGGCACGACATCCAGTTGTCCCGGGAACACCTGGTCGAAAACCGGCAGTTGCATTGCTACGACCGGCAGGCCGAATGCGAGATACTCCGTGACGGCCAGCCCCCAGCCTTCCTCCCGCGACAGGCTCAGGCCCACGCGGCATTGCGGCAGCAGGGCGTCCTTCTCGGCGTCGGGAATGCCGCCGGTGAACCGGACAGCGCCGGTTTCCGGGCCCATCCCGAGGGCCGCGAACCGGCGCTGCAACTCCGCCCGGTGGGCGCCTTCGCCGATGACCAGCAGCCGTGCCCCGGGACGCCGTTGCCGCACCGCCTGCCACACGGCCGGCGCGTCGAACACCCCCTTGTGCTCGTGAACCCGGCCGAGCAGGACGGCGTCAAACTGCTTCGGGACATCCGGCGAAAAGGGCAGGCGCTGAAGGTCGAGCCCGTAGCCGATGGTCACGGGTTCGCGCGGCACCAGGCCGAGGCGCCGCTGCAGTTCGAGGAAGTCCGCGGTGATGGGTGGCGTGCTGGTGATCAGCACGTCGGCATGGCGGTGAAGCAGGCGGGTGCTCCAGCGCTCGGTCAGCAAGAATAGCCGATCAAAAAAGCTGTGACCCGGACGTTGGGTGGCGAGCACGTGATGGACCTTCACCGCGAATACGGCACCCAAGCGTCGGGCGATGACCATCGCCGGATAGGTTTCGAAGATTGCCTGCCCGCAAGCGAACACGACGTCATAGCCGTTGGCAAAGCGGGTAAAAGGGCAGGTCGCCATGCGCCAAGCGTAGGCCGGAAAATTCCGCCACGTCTGAGCGAGTTTGCCGGTGGCGTCGAACCAGTTATCGCTGCTGATCAGCTCGGATTCCGGATACAGCTCACGGAAGACCGGCCAAGCCGCACGGGCGACGAGGAAATCGACCGCGTGGCCGCGCCGGATCCAGTCGGCCGTAACGCCGGCGAAATGGCGCTGCACGCCAGAGACGGAGCGGGCGTCGTTGACGGTGTTGTAGACTATGAGGATGCGCACGGACGCGGGACGTTGGCCGCCCGCCTTGGCTAGCCGCAAGCGGCTTCTAGCTCGCGTTCGCGACCAGCCCGGACTGGCAGCACGTTGCCGGACTTTTCGGGCTGTGGCATCCCGCTTGGAATCGGCGGCCGCCTGCGCCAGCCTTTCGCCCATGAACGTCCCGACAGTCTCCATGGAACCGCGCCGGCTTAATGTCGGCTGTGGCCTGGATATCCGTCCCGGCTGGGTCAACCTCGATGTCGTGGACTACGGCGGCAACGCCATCACGGACCTGAACAAGTATCCGTGGCCGTTCCCGGATTCGCACTTCGACGAGGTATATGCCAGCCACATCCTGGAGCACTTGCCCAATTTCAACGCGGTGGTCACCGAGATTTGGCGCATTTCCAGACCCGGCGCGCGGTTTACCGTGAAAGTGCCGTTTTTCCTCAGCACGAAATACTTCTCCGAGCCGGACCACCGCACCCCGTTTGGCATCCGGTCGTTCGACAATTACGAGGACGTCACCGGCCGGGAGTTGAAGTTCTACGAGCAATGGAAGCTTGGCCACCGGACCAATTACAACTCGCCGGCGAGGTTCCGGGTGCAGTCGAAGCGGTTCCACATGTCGAATTTCGCGGCGCTCCGCTGGCTGAATGCGGTGATCAACCTCGAACCGGTCATCTACGAACGGTTCTTCGCCACTTGGCTGACGCCTGAGGAAGTCTGGTTCGAGCTCCGGGTCAGCAAATAGTGTTTGCGAGAGTTTCGTGCCAACGGATGCTAGCGCCACGTCCTCCTAAAACAGCCATGAACGTTCTACGCACTTTGGCCCTGCTCGCACTGCTTTCGTTTCCCCTTCTTGGGGCAACCCCGAAGCTCCTGAACATCGACTTTGGCAACGCGGCCGTGGCGCCGGCACCGACCGGGCCGGCTGCCATCGGCGCGGATGGGGACCGCTGGAATCTTTCCAGCCAGCCGTTTATTCCAAACAGCCACCTTGACGACCTAGTTTACGCCGACGGTTCGGCGTCCGGCGTCGGAATGTCAGTTTCCAATGCTCCGGGTGCCTGGGTTGTCCCGGGCACGCCGCCGATGTTTTCGATCTACGCCTATTCGTATGGCGGTCCGATCACGGTCACGCTGACGAACCTGATGACAGGCGTGTATGAGCTGTATGCGTATGGACATGGCGAGCGCAACGACCTGACCACCAGTTTCAACGTTGAAGTGGCGGATCGGCAGTTCGGTGAATTGTCCACTGAGAACTCCAACCGGTATCAGACCCAGCCTTGGCAGGAGGGAGCCCATTATGTCGTGTTTCGCGAGGTCGAAGTCGTCGCCGGCGAACGGCTGACGCTGACTGCGTCCGGTGTCGCCGGTGGAAGCCCGTTCCTCAATGGGCTTCAAATTCGGTATGTGCGGGCATTGACCACCCCACCGGCGACAAAGGGAGATCTGTTGAATGTCGATTTTGGCAATGCGGCGGTCGCACCTGCCCCGGTCGGACCCGCAGCCATAGGCGCGCCCGGCGACTTTTGGAACCTTTCCAGCCAACCATTCATCCCGAACAGTTCGATGACTAACCTCGTGCTCGCGGATGGCACACGCACCGGGATTGGCATGTCGGTCAGCAACGCTCCAGGAGCGTGGGTCGTGCCCGGGACGCCACCGATGTTCGTCATCTATGCCTATTCCCATGGTGGTCCCATCGTCGTGACATTGACCAATGTTCCGACGGGAACCTATGACCTCTATCTCTACGGCCATGGTGAAGGAAATGCGGCCGCCACGGCGTTTGAAGTCACCGCCGCGGGCGTGGACCACGGCCGTAAGGCGACCGCGCAGGCGGCAGGTTGGCAAGATCAGCCCTATGTTGAGGGAACCCATTACGTGCTTTACCGCGGATTGGCTGTTACGGCCGAAAAACCGCTGAGAATTACCGCGCTGGCTGTGGAAGGGCAGAGCACGCCTTATCTCAATGGTCTTCAGTTGGTCCGATCCGGCAGCACCCCGCGGCCATTGGCGATACAGCCCCTTTCCACCACGTTTACCAATTCTCTGCGGGTTGAAATTACCGGAGGCCCGGCAGGTTCGACCGTCTATTACACCTTGGACGGAACAGAGCCCTTGCCAGGTTCAACTGTCTACTCCTCACCGCTTATTCTGCGTAGCCGGGCGGAACTAAAGGCTCGGGCATTTGTGGGGACCAACTCAGTCTCCGAAACCGTTTCGGCCGAATATGTTCGCCTTTACCCCGAGAGCGAGGGGTTGACGAAGGAATGGCGTCGGCGGCATTTCGGCGACGGGTATATCGCAGATCCACGTTCCTTGGCTGAAGCGGACCCGGATGGTGATGGTGCTGACAATTTGCGGGAGTTTGTCGCCGGGACTGATCCCGTCGACGGATTGTCGGGCTTCGCTGTCTCGGTGCGCCAGGTTCCGGCCATCACTTGGCGGTCCATCGCAGGGAAAACCTACCGGATAATGCGGCGGGAGAGCTTGTCCGCGGGGAGCTGGGAACTCTTCCGGCAGGTGACCGCGGAGGGCGATTCGACCCGGCTGGTGGACGCGGACGCGGACCGCACTTGGTTCTACGCCATCGAGCCGGTCCGGTAGGCGGTCCCGTCGAACTGCCGGAAAGACAAAACCCCGCGGGCTGGGCCTGCGGGGTTTTCGCTTTGGCGGTGGGGGCGCTCAGCGCGTGTTCGCGCCCATCGAC
>JBEISV010000042.1:0-18044 GCA_040375265.1 Verrucomicrobiales bacterium
GCGGGGAATTGCGCGACGTCGAGGGCAATCTGCTCGCCGAGGCCACGGGCAAATACCTGCCGATTCCCGCCGAGATGCGTGCCAGCGTGCTCGCCGACTTCGTGGAACCACCGCCGGGATTTTGACGGCCCGCCGGCAGTGGCCTGATTCGAATTTGGAAAGCCGGAAAACAGGAAGGAATTCGGCCGTTCCTGCTTTCCGGCATTCCAGATTTAAGACGTCGCTGGCCCGCCAACTCCCTTGCCGGGGCGACGCCGTTCCCTAATGTCCGCCCGCTTCAAGATGACGCTCGAATTCACCAAGATGTCCGGGGCCGGCAACGATTTCATCCTGCTGGACAACCGCGCCGGAAACATTGCCCTGACCCGCGAACAGGTCGTCCGCCTGTGCCACCGCCAGTTCGGCATCGGCGCCGACGGCGTGATGCTGCTCGTGCCGGCGCGGACCGGCCAAGCCGACTGGGCGTGGCAGTTCTACAATTCCGACGGTTCCGACGCCGAGATGTGCGGCAACGGGGCGCGCTGCTTCGCCCGATACATCCAGCGCACGACGGGCTGGAGCCAGCCTTCGGTGGCGTTTGAGACGGTGGCCGGCGTGATCCGCGCGGACTTCGACGGGGACCGGGTGACGGTAAACCTCACATCGCCGCATTCATTGCGGCTGCGGGAAGGAGTGAAGACCTCGCAGGGCGAACTGGAGGTCAGTTCGCTGAACACCGGCGTGCCGCACGCGGTCGTGTTCGTGCCCGACGCGGACCGGGCGATGGTGCAGCAACTGGGCGCCGAGCTGCGTTGGCACGAGCACTTCAAGCCGCGCGGCACGAACGTGAACTTCGCGCAGGTGAAGGGGCCGAACTTCATCCGCGTGCGCACCTACGAACGGGGCGTGGAAGGCGAGACGCTGGCGTGCGGCACCGGCGTGTCGGCGAGCGCGATGATCGCGTCGGCGCTCCACGGCTTCACCTCGCCGGTGCGCGTGCAGGTGCAGGGCGGCGACGAGTTGGAAGTGGCCTTCAGCAGCCGCGACGGTCAATTCGGCGACGTGCGGCTGAAGGGCCCGGCGACGTTCGTGTTTGAAGGGCAGATCAGCCTGTAAGGCCGCAACGCTCGGTCGGAGTTTGGAAGCGACCGAGCGGGTTATGGATTCGCGCGGACGAAGACCGTCCGCGCCCCCTTCTCACTTCGGCAGCGGCACCTGGCCTGGGCGGGTGAGGTAGTAGAGCAGGTCGCGCATCTCCGTTTCCGGCAACTGGGCGAGCATGCCTTCCGGCATCATGGACTGCTCGCTGACCTCGACCTTGTCCACCTCGGCCTTGGGGATGGTCACCAGTTCCGTTGCGGTCTGCACGACGTAGGCGGTGGCGTCCCGCGATTTCACGACCCCCATCACCACGCGGCCGTCCTTGGTCTCGATCGTGGAGGCGCGGTATTCGTTGGGAATGACCGCGTTGGGGAAGAGGATGTTCTGTAGCAGGTAGTCGAGGTCGCCGCGGTTCGCGCCCGTGATGTCGGGACCGACGTTGCCGCCGGTGTCGAACAGGCGGTGGCATTGGGCGCAGACCTTGTTGAATACCACGCGGCCGCGCGGCGCATCGCCCGGGGTGGAGCCGCCCGCCCAATAGGCCTTCTTCACCTTGGCGATGTCCACCTCCATGTCGGGGCTGGTTTCCTTCATGACGCCCCACAGCTTGGTCAGGTCGGCGCGCAGGCCTTCGTCCTTGAGGCCGCGCAATTGGCGGACGAGGTCGGCGGTGAGGTCGGCCTTGGGCACTTGGTTGGCGGCGATGGCGGCGAGCAGCGGCTTGGCGAAGGCGACGCGGGCGGCAAGGGCGTTCAGGGCGTCGCGGCGTTCGGCGGGCGCCAGTTGGGAATAGACGGCGAGGATCGCGCCCGGCGTGCCGGCGTCGTCGAAGGCGGCGAGCCCGCGGATCGCTTGGGCGCGGACGGTGGGATCGGCGACCAGCTTTTGCAGGAGCCTGGGAAGGTCCGGGTCGCGGATGGCCAGAAGGGAATCCAGTGCCGTGCGGCGGGCGCCGGCCTCGGCCTGCGAGTTGGCGGCGGTGGCGCGCAGGGCGGTGCGGGCGCGCGGGCTGCCAAAGGTGAGCGACAGGGTCTGCGTGAGCGTGCGGACGTCGGCATTGGCGCTGTCCGCCAGCTTGGCTTCCACGGCTTCCCAGCCAACGGGCATCGGGGCGGTGCGCCGGCCCTTGAGCGCGTCGCTGAGCCCGCGCAACACGTCGAGCTGGAACTGGGCGTCGGACGACTCCGCGAGCAGTTGGGTGAGCTTGGGCAGGGCATCCGCCGCGCCGACGGGACCGGCCAGGGCGAATCCGACGGCAAGCAACGAGGCGAAACGTGCGAAGGCAATCATGTGGCGTGGACAAAAGGTTGCCGGAATCGGCGGTGGCGTCCATCCCCTTGGCGGGGTGAGCGGCGCGCCCCGTTTCCGAACTTCCGGCGCGAGGGATTCTGCGGCAGCCTCCGCGCATGAAACTCTCGGAACTGCATCTCGGCATGGACGTCATGCACCCGCAATACGGCCGCGGCACGGTCAAGGCGATCAACGAATACGCGGCGGAAATCCTGTTCACCGACGGGCGCAAGCCGGTGGACCCGGACGCGAGCTCCGTGGTGCCCGCCGAGGCGCCGGCGACGGTGGGGGAGACGGCGAAGGCGTTGCCCGACGTGATCCGCGAGACCGTCGCCGCGCTGGTGGCGGAGCTGGGGTTGGAGACGGCTGACTCGACCGTGAACGAACTGGGGAAACGCTGGGTGGGCGGCACGATGGTGCTTCAGCCTGCGGACCGGTCGCTTCAGCCCAAGGAAGTGGAGCTGGAAGTGTTCTTCCACAAGCTGGTGATGATGCGGAACCAGATCCGCGTGCTGGAGCAGAAGATCAACGCCAGCGAGACGCTGACCAGCGCGGAGAAGTTCGACTGGCAGCAGTATATCACCCGCTGCTACGGCTCGATGACCACGTTCAACCTGCTGTTCAAGGACAAGGGCGGACAATTCGGGGAGTGAAGGCTGCAGGTCCGCGGATTGCACCGGGGACGTAACTGGGCAATTCTCCGCCGAATCGGCGCACCTGCGGATACCGTCTCCGCCTACTTCTTCACGAGGTCTTTCCGCGGGAACAACGGGATCGGCGCGCCGACTTTGTGGCCGGGCTGCAGGCCTCCCCACTCGGCAAGTTTCCAATCGCCCGGTGAGCCGGGAAGATTGAGCTGGGCGAAAATCTTCTCGGACGTGCCGGGCATGAACGGCCAGAGCAGCACCGCGAGCACGCGGCAGCTCTCGACCAGGTTGTAGAGCACTTCGTCGAGCCGGGTCGCCTGGGCCGGGTCCTTGGCGAGGCTGAACGGTTTGGTCTGCTCCACGTAGAGATTGGCGCGGTTTACCAAGGTCCAGATGGCGACCAAGGCGCATTGGAGGTCGCTGGCTGCGAGCTTGTCGACGGCTTCCTTCGTGGCGGCTTCAGCATCTGGGGCGAGTTCCCTGGATGATGCCGGCACCACGCCGTCGCGGTATTTGTTCAGCATGTTCACCGAACGGTTCAGCAGGTTGCCGAGGCCGTTGGCGAGTTCCGCGTTGTAACGGGACTTGAAGCTGTCGTCGGTCCAGTTGCCGTCGGGACCGATGGCGAGTTCGCGGACGACGTAGTAGCGGAAGGCGTCCAAGCCCCATTCATCGATCGCGGCAATCGGATCCACGACGTTGCCGGTGCTCTTGCTGAGCTTCTGCCCGTCCTTCTGCCACCACCCGTGCGCCAGGATGGTCTTCGGCAGGAGGGCACCCAGGGCCTTGAGCATGATGGGCCAATAAACTGCGTGGAACTTCACGATGTCTTTGCCGATCAGGTGGATGTCGGCCGGCCAGAGGTCGGGCGCCGGAGCATTGGCGGCGGGTTGCACGCCCAGGGCGGCACACGCGACGGGATCGCCCAAGGCGGCGGGGACGGAGAAGTAGTTCGTAAGGGCGTCGAACCAGACGTAGTTCACGTATTCCGGGTCGAAGGGCAGGGGGATGCCCCAGCTCAGGCGCGACTTGGGCCGGCTGATGCAGAGGTCCTCCAGCTTCTGGCTGCGGAGGAAGCCGAGGATTTCGTTCCGCCGCGACTCGGGCTGGACAAAGCCGGGATTGGCTTCGAGGTGGGCGATCAGCCAGTCCTGATGCTGTCCCATGCGGAAATACCAGTTCGACTCCTGAAGCTGGGTGACTTGGCCCCATTTGGCGTCCCACGTGCCGTCGGGATTGCGGTCCTTCTCCGTGAGGAAGGTTTCCTCCTTCACCGAATACCAGCCGTCGTAGGTCTCCTTGTAGAAGTGCCCGTCGGCATGGAGCTTGTTGAGGAAGGCTTCGACTACCTGCTTATGCCGGGCCTGGGTGGTGCGGACGAAATCGTCATTGCTGAGCCCGAGGCGGGTCGCCAGCTCCTGCCATTGCACGGCCAAGCCATCACAGTAGGCCTGCGGGTCCTTGCCTTCCGCCTGGGCCGTCTGCTGGACCTTCTGCCCGTGCTCGTCGAGGCCGGTGAGGAAAAACACTTCCTGCCCGAAGCTGCGCCGGGCGCGCGCAATGACGTCGGCGACGACCTTTTCGTAGGCGTGACCGAGGTGTGGCGCGCCGTTCACGTAGTCGATCGCGGTCGTGATGTAGAACCGTTTGCCCATGGGCGGAGCAGCTTGGACGAACGGCGGGACAAAGTCCAACGGCGGAAGGAATGACCAAACCTCCAATGCCCAATGCCCAAGGCTCAAACGGCATCCAGGCCGAAGCGTTGTCCTGCGGCTTGGGGCATTGGTCATTGAGAATTGGTCATTTCATGCTGACGGACTGCTTGTCTTGCCCGCGGCCTTCCGTTACCAGTCCGGCCGCAAATGAAGAGTCTTCTCACTTGGGTGTTTTTCGTGGGCTGCACGGTAGTGATGGCCGCCGGCATCGCCTTGGCCGTGAACGGCAAGGGCATGGGCTTGATGCTGGGAAGCTTCCTCGTCTATCTCGCCATGTTCATCAAGTTGGGCTGCCTGCCGTCGTCGCACTGATTGGCCGCCAATCCCGCGCGCCGGTTAGGGAAGGCCCAAGTTGAGGGTTTTTCCGGCCGGCCCAGTTTGCTTCGCCTTCTTTCGCCCTCCAACCGATGAGCAAAAAGACCACGCCGAAAACGCCCGTTCCCCGGAAACTGCGGCTCGGCCTCCCCAAGGGTTCGCTCCAGGACGCCACCATCGAGAAGATGGCCAAGGCCGGCTGGAACATCTCGGTGTCCAGTCGTAGTTACGAGCCCTACGTGGACGACGCGGAACTGACCATCCGGCTGATCCGAGCGCAGGAAATCAGCCGCTACGTGGAGTTGGGCTACCTGGACGCCGGCATCACCGGTTTCGACTGGATCCAGGAAAATCACAGCAAGGTCCACGAGGTCGGCGAGTTCATCTTCAGCAAGTCCACCCGCCAGCCGACCCGCTGGGTGTTGGCGGTGCCCGAGGAGTCCGAAATCAAGACGGTCAAGGACCTCGAGGGCAAACGCATCGCCACCGAGGTTGTCGGCATGACCAAACGCTGGCTGAAGAAGCACGGCGTGAAGGCGGACGTGGAATTCTCCTGGGGTGCGACCGAGGTGAAAGCCCGCGAACTCGTGGATGCCATTGTGGACGTCACCGAGACCGGTTCCTCGCTCCGGGCCAACAAGCTTCGGATCGTGGACACGCTGCTGACCTCCACCCCGCGGCTCATTTCCAACCACGACGCGTGGAAGGACGCCTGGAAGCGGCACAAGATCGAAACCCTCGCGCTGCTGCTCCGCGGGGCAATCGAGGCCGAGGTCAAGGTCGGGATCAAGATGAACGTCCGGCAAGATAACTTGCCAAAGCTATTGCAATCCCTCCCCGCCTTGCGTAATCCAACCGTCTCCAGTCTGTCGTTGGCCGGCTGGGTGGCGGTAGAAACCATCGCGGACGAGTCCGTCGTCCGGGAATTGATACCGCAGCTCAAGGCCGTCGGGGCCGAGGGCATCATCGAGTATCCGCTGAACAAGGTGGTTTACTAGGCCGGCTGGAAGACAAAATTATCAAGCTATGGGTTCACTAAAGAAACGTCGTAAGGCGAAGATCAACAAACATAAGCGGCGCAAGAAGCTGCGCCTCAATCGCCACAAGAAGCGCACCTGGCAGAAGTAACGGACGGCGCGCGCCGTTCCCGCTTCGCGACAACATGCACTTTCAGCGCGGCCCCGCCTGCTCGGGGTCGCGTTTTTCTTTGCCCGTATGCCCCGCTCTTTTGCGCTGAATCCTGCGGCCACGGCGGGTATGTTGCTGGCCTGCCTCCTGGCCGGTTCCGGTTGCCGCACCGCCCGCGCGCTGCAATCGGCGAGTTCGGGGGCGGATGCTATTCCCCGGCTGAACGACGCGGAATTGGAGGCTAGGGCCCAAGCCTTGGCGGCTTTTTCCGCGGGGGTGGTCGAGCAAGCCCGGGACGATAACGCCGCGGCTTTGGCGCACTTCGTCCGATCACTGGAAAAGGATCCTGGCAACGAGGCGCTGGCCCTGGAGGTGTCACGGCGTTTCATGGCGCGGGAGCAACCCCAGAAGGCGTTCGAAATCCTCGAGCGCAGCGTGAAACTGCCCGGGGCCTCGGCCCAGCTCCGGGTGATGTTTGGTCTGGCCTCTGTGCAGGTGGGTCGCATTGAGACCGCGTTGACCACTTACCGCGATTTGATCCGGGAGGAACCCACCCAGCTCGGGCACTACGCGATGCTCGCGCAAATTCTGCTCCAGCAGAAGCAACCCGCCGAGGCGCTGAAGGTCGTCGAAACCGCCTCCCGGCAGAAGGTGGTTTCGACAGTCGCCTGGTTGGATTTGGCCGCGCTCTACGGTCGGATCGCCCAGGCGGAATCCGGCCTCAAGGAATCGGCGACCGCCCGCGCGCGGGAATGCCTCGCCAAGGTGGCGGTGGAGAAACCGTCGGACCCCGCACTCCTGCGACGCCTGGCTGACGGCTACTTGTCCCTCGGCGACTCCGTGCGGGCCGAAGCGGTCCTGCGAGGCTTGGTGGAGTCGGGCGCCACGGATCCGCAGGTGACGGCGCGCCTGGCCGAACTCTACCTGCGCTCCGGCCGGCTCGACGAAGCCCGCCGGCAATTCCAGGAGATGGCCCGATCGAATCCGGCCAACCCGGCGCCGCACTACTTCCTGGGGATCATCGCCCTCGAACAACGGGATTTTCCCCGGGCCGTCGGCGCGCTGGAGCGGTCGCTCCTCCTTAATCCGGAGTTCGAGGCCGCCTACGCGGACTTGGCCACCGCCCAGATGAGCGACGGCCAGCACCGCGAGGCCCTCGGCTCCATCGAAAAGGCTCGTAGCCGTTTTGGGCCGGATTTCCGGGGGGAATTCCTCGCCGCGCTGTGCCACGCCAACCTCAAGGAATTCGACCGGTCCCGGGAACGTTTCACCAGCGCGGAAAAGATCGCGCGGGAAAAAGCACCCCAGCTGCTCGATCATCGATTCTACCTGCAGCTGGGTTCCATGCTCGAACGGGCGGGCCACTTCGACGATGCGGTGATGGCCTTGGAGCAGTCATTGATGCTCGATCCGGACTTCGACGAAGCCTTGAACCATCTCGGCTACATGTGGGCGGAGCGGGGTATCAACCTGCAGATCGCCCGCGACATGATCGAACGGGCCGTGAAGGCGGAACCCGAGAATCCGGCCTACCTCGACAGTCTGGGCTGGGTCCTGTTCCAGTTGAAGAAGCCCGCCGAAGCCCTGCCGCCCCTCCAGAAGGCGGTCGAACTCCTGAAGGAACCCGACGCGACCGTGTTCGACCACCTCGGCGACGTGCTGAAAGCCCTCGGGCGGCTGCCCGAAGCCCGGGAGGCTTGGCGGAAATCGTTGGCGGTGGAACCCAGCGAGGCGGTGAAGCGGAAGCTGGAGGAAACTCCGTGAACGCGGGACATCGGTTTCAGCGGCACTATACCTTGGCCGAGGCGCGGGCACTTTTGCCGCGGGTGCAGAACTGGCTCGGTGAGATCCGCCACCTCCAGCAAGTGGTCGAGCGTGGCTCCGAACGGAACGCCGGACTCTTCGCCGAGGGCCGCGACTTGGGGGGTGAACGGATCAACGACCAATTGCGGGACCTCGCGCGGATGCGGGAATTGCTGGGCGAGTTCGAAGCCTTGGAAATCCAGATCAAGGACCTCGCCCGCGGCCTGCTCGATTTCCCGGCCCTACGGGGCGACCGCGAAATCTTCCTCTGCTGGCAGGAAGGTGAGACCGACATCACCTACTGGCACGAACTGGAAACCGGCTTCGCCGACCGCCAGCTCGTGTAGTGTTTCGGACCAGCGAACGAACGGTCTGTTCTGCTGCCACAGCTGATTTGGAGGCAGGCTAAGGGGAGGGGGCCGATCGCGAGCCCAATGGCCTCCATCGTGCTTTAGGGAATACCCACTTTGGTGGTCACGTTTGGCCTCAGGCTGGCGTCCACGATGAAAAGAGGCGCCCAAGTCCCGGCGAGGCGTTGGCGAGGTTTGGGGCTGGAAAGTGCACCCGTCCGTCGTGGGCCACTTCACGGGCGGCTTCATGTAGGTCTCGCGAAATCGAGCCGCGGAATGCGGCCGGCCGCTGAACCTCAGTTTGCCTGCCGAGCCGGGGCGGGCATTGTCCCGCCGTGTTTTCCTTTCGCACCCTGCGCTGGCTCGCGCGCCGAGGCATTTCGCGCCGTCGGCTGCGCGGCGGCTTCTGGCATCGGGTGCTCGGGGAACGGCTGTTCGCGAAGTCGCTCTGGCGGATGGAGCGCGATTCCATCGCCCGCGGCTGGATCATCGGCGCGTTGGCCGGCTCGTTTCCGCTCGGCGGCGTGCAATGGCTGCTGGGCGTGCCCACCGCCCTGTTGTTCCGGGCCAACCTCTTCGTCGTCGCGGCGCTGATCTGCGCGACGAACCCGCTGACCATCGGCTTTTACTACCCGTTTTGCTTCATCGTGGGTTGCCGGGTCATCGGCCGGCCGGTCGCGGATTTCCATTGGGAACATTGGGGTGGGCTGACGTTCCTCGACGCGGGCCTGCCGTTACTGGTGGGCACGATGACCGTGGGCGGCGCCATCGGCACGGTCGGTTACGCGGCGACGTATCTGTTCTGGGGCCGGCTGCGGCGCGGCGCGGCGTTGCCCGGCGCGTGACCGGTCCGGGATGCGCCCTGAATGGATTTCGGGACCGTGCCCAGATACCGTCCTGCGGTTTTGGTGCCTGTTGGCGCCGGCATACGCATGAATCATCCGACCATCCCGCCGCGGCCGCCAGCCGGAGGCGGAGGTATCGCAAAGCTGAGCCGTGTCGGCCGGCGTTGGGCGGGCACCCTGGTGGGTGACAGCCGCGACGTCTCCCTGAACCAACGTCTGTTCAACTCAGTCAGCCTGCTCAATGCGGTCACGAACATTGGGGGTATCCCAGCCCTGCTGCTCCTCAAGGACCCGGCGGCGCTGGTGGCGGTGAATCTGGGCACGGGCCTGATTTTCGCGGCGTTTTACGGGCGTTCCCGATTCGGCGGATGCTATCGCCCGCTTTATTGGCCCTTTGTCCTGACCATTCTCGTCTTCCTGTTTGCCAACATGCTCCTCAACGCAGGCTCTGCCGGCGGCGCGGTCTGGTATCTGGTCCCGGCGTTGGTGATCGCCACGGCGCTCGCGCCCTCGACCCGGGCGGCGCTGATTTCTGGCGCGCTCTTCAGCGGTGCGGGCATCGGAATCCTCCTGCTCGAACGCCGCTGGCCTGAGTTCGTCCGGCCGTATGCGTCCGAAGGAGACCGGTTTGCCGACCTTGCGGGCAACCTGGTCTTCGCGGTCCTGTTCACCGGTGGCCTCGTGCTTATGCTGGTCCGGACGCTGGATGCGGAACGCCATCGGTCCGACGCCCTCCTGCTCAACGTGTTGCCTCAGGAAATCGCGGACGAGCTCAAGCGGAATTCCCGGGTCGTCCCCCGCCACCATGATTCGGTCACCGTCCTCTTTTCCGACTTTGTCGGCTTCACCCAGAGCTCCGAACGGCTGACGCCCGACGAGGTGATCCGGCTGCTGGACGAGGCGTTCCAGGAATTTGATGAGATCACGCAGGCGCACGGGCTGGAGAAGATCAAGACGATCGGCGACGCCTACATGGCGGCCGGCGGGATTCCGCGCGCCAATGCGACCCACGCGATCGACGGGGCGCTCGCCGCGCTCGGGATGCTGCGCGCCACGGAGCGGCGGCGACTCGCACGCATCCGGGCGGGGACCGAGGGTTGGAACATCCGGATCGGGCTCAACACGGGACCGCTCGTCGCCGGCGTCGTGGGCACGGAGAAATTCGCCTATGATGTGTGGGGCGACACCGTGAACACCGCCAGCCGGATGGAGTCCGCGGGGATTGCCGGGCAGATCAACCTTTCGCAGGCGACCGTCCGGCTCGTGGAGCAGTTCTTCGTCTGTGAGCCGCGTGGCCGCGTGCACGCCAAGGGTAAAGGCCAGCTGGAAATGTTTATCCTCAGAGGACTCCGGCCGGAGTTCTCCGACGACGGAATCGCGCCCAATTCCAAGTTCGAATCCCTTTACCGCGCGCTGGCGGGCACCGACGAATCCGGCCCCGTTCTGCCAGCCTGAGAATCGGGTCCGGGAAAAAGTTCGCCCGTCAGGCTTGGCGCTCCCGCGAGTTTGCCTAGGCTTCGCGCACTTGCCCGTCGTCCTGCGTCGCCTCGAAGTTGTCCGGGGTCGCTCCCGTCGGGTTCCGGATTACGCATCATGAGAAACGCCGCCATCGTCGCTACCGTCGCGCTGAGTTCGTCCCTGCTATGGGCCCAGAACGGCGACAAGGCGGGCGAAGTGCAGAAGGAAACCGTGCCCGTCGACCAGATTCCGCCCGCGCCAGTCTTGTCGCCGGCGGACGAACTGAAGTCGTTCCGCGTGCCGGCGGGCTTCCAGGTCGAGTTGGTGGCGGCGGAACCGCTCGTCCATTCACCGGTGCAGGCACAGTTTGATCACCGGGGCCGCCTGTGGGTGGTCGAGATGAGCGGCTACATGCCCAACCCCGAGGGCACCGGCGAGCAGGAGCCCACCGGTAGCATCGTCATCCTGGAGGACACCAATACCGATGGTCGCATGGACAAGCGGACCGTGTTCCTCGACCGCCTGGTGATGCCACGGTCGGTGATGCTCGTAGGCGGCGGCACGCTGGTGGCCGAGCCGCCGAAAGTGTGGTTTGCCAAGGACACCGACGGGGACGGAAAGGCCGACGAGAAGACCGAGGCCTTCGCCGATTACGCGACGCAGGATGCCCCGCGCCTAGGCGCCAAGGCGAATCCCGAGCACGCGTCGAACGGCCTGACTTGGGCGTTGGACAATTGGATCTATTCGGCCAACCACACCTTCCGCTACCGATGGACCGGCGATGCCGAATCGTGGTTGAAGGAGCCCACGATCTTCCGCGGCCAGTGGGGCCTTTCGCAGGACGACGCGGGTCGGCTGCACTTCAATTCCAACTCCGATCCGCACCGGGCCGACTTTGTGCCCAGCCATTACCTGAATCGGAACCCGAACCTCCGTCCGGCCTACGGCGCTAACGTGCAGGTGCAGCCGGACATGAAGGTCTGGACCGCCCGCGTGAATCCCGGCGTGAACCGCGGTTACCAACCGAACCAGCTCACGGCCGAGGGCAAGCTGGCGACGTTCACCGGCGCCTGCGGACCGGTTGTGTATCGCGGCGAGCAGTTCGGCGCGGAATTCGTCGGTGACGTGTTCCTGTGCGAACCGACGGGCAATTTCATCCGGCGGCACAAGGTAACGGAACGGGAAGGCGAACTCGTCGCGACCAACGCGCATCCCGGCGGCGAATTCTTCGCCTCGCAGGACGAACGCTTCCGGCCGGTGAATCTCCTGAACGGTCCCGATGGCGGGCTCTACGTGGTGGATTTCTACCGCGGGCTCATTCAGCACCGCATCTACCTGACCAGCTACCTCCGCAAGCAGATCGAGGCTCGGCAATTGCAGTCGCCGGTGGACTTGGGGCGCATCTGGCGGGTGGTCCGCACCGACCGGCCCGTGAACCGAAAAGACCAACTCGCCGCCAAGCCGACGAACGCCGACCTGGTCGCCCGTCTGGCGCATCCAAACGGTTTCTGGCGGGATACCGCGCAGCGCCTGCTCGTGGAGCGGGGCGACGAGGCGGTGGTGCCGGACCTGAAGCGTTTGGTGGCCACGCCTGCGGGTTCGACCGCACTCGCCCGGCTTCATGCGCTCTGGACCCTCGAAGGACTGGCGGCGCTCGACTTGGCGACCTTGCGGGCGGCGGTGGCGGATTCCCACGGCCGGGTGCGGTCCGCGGCGCTGCGGTTGGCGGAAGGGTTCTTCAACGGCTCGACCCGCGATGACGCCCTGAACCTCGTGTATCAGCGGGCGGGCTTCATTCCGGTCGAGGAACAGGCCCAACTGCTCTTCACCCTCGGCCAGATCCGGACGCCGCAGGCGGACAACATCACGAAGGTGCTCTTGCTGAACATGCCACCGAGCCGGCTGCGGTTCGACGCGGCGATCAGCGGGCTGGGCGGACGTGAGCTGGAGTTCCTCCAGGGCCTGGTCGGTGATCCGGCCTGCGCCGCCATGAACGATGGCCACGCCTCGTTGCTCAGTGGCCTGGCGCGTTGCGTGGTGCTGGAGGGCAGCGCCGAGCGGATCGGGCAATTGCTGGACCTCGCCACCCGCGGCCAACCCGGCAACTGGCAGTCCGCGGCGTTGCTCGACGGCGTTGCGGGCACGGTGCCGGTCGCCAAGGCGGGTCAACCCGCGCCGAAGCTGATCCTGCTGGAAGGCGAACCCAAGGCCTTGGCCACGCTACGGAAGGTCACGGCGGAAGCCTTCGCCAAGAAGGTGACCCGTTTGGAGGAAGTCCTCGGTTGGTCGGGCAAACCCGGGATGCCGCCGTTGCCCGTCGCGCGCCCGCTCGTGGCGGCGGAAAAGGAAAGCGTCATCCGCGGGAAGGAAGTCTTCGCGCTGGTCTGCGCCGCCTGCCATCAGCCGCACGGAAATGGCCAGGACGGTTTGGCGCCGCCGCTGCGCGACGCGGAATGGGTGCTGGGCGACGAACGCCGGCTCATCCGCATCGTGCTGCACGGCGTGCGCGACGAAATCACGGTCAAAGGCGTGAAATGGAACTCCAACATGCCGGCCTTCGGCGAGGCGATCACCGACCGGCAGATCGCCGACGTGCTCAGCTATCTGCGCCGGGAATGGGGCCACATTTCGGAGCCCGTGGCCGCGGCGGCGGTGACCGCCGTGCGCACGGCCACGGCCCAGCGTGACGATTCGTGGACCGAAGCCGAACTGCTGCAGGTGAAGTAGACGGCTGGAGCGAACTGCCCAATCAGGTGATCGCCCGGGCTTGGGTGCTGCGGGTCGAACGTGGAGGCGGCGGACGCCGTGCGCTTTAGCCCTTCAACTCCGCGCCCCGTTCCCCGACGGTGCGCAGGTCCGCATGAGCAGCGATTCCGATTCCCCGAGCCCGTCCGCCGAACCTGGTGCCCTTCCGCCACGCCCGAAGCGGCGTCCGCGTTATGCCGGCAAGAACCCGCGCCGCTTCGAGGAGAAATACAAGGAGCTCGCGCCGGAGCGCTACGCCGACGACGTCGCGAAGATTCTGGCCAGCGGTAAGACCCCGGTCGGCACGCACCGGCCCATCCTGGTGGCGGAAATCCTGGAAGTCCTCGCCCCGCAGCCGGGCCAGGTGATCGTGGATTGCACGCTCGGCTTCGGCGGCCATGCGCGTGAATTGCTAGGGCGCCTCCAGCCCGGCGGCCGCCTGATCGGTCTGGATGTGGATTCGATTGAGCAGCCCAAGACGATTGCCCGACTCCACGCCGCCGGGTTTGGCCCGGAAACATTCACGGCGATTCGCAGCAACTTCGCCGGCCTGCCCAAGGTTCTGGGCGAACTCGGCGTGGCGGGCGCCGATGGCATTCTCGCGGACCTGGGAGTGTCGTCGATGCAGCTCGACGATCCGGCGCGCGGTTTCACGTTCAAGGTGGATGGTCCGCTGGACCTCCGGCTGAACCCGCTGCGTTCGCCGTCGGCCGCCGAATTTCTGGCCCAGGTGCCGGAGGCCAAGCTGGCGACCGTCCTCGCCGACTTCGCCGACGAACCGCACGCGGCCCTGCTCGCCCGGGAGTTGGTCCATCGGCGTGCCGCGACGCCGTTCACCCGCACCCGACAACTGGCGGACGTCCTGCGTGAGACCCTCGTCGCCCACCGCCTGTCGAAGGATCACGAGACGGATTCCGGCTGCATTCGGCGGGTGTTCCAGGCACTCCGGATCGCGATCAACGACGAATTGGGCGCCCTCGACATGTTCCTGCGCAACCTGCCGGCCTGCCTCAAGCCCGGTGGCTGCGTGGCGGTGCTCACGTTCCATTCCGGGGAAGATCGGCGGGTGAAGCTCGCCCTCCGTGAGGGCGTCCGTTCCGGTCTATACGCTGCGACCAACGACGAGGTGATCCGTCCCGGCGCCGAGGAACTGCGGGCGAATTCCCGCAGCGCGCCGGCCAAACTCCGCTGGGCCCGCCGGGCCTAGCTCCGGGCCTGCGGCCTACTTGCGACTCGGCGAGCCCCGCTCGCGCCTCCGCCCCGCTCAAGCCGGCTCGGTTCGCGCCGATGACGGGTCCATGAACGTGCGGGGCCGGGCGTTGAGCCGGACTTGGGGAGCAATCCTGCTGCTTTGGGCGGCGGGTTGCCATGTGCCGGAGGAGGTTTGGCCGCCGGCGCCGCGCGACCGCTTGGAACGGCGACTGGTCGATTCCGCGAGCGAAGCCGTGCGGCGCAACGACGGCTGGGCCGAGGTGGCCTACGTCGTGGAACGGTTCGAAGGCAAATGGCGGGTCCAAGCCTGGCAAATCGTGAATCCTAAGGCCAAGGGGCGCATGCGCTGCGTGCCCTGGGCCGTGCGCGGCCTTATCTTCGACAACGATTCCAACCTGGTCGCGTATCGGAACTACCTGTGACCTGCATGAAAAAGGCGGCGGCGCCCTTTCGGGAACCGCCGCCTGAATTTACGAAACCGATCCTTACATGTGGGCGATCATGTTGTCGCCGAAGGCGGAGCACTTGATCTCGGTCGCGCCTTCCATGAGGCGGGCGAAGTCGTAGGTGACCTTCTTTGAGGCGATGGCGCCGTTGAGCCCCTTGAGGATCAGGTCGGCGGCTTCGACCCAGCCGAGGTGCCGGAGCATCATCTCGCCGGAGAGGACCACGGAGCCGGGGTTCACGACGTCCTTGTTTGCATACTTGGGTGCGGTGCCGTGGGTGGCCTCGAAGATGGCGTGACCGGTGATGTAGTTGATGTTGCCGCCGGGGGCGATGCCGATGCCGCCGACCTGCGCGGCGAGGGCGTCGGAGAGGTAGTCGCCGTTCAGGTTCAGCGTGGCGATCACGTCGAAGTCCGTCGGGCGGGTGAGCACCTGCTGGAGGGTGATGTCGGCGATGCTGTCCTTGATGATGAGGCCGGCGCCGGGCTTGCCCTCGGGGATCTTGCACCACGGGCCGCCGTCGATCTCGACGGCGCCGAAGAATTCCTTGGCGACCTTGTAGCCCCAGTCACGGAAGCCACCCTCGGTGAACTTCATGATGTTACCCTTGTGGACGAGGGTCACCGATTTGCGGTTGAACCGGATCGCGTAGCTGATGGCGCTGTGGATCAGTCGGACGCTGCCGGAGTAGCTGACGGGCTTGATGCCGATGCCGACCTGCACGTCACAGGGGAAGTTCTCGGCCCCGACGGCCTTCCAGAATTCCTCGGCGGCGGGCTTCGTGCCGAAGCGGATCTTCTTGAAGTCCTTCGGGAACTCCTTGGCGATGAAGTCGAGCACCTTCTGGGCCTCGGGCGAACCGCCGGCGTATTCGATGCCGGCGTAGATGTCCTCGGTGTTCTCGCGGAAGATGGTCATGTCCACCTTCTCCGGATGTTTCACGGGGCTGGGCACGCCGGTGAAGTATTGGACGGGGCGCAGGCAGACGTAGAGGTCGAGCATCTGGCGCAGGGCGACGTTCAGCGAGCGGATGCCGCCGCCTACGGGCGTGGTGAGCGGGCCCTTGATGCCGACGAGGAACTCGCGGAACGCCTCCACTGTATCGTCGGGCAGCCAGTTGTTGAACTGGGTGAACGCCGCCTCGCCGGCGAAGACTTCCATCCAGGCTATCTTGCGTTTGCCGCCATAGGCTTTTTCCACCGCGGCATCCATGACACGCACGGACGAGGCCCAAATGTCGGGTCCGGTGCCGTCACCCCGGATGAAGGGGATGATGGGTTGGTCGGGAACGTTGAGCTTGCCGTTCTGGATGCTGATCTTGCCGCCCTGGGGGACGGTGCAGGTGGTGTAGGCCATGTGAGATGTGCGATTTTCGAATTGCGACCGGCGACTGCCGAAGCCGGGCTGATTTAAGCGGGCTGGGCAAACGCGCCGCAAGGGGTCTTTGGGCCGGCAGCAACCCTGGGTGGTGAATTGCCAATTGGACCGGTCCGGCGCCGTGTCCGCCGCAGCGGGCAGGCATTTGGGATTTCCTCAACCCACAGTTGCCGGTAGCGTCCCCCGACTCAGGCGCATGATTCGTTCGTTTGCCTTCACCACCACGGGCCGGTTGCACACCCAGGACATCGAGATGTTCCTGATGCCCACGCTGCTCGCAGACACCAATCTTTTTCTGTGGGTGGACCTGGAGAACGTGCCGGACGAAGACGCCCGGCGGATCCTCGAGGATGTGTTCCACTTCCACCCGCTTTCGGTGGAGGACTGCATCAACGAGAGCCAGTCGCCCAAGGTGGAGACCTACGACCCGAAGGAGGATGACCGATTTCAGTCCTACCTGTTCATGGTAATCCATGCGGTGGATTACAACCGCAAGGACGGGCTGTTCGCGACGAGCGAGCTGAACTTCTTCCTCGGGAAGAACTTCCTGGTGACCTACCACAAGGAGGCGCTCCGCAGCATCCAGCACACGGAGGAGCTGTGCCTGAAGAGCACCGTGCATGTCGCCCGGGCGCCGGACAAGGTGGCCCACGCGCTGCTGGATTCCTTGGTGGAGAACTACAAGCCGGCCCTGGAGGAGCTCAGCCTGGAGATTGCGGAACTGGAGGACGAGGTGCTGACCAGCGCCGATCCGGGCACGTTGCAGAAAATTCAGCGGGTGAAGAAGGAGGTGCTGCACCTGCGCCAGATCATTGGCCCGCAGCGGGAGGTGATCGCGCGATTCGCTCGCGGGGAGTTCAAGCTGATCCGACCCCATCTCGTGCCGTATTACCGCAACGTCTACGACGGCCTGTTCCACATCGGGGAACTGGCCCAGAGCTACATGGACTCGCTCTCCGGCATCCTCCAGATCTACCTCAACATGGCCGCGAACCGGCAGGGCGAGATCATCAAGGTGCTGACCCTGTTCACCATCGTGACGACGCCGCTGATGATCGTCGGGACGTGGTATGGCATGAACTTCGAGGACATGCCCGAGATCAAGGCAGGCCGGCACGGGTATCCGGTGATCTTGGCGGTGACACTGCTGAGCACGGCGGTGACCTACTGGTATTTCAAGCGCAAGCGCTGGTTCTGAGCCGTGCCCCCGACCAAATCGAGCTTTCTGGACAAGGTCCTCGGCCGCATCAACCGGCTCGATTCCGAAGGTTTGCAGACCGTGGTTCAGCGGCTGGCGCGCGAACGGAACTTCCTCGAGACTCTTTTCAACCGCATCGAGGACGGCGTGGTGGTCACCGACGAGGACGGCCGGGTCATCTACGTCAACGAGGCCGTGACAGGGCTCTTGGGGTTCACGTCCGAGCAGGCCGAGGGGCAGCCGGTGACGCGCCTGTTGCCGCGGATGGACTGGGAACAGCTCAAGCGGGTGGACCAGGACGGCGGCACCGGGGTGGTGCGGCAGGAATTTGAGGTCACCTATCCCACGCCGCGGTTCCTGCGCCTCTACGCCGCCCCGCTCGACGGCGAGGCGGCGGGTAGTTCCGGGGTGGCGCTAATCCTGCATGACGCGACC
>JBEISV010000343.1:0-5177 GCA_040375265.1 Verrucomicrobiales bacterium
CGGCGAACGCCAACCACGACGCAGGTAGGCCAGTTGCGGCACGAAGCTGGCGATGCCGAACGCCAGGCACAGGAACGGAACGAGGTAGGACGCGGCCCCGAAGCCGAACATGAGCTGGTCCGCCAGGAACGCGCCGAGGCGGCCGAGGAGGTTGTGGAGCGGGTCGTTGGGCGGCGAGGCGTTCTTCGCGAGGTCGTTCCGGTCGTAGGAAAACAGCGACAGCGCCAGGATCAGGGCGAGCCCCAGCAGGATCACCCCGATGATCTCGCCATTGCGGGACGGGGACTTCGTTTCGCCAGTGATGGCTTTAACACGCGGCACGGGCTTAAGCTCAAAGCTCCCGGCCAAAGTTCAAAGCCGAAAGTGGAAGAAGGATTCTTGGCCGCGCCTCCGGACCCGCCGGCGTTGACGTTAAACCGCCCCCAACTCAGCCGCCGCCTGCCGGATCGCTGCCAGCAGTGCGATCCAATCGTCCTCCGTGGTATCCCAGCCGGCGCTGAAGCGGAGCATCCGATCGCTTTCGTCGGGCCGGTAACCCATCGCGGCGAGGACGTAGGACGGCTGCTCCTTGCCGCTTGCGCAGGCGCTGCCGGTCGAGACGGCGAAGCCCAGCTTGTCGAGTTTCACCACCCAGCGCCGCCGGCAATCGGCCGCGGCCGGCATCAGCGCGGCGACGGTGTTCCACAGGCGACCGGCGCCTTCGCCCACGATTTCCACGTCAGGCAAGGTGGCTTTCAGATCCGCAATGAAACGGTCGCGCCACGCGAGCCGGGGTTCCAGCACCGCCGGGAACAAGGTTCCGGGCGGCTCCATCGCTTTTTCGCGTTCCTCCAAGGCTGCGACCATGGCCAACACGCCGGCCACGTTCTCCGTGCCGGCGCGGCGGCCGTCCTCCTGCGGTCCGCCGACGAGAAACGGGTGAAAGTTCGCTGGGCACTTCATGAACCCGACTCCCTGCGGTCCACCGAACTTGTGGGCGCAGGCAGTCAGGAGGTCGCAGGACGCGATTTCGCTGCCTGACATCTTGCCCACCCACTGGGCGGCATCGCAGAAATAGGGAACGCCGAACTCAGCGCAGACACTATTCAAGACAACCCACGGCTGGAGAACTCCGGTCTCGTTGTTTGCGGCCATCGTCACGACGGCGGCAACATCGCGACGTTCAAGCCGCCCGTAAACCCAGACCGGGTCCGTGACGCCCTCCCGCGAAACCGGGATTTCCTCCAGCCGCCCCGCCATCCAGCGCCGGGCCGCCACGCGCACCGAGGGATGCTCCAGGGGCGAAATCAGCACCTTGCCGGAGGTCATGGTCGCGAGGTGCTGCATGACGGCGTTGTTCGCCTCGGTAGCGCCGGAAGTCCAAACGATGTCCTCGGGCCGACAGCCCAGCCAGCCCGCGACCTTCTCACGCGCCTCGTCCAAGGCGGTGGCCGCCCGGGCGCCCCAACGATGGGGACTCGACGGATTCGCCGGGAGCCGTTCGACCGCATCCAGCCAGGCCGCGCGCGCGGCGGCCGAGAGCGGGTGCGTGGCATTGTGATCGAAGTAGCGCACGGCGGGAGTCTGGCCGATGCGGAATCGTCGGCGAAGGCGGATTTTGCGCTGCCTCCCGGCTGAAGTTTCCCTAGCGTCCCGCCGTCAGCCGATGGCCGTGCCCACCACGATCCTCTACAAGCGCGCGACGTTCGTGACCCAACTCCCGGTCACGCACCTCTACGCGCCCTCGCACTGCTGGCTTGCCCGCACCGATGAGGGACGCTGGCGGGTCGGCTACACCAAGTTCGCGCTCCGCATGCTGGGTGAGCTGGTGGACGTCCAGTTCGACCGCCAGGCCGGAGCCGCAGTGCAACCGGGCGACATCCTCGGCTCCATCGAGGGCTTCAAGGCCGTCAGCGACCTGTTCTGCGTCGGGAATGGCAGCTTCGTGGGCGGCAACCCGGCGCTGCGGACGGACCTGGAGGCGCTGGCCCGCGATCCTTACGCCGCCGGTTGGCTCTACGAATTCGCCGGCGAACCCGACGCGCGCTGCCTCGACGTGAACGCCTACCAAGATTTGCTCAACGCCACGATCGACCGCATTTTGGCGAAGCAAAAAGCCGACGAATCAGCATGAGCGCCAACGCAAATTCCATCGCCAGAACCGCCCGTTACTTCATGATCGGCGGCTTTCTCGGAGCCGGGAAGACGACGGCGGTGGCCGCGCTCGCCCAGCGGTTGGTCAGCGACGGCCTGCGCGTCGGCCTGATCACGAATGACCAGGGGAGCGAACTGGTGGACACCGCCATGCTGCGGGCGCGCGGCTTCGCCACCGAGGAAATCGCCGGCGGCTGTTTCTGCTGCCGCTTCAACTCGCTCGTGGACGCCGCCGGCAAGCTCGACGCCGCGACCCGCCCCGACGCCTTCGTCGCCGAACCCGTCGGGAGCTGCACGGACCTCGTCGCGACGGTCACGTATCCTTTGCGGAGGATCTACGGTGACCGCTTTCGCGTCGCGCCGCTGAGCGTGCTGGTGGACCCGGTTCGCGCCGAACAGGTCTTCGGCCTCGCGCCGGCCCGGAAGTTTTCCGACAAGGTGCTCTACATCTGGCGCAAGCAGGCCGAGGAAGCCGACCTGCTCGTCATCACCAAGACCGACCTGCTGGACGAAGCCCGCCTCGAACGCCTGCGCGCCCGGCTGGCCGAGGAATTCCCGGGCAAGGACATCATCGCGGTGTCCGTCCGCACCGGCGCGGGAGTCGAGGCGTGGTTCGAGCGCGTGCTCCGCGGCGAACAGGTTTCCCGTCCCGTCATGGCCGTGGACTACGACCTCTACGCCGAGGGCGAAGCGCTGCTCGGCTGGCTCAATGCCACCGTGGCTGTGGCCGGTCCGGCCTTCGACGCAAATGCGCTGCTCCGGGCCCTTGCCGACGATCTTCGCCAGCGTTTGGGCGATGCCGAGATCGCGCATCTGAAGATGACCTTCAGCCCCGACGAAGGTCTGGGCGACATCGCCGCCGTGAGCCTGGTGCGCAGCGATTACTTGCCGGAACTCAGCCTCACGCTCGACGGCCCGGCCGAATCCGGCCAACTGATCCTCAACCTGCGCGCCGAAGCCGATCCTGCGGACCTTCGCGCCGCGGTCGAGGCCGCCGTGGCCGCCCTGCCGCAGCGCCTGCCCGGTCTGACTGCGCGACTGGAGCACGCTGAGCAATTCCGCCCCGGCCGCCCAACCCCGACCCACCGCGTGACCAACGCCGACCTCGTTCCCGCATGAGCCAGTCCCCCGCCGGCGCGCCCGCCGTCCTCTACTGCCACTGCCAATACGCGCAGGTCGTCCCGCCGGAAGTGAAGGCCGCGGTGCTGAAGCAGCTCTGCGCGTCCAACCTGCCGTTCGAGGCGGTGCCGGACCTGTGCGAGCTCTCCGCCCGGCGCGATCCGTCGCTGAAACGCCTCGCCGCGGCCGGACCGGTGAAGATCGCGGCCTGTTTCCCGCGGGCGGTGAAATGGCTGTTTGCCGCCGCCAACGCGCCGCTGCCGCTCGGCGCAACCGAGGTGGTGAACATGCGCAATCAGTCCGCCGCCGAAGTGATCACCGCGCTCCAGTCGGCCGAACTCAAACCCAATCTGCCCGCCGGCAAGGTCACGGTGGCCGACGCCCCGACGCCAACCGCTCAGCCCGCTTCCTGACATGGCCCTCTCCAATCTTCCCCTGCGTGTCGTGCTCTACGAAGGCTCCGGTGCCGCCACCGTGGCGCCAGCGGACCGCTTCGCCGCCGTCAGCGCGCTGCTGGAACGCGGCTTCGGCGTTACCCGCGCCGGCGCGGAACGGCCCGTCGCGCCGGCCGACACCAGCCCGCTGCTCGTCGTCGGCCGCTGGCAGGATTCGCCGCCTACCGCGGACTCCGCCCAACGCCTCCGCTGGGGCCAACTGGATCCCGCGACCGTGGCTGACCAAGCCGAGGCGGCCCGCGCCGAATTCGCCGCGCCCGCGCCCGGCGCGTGGAAGCCGTGGTTCCCCGTCATTGACTACGACCGCTGCACGAACTGCATGCAGTGCCTGAGCTTTTGCCTGTTCGGCGTCTATGGCGTGGACGGCGAGAAGCGCATCCAGGTCCAGAACAACGACAACTGCAAAACCAACTGCCCCGCCTGCTCGCGCGTCTGCCCCGAGGCCGCGATCATGTTCCCGAAATACAAGGCGGGCCCGATCAACGGCGATGCGGTGAGCGATTCCGACCTCAACCGCGAGAAGATGAAGATCGACATCTCCGCGCTGCTGGGCGGCGACGTCTATTCGTTGCTCCGCGACCGGAGCGAGCGCGCCCGCAGCCGCTTCGGCAAGGAACGCGACTCCGACAAGGCGCTGGCCGAACGCCAGAAATGCCTGACGAAACTCGCAGCGCTGGCCGGCGACATCCCGCCCGAAGTCCTGATGAGCCTGCCCTCGCCCGAGGAAATCGCGCGGAAGGCGGAAGAGGCCGCGGCGAAGGCGAAGGCGGCGTTGGCCTGAATCACGACGGCGTAGATCTCAATGTCTGATAACTGGATCATCCTGATTCCTGAAGACCCGCGTCTGGTGCCCTCTGGGGATCGGAATGACAGGGCCATTGCTTTGCTCAAATCCTTGGCTCCGCAATCGGAGAAGGTTGAAACGGCGGTCTCTGACCTCATCCGGTTTGTGGATGCCGGCGAAAACTTCCAGCGCATAAACTGCCCTTCCTGCAATTCTCAGATCGACAATGAATGGTGGCAGGAACAGATGTCCGATGACTTTGTGGACGGTGGGTTCCTGTTGAAGCTGCGAGAGACTCCTTGCTGCAAAGCCAAAGCAACGTTGCATGAACTTCGCTACGACTGGGCCCAAGGTTTTGCCAAGTTCAGCTTGGAAGCGATGAACCCGAACATCGGTGAGCTTCCGGAGTCCGGAGTCCGGGGCCTTGAATCCGTCTTGGGCTGCCCGCTACGTCTCATCTACTGTCACATCTAGCCGCCATGCTCCCCACCCTCGTCTATCGCACCCTGCGCAGCGCCAATCCCCGGTGCATCGCGAAGTTCGCCTGGAACTTCGGCGTGAAGGGGCTGGTGTCGGTCGAGAAGTTCAAGCGGCGGATCAAGCGCGGCGAATACGTCCCGCCGTTCCTCTCCCTCTCGATCCTCAACTCCTGCAACCTGCGCTGCCAGGGCTGCTGGGTGGATGTC
>JBEISV010000088.1:0-13123 GCA_040375265.1 Verrucomicrobiales bacterium
CGTTGTCCGCTGCCACCTGAAAAGCTAGCGCAGCGACCGTTACGGCTTGGTGCCCACCAGCACCCCGCAGTGCACCAGCGTCGGCACGACTTCGCCAGGCACGAGTCCGGCCTCCCGCAGCCAACCGCGATACTCGGCCGCGCTGTAGGCCCGGCCCTCGGTCAGGGAAAACAAGGCCGCGGAATACAGCGCGACCGGCAGCGGGCCGCCGAGGTCGTCGTCCAGGAAGACGTCATGGATCAGCAACCGGCCACCCGGCGCTAGGACGGCCGCGGCGCGTTGCACCAATCGACGGCATTCCGGCACATCCCAGTCGTGGAGGATGTTGGACAGCAGCACCACGTCCGCCGGGGGCAACGACGCCGTGAACATGTCGCCGGGGACCAACGCCAACCGGTCGCCCACGCCCGCCGCCGCGGCGAACTCGGCCGCGACCTTCAGCACCTCCGGACGGTCGAGGACCGTGGCCCGGAGGCCCGGATTGGCCTGCAGCAGGGCCAGGGCATAGACGCCGGTGCCGCCCCCGAGATCCAGCAGGTGTCCGGCATCAGGCAACGGGCGATTCCGGGCCAGCCAAGGCGCGACGTTTTTCGCCCGCCCGGCCAAGGCCAAGGTCAGGTGCCGCGCGCTGGCCTCGCGTTCCATCGCCGACTCGATGCCCTCGCGATAGATGAAGGCGGCGCCGGAGTCCTCCGACTTGGCGCCTGCGGGTTGGCTGGTGCGCAACCGTTCCACCATGCCCAGCACGCCGGGCGCCTCGTCGGCGAGCCCACAATAGTCGCCCACGAAAAACGGACCGCCCGGCAACAGGTGTTCCCGCGCGAGGGCGGTGAGCCCCAACCGGTTTTCCGCGTCGAGAACCAGCGTGCCCATGGCGCGCAAGGCCGTGAACAGCACTTGGGCGGCCCGTTCGCTCAAACCCAACTCCGTGCGCAGACTCTCGGACGGCATCGGCGCCGACGACAGCCGGGCGAATACGCCAAAATGCGCGACCGCGGCGACGAGCAGTTCGGTCGCGTGATTGCCGCGGAACAGCTCGAATAGCGGGGTCGGGTCCGAGGCCGGACAGCGGGTAAAGTTCATGCCGCTCACCCTGCGGGCCGGACCCCGCGGCGGCAAGGCGCCCTTCGGCCCCCGACCGCCGCCGCAGGGGCAACTGCCCGGCAAACGTCAGTTGCTTCGCGGGGAAACAGCCGTTTTGCTAATCCGCGACCGCCGCACCGCATGAACACTCGTCCCCGGATAGGCCTCACCGGCGAACACACCTTCATCGTCGAACCCAAGCACGTCATTGAGTTCGCCGGCGACGGCATGCCCGCCGTCCTGAGCACGCCCAATCTCATCGGGTTGCTGGAGCGCACCGCCCGCCAGACGCTCGTGCCGCTGCTCGAGGCCAACGAACGCACGGTCGGCGCCGAGATCGAATTGCGCCACCTCGCGCCGACGCCGCTCGGCGCCAGGGTGACGTTGCAGGTCCGGGTGATCCACGCGGAGGGCAGCCTCGTGACCTTCACCGTCGAGGCCCGCGACGAACACGAAGTCATCGCCCGAGGCCTGCATCGGCGGGCCGTGATCCGGGTGGAGAGTTTCGCCAAGCGGGTGGGCCGGAAGACCAGTCCCGCCAAAAACTGAACCCAACCCCGCCATGTCCACCCAGACTCTCGAAGTGCCGTGGGGCAAACTCCTGCTGGATTCACCCGGCAACAAACGCCCGGCGTCACCTACCCGCCATGCCACAGCCCGCGGACTCGCCGGCTTCCTAGGGCTGTTTACGCTCGTCGGTCTCGTCGGTCGGCTGCGCTGGCCGGGGTTTGATGCCAATCTTTGGTGGCTCGACCTCCGTGCCCTGCCGGAGCCGTTGGCGTTCGCCGGGCAATTCATGCTCGGCACTCTCCTCCTCGCATGGGCTGTTTCGCCCTCGGCGGGAACCATGCGGCGCCGTCTGACTCAGGGTGTCATCGCGGGCGCCTTGATGGTGCTGGCTCTGAATGCGTTGACCGTGGCCGGACTTTTCCTGGTCGGGTCGGTGACCGCCGGCTTTCCCCTGCCGGCCTCAGTTTTGTTCGGCGCCGGACTGTTTTTCATTCTCCGCCAAGTGGGCCCGGCCACGGTGGTTCGCCCGGATCGCCCAGCCCTGGCCGTGACGTTGCTGGGTTGTTTCCTTCTGTTTCCGCTCATCCAAGTCCTTTGCTTCGGCCGCACCGATTATCGGCGGCCGGCGGATGCCGCAGTCGTGTTTGGCGCGCGGGTGTATGCCGATGGGCGGCTCTCGGACGCCGTCGGGGATCGGGTGCGGACAGCGGTGGAGCTCTACCGGCAGGGTTGGGTCCGCGAATTGGTGATGTCCGGCGGTCCGGGCGACGGCGCGATCCACGAAACGGCCGCCATGCGCGCCGAGGCGATGCGCGGGGGCGTGCCCGCCGCGGCCATTCGGTGTGACCTCAACGGCCTGTCCACCGCGCACACGGTGCGCAACACCACGGGCGAATTCGTCGGGCGCCGCCTCCTCACCGTCAGCGAATACTACCACCTGCCCCGCATCAAACTCACCTACGCCCGGGCCGGGCTCGACGTCTTCACCGTGCCGGCGGCGGCGCGGGACTGGCGCCGGACGTGGGACCTGCGTTCGGTGCTCCGCGAAGTGCCCGCGTTCTGGCTCTACTACGGCCGGGCCGTGCTCGGACGCGGTTGATCGGGCTAGTGCCACGCAGGTTCAGGCAAACTCACCCATGCGGGGCGCTTTACGTGCACCGTTCGGCCGGCGCACGCTCAGCGCACTCGCCATGAACCACTCCGTCACCCGCCGGACTTTTGTCCACCAAGCCGCGTTCGCCACGGCCGCGTTCGCCACCCTGCCCCGGATATTTGGCCAAGCCGCGCCGTCCAACCGCGTGCGGGTCGCCGTCATGGGACTCCACCGCGGCGAAGCGCACGTGAACGGTTACCTCGCGTCGCCCAACGCGGAGGTCGCCTGCGTGTGCGACGTGGATCGGCGCGCCGCGGAAAAGGCCGCCACCCTCATCGAAACGAAGTCCGGCAAACGGCCGCTCATCGTCACCGACTTCCGGCGTATCCTCGAAGACCGCACG
The DNA here is from genome assembly GCA_040375265.1 of Verrucomicrobiales bacterium. GTDB lineage: Bacteria > Verrucomicrobiota > Verrucomicrobiia > Limisphaerales > UBA9464 > CAIWAH01. Next base: position 3,090 of record JBEISV010000088.1, read on the forward strand.
ATCGACGCGCTGTCCATCGCCGCGCCGAGCCATTGGCACGCGCCGGCCAGCATCCTCGCCTGCGCGGCCGGCAAACACGTCTATGTCGAGAAGCCGGGCAGCCACAACGCCCGCGAAGGCGAGCTCATGGTCGCCGCGGCCCGCAAGCACGGCCGCCTCGTCCAGATGGGCAACCAGCGGCGCAGTTGGCCGCACGTCATCGAAGCCATGGCCCGGCTGCATTCCGGCGCCATCGGCAAGGTTCGCTCGGCCCGCGCGTGGTATGCCGCCGACCGCGGCACCATCGGCCGCGGCAAACCCGCGTCCGTGCCGGAATGGCTCGATTATTCGCTCTGGCAAGGACCGGCCCCGGAACGGCCCTACCTGGACAACGTGGTCCACTACAACTGGCACTGGCGCTGGCATTGGGGCGGCGGCGAGTTGGCCAACAACGGGCCCCACTCGCTCGACCTCGCCCGCTGGGGGCTAGGCGTGGATTGTCCGCAGCGCGTCACCTGCGCCGGCGGCCGCTACTTTTTCCAGGATGACCAGGAAACGCCCGACACGACGCTAGCCACCTTCGACTTCGGCACCTGTTCGGCGACGTGGGAAGCGCACAGTTGCCATCCGCGCGGCCAGGAAGGGACCGGGTTCGGCGTCGTGTTCCAGGGCGACGCCGGCTCGCTGCTCCTGCTCGACGCCGGCTGGAAGCAGTTCGATGCCAAGAAACAGGTCGTGGCGGAAGGCGCCGGGAAATGGGACGACACGCTTCATTTCGCGAACTTCGTCGCGGCGATCCGCGGCGAAGCGACACTGAACTCCGAGATCGCCGAGGGCCAGAAGAGCACCCTGCTCTGCCACCTCGCGAACCTGGCCTGGCGCACCGGCCAGACCGTGGACTGCGATCCGGCGACGCGGCAACTCGTCGGCAATCGCGCCGCGAAAAAGCTCTGGAGCCGGGAATACCGGCGCGGGTGGGAGCCGAAGGTTTGACGTGGCCGCCAGTCAGAGACAGCTTTCGTTGCTGATCCAGCCATGTCCCGCCAATCCCCAGAATCCCGATCAAGCGCTGGATGGGTTTTGGTTGCTGCGGTGGTGGCGGTTCTGGGCGCGACAGCAGTCTTTGTGATGCCGGTGCCACCTTTCGGTCGTTACTCGGAAGATCGAATCGCCACGGCCGATGACTGTTACTACTCATTCACCAACGGCAATATGGTCCTTTCGATTCCCAACCACGCGGACCAAGTCCAGGGACGTCTGGTCAGGACCAACGGGCATTGGATGGTGATGCTGAAGTCAGGACCGGCACTGAAGTTGAAGCCGCGATTGCTTTTTCTGGAAATCGAAGAGGGTGGGCCCCAGTTCATTTCGCGAAGCAGGAGATACTTCGGGATCAAATGGATTGATTGGGTGGTCCAGAAGTTCATTTAGTCTTGGCTCCTGCACTTGCTGCGAACGCCTCCATTTGGGCATGCTTCAAATCGCTGGCGGCAGATGGGTGGCTAGCAATTAACGAAGCCGCCCGTGAGTCAGATGTTCCGGTGCACCAGAGCCAAGGCGTTCACCGGAATGATGCCTGCCCGAAGGGGGCACCGCTAAACCCTTGGCGACCGGCGGCGCGGCAACTCGTCGGCAACCGCGCCGCAAAGAAGCTCTGGGGCCGGGAATACCGCAAAGGCTGGGAGCCGAGGGTTTGAGCCGGATCGCACGCTCCACGACAACCTCGCCAAACGGCACGCGCGCGCAGACTTGGCAGTGGGCGGCTACCAGGGCCAAGATTCGCCAGCCAGTTTTGGAGCAGCGGGAGGGTTTCCCGAACGGAATGTGCATTCACTGCTGTTCCGGCTGTCAGCAGGGACGTCCATGAAAACGATCGTCAAGAGGATCAAATCCGCCGGGCTTGCTATGGTCGTTTGCGGATGCTCTGTGGGAGATAGTCCACCCCATGGGTGGGATACGAAGATTCCAGGGGTCTACGTCGGAAATCAGTCTGGTTTCAAGGAGGTCATCGCGTTTAACCGCGACAACACGTTCACCCATGCTGTTTACCATGGCACCAATCAACTTCATTCAGGGACTGGGACGTGGAGGGTTGATTCAGGTCACAAACGCATCAACCTCAGTGAGTTTTTCCAATTTTACCATCCGATGGACAATTCATTCTCGACCACCCCGAAAGAGTTCTACAGTTATGTGTTTTGGCCGGTTTCAAGTGAAGCAGGTTTCGATAGAATCTCAGCAGATGTCGACGAGCGCTATTGCTTGACCCGAACAATGGACGGTGTTGGGAACCCATAGGTGCCTTGCTTTCCGGGCGGAGCATTCCGCTGGGAGGTTCAAACGAATCAATCGCGGCAAAAGGCATCACTATGAGCGACGAATGGAACATTTACCCCTGCAGCATGGGCGGGAAGATCGCTTGGGTGTTTTACGATCACGGCATCAACGAAACGCTCGACCGCGAGGCTCCTGACCAACTGTTGGTCATCGTGGTCGCACTCTTGAAACCCACCGCTCAGGGCCTCCCCAGCCAGCAGGAGAGCGTTTCTCTCAACGAACTTGAGGATGACTTGCTTGAACTTCTTCGGAGCCACTCAGGCTTGTATGTCGGTCGCATCACGGTCGATGGCCACCGTTACCTCCACGTGTTCGTCGCCGGCACCGAAGCGGAGTGGCATCGGCGATTGAGCCCAATCGGTGAGCGCCACGGTCATGCATTGAAACTCATCGCCAAGTCGGACCCGGAGCATACCGGCTATTGGCAGGACCTGTTTCCGGACGACGATAGTTGGCAGGTCATCATGGATTTGCGGGTCTTGGACGCCTTGGCCAAAGAGGGTGACGACGGAACCACGGTCCGCCAAGTGGACCATTGGGCCTATTTTCGGGAGCCGGACGCGACTCAGGCTTTCGGAAGCTGGTTGGCGGAACGGGGATATCGGGTTGACTCGATTGAGGTCGATGATGGGCGACACCGGATACGTTTCTTTCATGAAACTGCGGTGGACTTGGAGTCGATCACCCGTCACTCGATTGCGTTGAGACGGAAGGCCGTCGCGCTTGGCGGCGAATACGACGGCTGGGAAACGGCAGTCTGCGGGCCCGAGTGAGCTCTGGTTATCCTGTCCGCTAAACCCTTGGCGACCGGGGGCGCCTTCGGCCAGTCTGCGGCCATGCCGATTCCGGAAGCCCCCAAAATCAGCAAATGGCCCTTCCTGCTGGGTGATGCCCTGTTGGTCGGGGCCGGTGCGTTCATCCTGCACACCAATCCCTGGCCCGTGCCGCCCGTGCCGCTCGCGCTGGGCGTGGGTTGCATCGTCGCCGGCGCCTGGCTGGCAATCACCCCGTTCCTGCGCGACCACGCCGCCGCCGTGAAGCTGTGGGAGCAGTCGAACCTCGCCGAGGCCGCCCAGCAGATTGACCAGTTGGCCACGCTCGCCAACCAGATCGCCGCCGCCACGGGCCAGTGGCAGAACGTCCAGGAGATCTCCGGCAAGACCGTCGCCAGCGCCTCGGAACTCGCGGGGAAGATGAGCAATGAGGCCCGCGCCTTCGCCGAGTTCATCCAGCGCGCCAACGACCAGGAGAAACAGACCCTGCGGCTGGAGGTGGACAAGTTGCGCCGCGGTGAGGGCGATTTCCTCCAGGTCATGGTCCACCTGTTGGACCACGTGTTCGCGCTCTTCGGCGCCGCCGTCCGCAGCGGACAGCAGCCGGTCGTCCAGCAGATCGGCCAGTTCCGCGCCGCCTGCCTCGACACCGTGCGCCGCCTCGGCCTGGTCGCGCACGAGGCCCGGCCGGGCGACGAATACGACGCCCGGTATCACCAGACACCGGACGGCAAGGACCCCGCGCCCGGCACCAAGATCGCCGGCACTATCGCCGCCGGTTATTCGTATCAGAGCCAGCCCGTGCGGCGCATCCTCGTCGCCCTGCACAAGGATGAGCCCGCTCCCGCCCCCGCGGCGGAGGTGCCGGAGCCGGCCGCCGAAGCCGAGCCCACGGCGCCCGAACTGCCCTTGGAACCGGAGCAAGGCTCCTGAAGCCGGCCAGGTCTCCGGGCGAGAACGCCTTTGGCCAAAGCCTGGGAAAGCCGCTTCCCGAGTGGCAGCAGCCGCCGTTTCCAGGACCGGTTAGATTGGCCGGCCGATTCTGCCGGCTGGAGCGACTCAACCCGGATCGCCACGCCGCCGAACTCCACGCGGCCAACGCCCTCGATGACGGGCGGATGTGGACTTACCTGCCTTACGGGCCCTTTGCCGATCTGGCGGGTTACCGCGCTTGGATGGAGCGGCACTGGCTGGGGCAGGATCCGCTGCTCTTCGCCATCGTGGACGTTGTTTCCGGCCGGGCGCAGGGAATGGCGGGCTACCTGCGGATTGATCCCGCGAACGGTTCCATCGAGGTGGGACATCTCGCCTACGCGCCGGCGTTGCAACGGTCGCCGGCCGCCACCGAGGCGATGTATCTGCTGATGGCCCACGCGTTCGGCCTCGGCTACCGGCGCTACGAATGGAAATGCAATTCCCTGAACGAACCCTCCCGCGCGGCGGCCCTGCGGCTCGGCTTCACCTTCGAGGGACTCTTCCGCCAGGCCGCGGTCGTGAAGGGCCACAACCGGGACACCGCGTGGTATTCGCTGCTGGATTCGGAATGGCCCGTCGCCAAAGCCGCATTTGAGGCCTGGCTCGCGCCGGAAAACTTCGGTCCCGATGGCCGGCAACGACGCCGTTTGGCGGACCTGCGCGCGGAGTTTCCCGGCGGTCAGTGCCCCCCGGCGTAGCGTTTCTCGCCGGCCCGGATCTCGATGGGCAGCCAGTTCTGGCGCGGCGGCAATTGGCAGGTCGCGAAGCCGGTGAAGGCGCACGGCGGGTTGTAGGCGAAATTGAAGTCCAGCACGACGTTCCCCGCCACATCCGGCAACTGCGTGTGCAAGTAACGGCCACTGCCGTAGGTCGCCTTGCCGCTGGTGGCGTCGCGAAACAGCAGGAACAAGTCGCCGGCCTCGCGGTCCTCCAACGCATCGAGGCGCAGTTCCTGTCCCGCCAGCGTGAAAACCAGCGCCCCGGGGCAGACTTCCTCCGTCGTGGCTCCCGTCACGTCGAGCATCGCCTGGCGCCTGACCGGCCGGTAAGGAACGAACTTCGCGACCACGCGCTGTGCGGGATCGTAGGGAAACCAATCAAGCCCACGAAAGTGCCGCCGCGTGGGCGCCTCGGCGTCCTTCACCCGCAGGCCCACCCGTTCGCCGCGGATCACGACGAACATTCGCAAGCCACCGACCGAAAGCACCGAGGGTTCGCCGTTCTCATCGCCGTGCAACGCCGCAGCCATGGTGGGGTGGCCAGCCAACTGCACGGGCGCACCGGACGCGGCGAAGAATTCCACCGACTTGCCGCGGCGAACGAAGCGGCCCACCTCCGCCGGCGCCCGGCCCGCCGGAAACTCGACGTCATGGCCCGGCGCCGCGCCGGCCGTATTGATGCCGTCGGCCAGCCAATGCAGGCCCACCAGCGTGGCCCAACCATTGGTGCCGCCGATGGATTCCATGCGCTTGCGCTGCCAAGCGAGCCATTCGGCTGGCGCCCGCTCCGGGGTCGTTTGGCAGCCGAGGCTCGCGGCAACGACGCCAACGGCCACGAGTGGGGCGAGGAAACGAAACGAAATGGCGTTCACGGTGTCCAATCTTGGGTCTGAGCGTAGCGCCAGCGGCTGGCCAGGGAAACAAGCGCCAACCGGGGCGAATCCAGCGGGCGCCGCCGCCCTTCGATTAGCCGCCCGCCCACGCGCCAATTTCGCCATGAAAGACCTGACGAACTCTACCGCCATCTGGACCAAGGGCATCCTGTTCTTGTTCCTCGGCGTCGCCGCCGGCGCAATTCTCCTGCTGGAAACGCGGTCGCTACGCAGCGCGGTCTTGCTGGCGATCACCGTCTGGGCGTTCTGTCGGGCCTACTATTTGGCCTTCTACGTGATCGGGCGTTACGTGGACCCCGACTACAAGTTCTCCGGCCTCGGCTCGTTCCTCGCCTATGCGCTCAGGCGGCGCGGCGGCCGTAGTTGATCCCCATCACGCCGCCGAGCAGGTTGACCACGCGGCGTTCCGTCCAACCGAGTTCGGCCAACTTGGCGTCCACGCCGCGCTGGGCCGGATACTTCTTCAGCGACTCCAGGATGTAACCGTGGGTGTCGCCGTCGCCGCAGAAAAGCCGGCCGAAGATCGGGACCAGCCAGCGGAGGTATTGGAAGTAACCCCAGCGCCAGAGCGCGTTGTCGGGCTTGCCGAAGTCGAGCACCAGCAGGCGGCCGCCGGGCCGGAGAACCCGGGCCAATTCCCGGACGCCGCGGTCGAAATCGGCCAGGTTGCGGAGCCCATAACTGATGGTCACGACGTCGAAGCTGGCGTCGGCGAACGGCAGGTTCAATGCGTCGCCTTGCTGGAAGACCGGCGACGCGCCGGGAGCCACGGACCGGGCGCGATTCCGGGCCACGGCCAGCATGGGTTCGCTGAAGTCGAATCCGGTCACCGTCGCCCCTGAGGCCGCGAGCGCGAAGGCGACATCCCCGGTGCCGCAGCAGACGTCGAGGGCGAGTTCGCCGGGACGGATGGCGGCGAGGCGGATCAGGCGGCGTTTCCAGAGCCGGTGCAGGCCAAAGCTCTGGAGGTCGTTGATGAGGTCGTAGCGCGGCGCGATCGTGGCGAACAGGTCTTCCACCCGTGCCGCCCGCGCGTCGCCTTCGACGTAAAACTTGCTCGCCACGGGCGGAGGTTAGCGCGGAGGCGCCAAAGGGAAACCGGCATCTGAACGGCTCATCGGGAATCCTCGGGGCGCGACCACCAAAGGGCCAGTCCGGCCCACCCGGCATAACCCACGCCCTCCGCCAGCAGCCACCACACCGGCAGTCCGGCCGACCAGTCGATGCCCACGAGCACCAGCGCGTGGACCTGGGCAGCCCACGCCAGGAACCGGATTACGGGCCGGTGCCGGACAACGTCGCTGGCGAGAAACAGGAGCAGCGCCCCGTAAACCGCGTAAAGGGCCGACGCCGAACGGGCCAGATAGATGACGATGGGGGATTCCGGCAGCGCCCCCAAGCCGGCGAGCGCATGGGCGCGGTCGTGCCATGCACGGGGCATGACGACCGCGAGAAGGGACAGCAGGTCCAAGGCACCCACGGCCCGCAGCAGCCAAGCGAGTTTCCACGCCGGTCGGTTCACGGCGCGAAAGCAGACGGCAAACCGCGGTTGAAGCAAGCTTCGGGAAGGCGAGACCTAGCGACGGAAAAGCCCCGCGCCGACTGGGCAGCGGGGCTTGGTCGGCCGGCAGTTCAGCCGATGAACGCCGTATGCAGCGCGCGCATCGCGGCCTCACCTTTGGCGAGCTCGATGACCACGCTGATCTTGATCTCGCTGGTGGAGATCATGCCGATGTTCACGCTCTCCTGCGCGAGCACATCGAACATCTTCGCCGCCACGCCGGAGTGGCTCTTCATGCCCACGCCGACGATGGAAAGCTTGCCGATGGATTCGTCGGTCGCGGACTCCTTGAAGCCGATCTCCGCCTTGAGCCCCTCGATCACCTTGCTGGCCTTGAGCAGGTCCGGCTTGTCCACCGTGAAGCTGAGGTCGGTGGCCGGGGCGCCGCCAGCGTGGCTGACGTTCTGCACGATCATGTCCACGTTGATCGCGGCGTCGGCGAGGGCGCGGAAGATCCGGGCGGCCTTGCCGGGCTGGTCGGGCACGCCGAAGAGCGTGACCTTGGCCTGATTCTTGTCGAGGGAGACGCCGCGGACCACGACGCCTTCCATGCTGTTGGTTTCCTCTTTCACGATGGTTCCGGGATTCTCGTTAAGGCTGGAGCGGACTTCGAAGACGACGTTGAACTTCTTGGCGAACTCGACCGAACGGAGCTGCATGACCTTCGCGCCGGAGCCCGCCAGCTCGAGCATCTCGTCGTAGGCGATCTCGGGCAGCTTGCGGGCGGTCGGCACGATCCGCGGGTCGGCCGTGTAAACGCCGTCCACATCGGTGTAAATCTGGCAGAGATCGGCCTTGAGCGCCGCGGCGAGGGCGATGGCGGTCAGGTCGCTGCCACCCCGACCGAGGGTGGTGATATGCCCCTCGTCGGTCTGGCCCTGGAAGCCGGCCACGATCACCACGTTCCCCTCGTCGAGGAGCTGGTGGACCTGCTTCGGCGAGATGTTCTGGATCTTGGCCTTGGTGTGGACGCCGTCGGTGATGATGCCGGCCTGCGCGCCGGTCATCGAGACGGCGGGCACACCCAGGGAATGCAAGGCGATGGCCGCCAAAGCGATGGTCTGCTGTTCACCGGTCGCGAGGAGCATGTCCATTTCGCGCTCCGCCGGGAGTGGGACGATCTCCTTGGCGAGCTTGATCAGGTTGTCGGTCACGCCGCTCATCGCGGACACGACGACGACGACCTGGTCGCCCTGCGCGCGGTATTTCGCGACGCGGCGGGCGACGTTCTTGATGCGCTCCGTGTTGCCGACGGAGGTGCCACCGAACTTCTGGACAATCAGCGCCATTGCGTAAGAAGGCGCGGTTAATGGCGCAACCGGTGCCGGCAAACAACAAAAAAGCCGGAGCTCTTGTTGCCCCGATTAGGACTTGCGGGCAAAAACTCCGGCGCCCCAGCCTTGCCGGCGGTCAGCGTCCATGGTCACTCATCCCGATTTCATCCGCGCCAACACGGACATCGCCCCTTGCGTGTCGGTGGTCATGCCCGTCTACAACGAGGCCAAGACCATCGCGAAGATCGTTGCCAAGGTGCTCGAACAGTCCCCCGTGGCGGAACTCATCATCGTGGACGACTGTTCGACCGACGGCACCGACGCGGTGCTCCGCCAGTTGGTCCAGGAGCGACTGCTGACCTGCACCGCAGGCGAGGCCGTGGTGCGCCTGCATCATCACGACGTGAACCAGGGCAAGGGCGCCGCGCTCCGCACCGGCTTAGGGCTGGCCACGCGGGAAATCGTCCTGATCCAGGACGCCGACTTCGAATACGATCCCACGGAATACTGGGTGCTCCTGAAGCCGATCCTCACCGACAAGGCCGACGTGGTTTACGGGTCCCGCTTCTCCGGAGCCTCGTCGCACCGGGTGCTGTATTACTGGCATTCGGTCGGCAACAAGGTGCTGACCACGTTGTCGAACATGACGTCGAACCTGAACCTCACGGACATGGAAACCTGCTACAAGGTCTTCCGCCGGGAGATCCTCCAGCGCATCCACCTCCGGGAAAATCGTTTCGGCTTCGAGCCTGAGATCACCGCCAAGGTGGCCAAGCTCAACGTGCGCGTTTACGAGGTGCCCATTTCCTACTACGGCCGCACCTACGCCGAGGGGAAGAAGATCGGCTGGAAGGACGGCTTCCGCGCCATCTGGTGCATCGTCAAATACGGACTCCTCGGCTGACATGAGCGAACGCCCCAATTCCGCCGCGAGCAACGCCAGCTTCGAGTTCGATGCGCTGAACCAGGCGGTCAATTACCGCCACGCCTTGGTGCGCCACTTCCGGCCGCACTTGGGCCGCGAGGTGATCGAGGTCGGCGCCGGCATCGGCCAGATCACCGAACTGCTCGCCCAGCAATCCGGCGTCGCCAGCGTGCATGCGGTGGAACCCGACGCCGCCTTTTGCTCGGCCCTGCGGCAACGCCTGCCCCAACTCGCGGTCACGGAAGGAACGTTGGAGCAATGCCCCTGCACCGCCGTGGACTCCATCGTCAGCGTCAATGTCCTGGAGCACATCCTGGAGGACGAAGCCGAACTCCGCCGTTACGTGCGCCTGCTTGCGCCCCGCCGCGGCACGCTCTGCCTGTTCGTCCCCGCCCGCCCGGAGATCTACGCGCCCATCGACAAGGACTTCGGCCACCATCGCCGCTACACTCGGCCGGACCTGGAAGCCAAGCTGCGCGCGGCCGGCTTCACCGACGTGCGGGTCCGCTACTTCAACCTGATCGGCTACTTCAGTTGGTGGCTCGTCTTCCGGGCGCTGGGGAGCCGGCAATTCAAGACCGGGTCCGTGAAGCTCTTC
>JBEISV010000623.1:0-2450 GCA_040375265.1 Verrucomicrobiales bacterium
GAGCAGATCAGCCGGCTCCGGGCCTGGGCCGACGGCCGGGCCCGTAACGCGAGCACCGCCCGCCCGCTCAATCCCGGCGCCCACACGCCGCGCCGGATGGAGCTGTAGTCACCGAAATTCCCGGCTGGCATGCCCGGCCCGCTTGGAGTTTTCTCCGGCCCCGACACCACTTGGCACCATGAACACCTCCGCCTCTCCGCTGACCCGCCGTGAGTTCACCAAGGCCACCCTGCTTGCCGGGGCGGCCGTCGCCGCCGGACCGCTGGCGGTATCCGCCGCGGATTCGCCCCGGCGCATCCGCACTGGCGTGATTGGGTGCGGCAGCGTGTCGAATGCCTACCTGCCCGTGCTGACAAAGTCGCCGTTCGTGGAAGTGGTCAGCCTGTGTGACCTCAAGCCGGAACGCGCCAAACGGCAGGCGGAACGGTTCCAGGTGGCGAACACCTACCCGAACATCGAGGCCATGCTGCAAGGCGTGCCGTTCGATTTCCTCGTGGTGCTCACCGACATGCAGGCCCACGAGCAGATCAACCGCCGCGGCATCGAGGCCGGCAAACACGTGTGGAGCGAGAAGCCCATCGCGAACACGCTGGCGGTCGGCCAGGAATTCCTGCGGATGGCCAAGGCGAAGGGCGTCCGCCTGTGGGGCGCGCCGATCACGGTGCAGAGCCCGCAGTTCGCCTTCATGGCCAAGCAGTTGCAGGCCGGTGCGCTCGGTCGGGTGGCGGCGGCCCACGCCTTCTACGGGCACGAGGGCCCGTCGTGGTCGGCGTTCTTCTACGAGAAGCTGGGCGGCTCGATGCCCGACCTCGCGGTCTACAATCTCACCAGTCTCACCGGGCTGCTGGGACCGGTGAAACGCGTCACCGCCCTGCTCAGCATCGTCACGCCCGAGCGCACGGTGGACGACAAGGGCAAGATCCGGGTCGCCGAGGAGGACAACGCAATGGTGCTCATGGACCATGGCCAGGGCGTGATCTCGCACGTCCAATCCGGCTTCAACTACTTCAACCCGCACGGGCACGAGGGCAAGAACGAGAACCGTCACACGATCCAGATCACCGGCTCGCACGGTTATATGGGCATGGTGGGCTACGACTGGGAGCCGCAGGGCGTGGAAATGGCCACCATGGACCAGCCGAAGCTGGTGCGGCACGCGCCCGACGCGCAGGGCTACATCTGGCAACAGGGCGCGGCACTGGCCGCCGAATGCCTGTCCACCGGCAAGGAACTGCTGGTGACGCCCGAGCAGGCGCTGCACGTGCTGGAGATTATCACCGCCGCCCGCGAATCCGCCGCGACCGGCCGGCACGTGGACCTGAAATCCACGTTCAAGTGGCCGGTGGTGTGAATGGGTTTGCCCGGGCGCGCTTCGATGGCAAAACATCTTCTCATCGGCGGACTGGTAGCAGCAGGCTTCGATCCGACCGGGGCATACATGCTGGTTGTTTCCCATTCTGGCCGTGGGGTGTTTGCGACCAGTTCATGGGAAGAAATAGCGCGGGATTCCAGTCTCGCGTATCCCGAAAAAGGTCACGCCGTTGGTATTGGCCCGATTGAAGGAGTTTGCATCCCGGTGAAAGAGAAGGACTACGTCACTGGGGTGCTGCGGTTCTCCAGTCCCGATGGCAAGACGTGCTTTGTGTATGAAGACGGCACGCTCCGGTTTCTGAAGCAAGCGCCTGACTATGGACGCCTAGTGACACCGCACTCCTGCTATGAAGCAAGCCAAGCCAGCTCCGGCGCCACAAACTCGCATTTTCCGCGAAAAACTCTCCCGCGAGATGGCGTTCCCCCTTGGATATGAGCTTCTGGAGAGCGCGTTCGGTGATTTGCCCCAGTGGCCACGCTGCGAATTCTGGTTTCTGGCTCGGCCCAACTATTGGGCTTCTGACTTCGCTCGAACTCTCGCGGCGCTGGAACCCTATCCCATCGTCTGCGTTCGTCACCGTAGTTCACCGTCTGGCTTCTCCTTCGAGATTTATCCCGTTACCCGCTCACTGAAGAGCATCGCACGCCAGAGTTTCTTCATGTCCGGTCTCGAAGCGTTCCGTCAGTTCCTCATCGCCGAGCCAGCCGCGCCAAACCTCCGCGACCTACGCGCCGCAATCTTCGATCCTATCTCCCATTCTTGCACGGTTCGCGGCTCAACCCAATGAGTCCGGAATCTTTTCCTGACCAACTGAGCGGCTTGGTTGTCGGGTTGCAACGACGGCGAGTTCGAAGGCGTTCGCGGATTTTTGATCGGTTCCGGCCATGAAACCCCAGCGAATCCGCGCGGATGGTCCCGCAGCGCGTCACTTCGACTTTGAGGCTTGTTCGACCTTTTGCAGGTAGTCCCGCGCCGCCCAATTGTCCCACCAATTCCACTTCAGGGAGGCTTCCAGCAGTGGTTTGGCCTCAGCCGCGCGGCCGTTGTTCAGGAGGAACCACGCCACGGCGTTGGCCAC
>JBEISV010000494.1:0-3555 GCA_040375265.1 Verrucomicrobiales bacterium
AGGCGGAAGGCCGTGTCGCGGGTCGTGAAGCCCTGGATCACCGCCGCCGTGCGCTGCCGGGCGATCTCCCGGGTCTGCTGGATGCGATTCCCCTTCGCCACGAGCGTGGCGACCTTGCGCTGGGTGTCGTCGTAAGTTTGCAGCGCCCGGTTGATCCCGTAGGCGACCTTCTGCAAGTCGATCAGCGCGTTCTCCAGCTCGACCATCGCCGCCCGTTGGTCCTCGGTCTGTTCGATGGGCTTGATCTGGCCATATTGGATGCCGATGGCGTCGGCCTGGCTCTGGGCGGCGCGGGCGTAAGCCACCGTCTTGCGGGCGATCTCGATCGCCGTGGTGGAATTCTCCACCGCCACGGTCGCCGCCTTGAAGATGCCGCGACCGGCCGAAGTGAGGTCGCCGCCGGCGGAGAGCCCGGCGATTAGCGACGTGGGCAGCGAGGTCGCGGCGGCGTCGGACGCGAGCTTGTAGGCTTCCGAGATGCCGTTCTGCACCATGCCGAAGATCTCGGCCGCGTTCTCAATCTGGTCGATGATTTGGTCGGCTTCATCGAGCCCCTGGGTCAGCAGATCCGCTTCCGCCGTGGCCTGCACCAGCGACTGACGCAGCCGGACCATGCCGTCGAGCGACTGTTTCGCCCGGATGCTGTCGTCCAAGGCCTGGAGCAGCGCGCCCCGGGCATTGATCTGCTCGGAGATGGCCTGCTGGAGCTGGCCGGGACTCTGCCGCTTGCCGGTCCAGCTCGACGGCTTCCCGAAGTAGCCGTGCGGCGTCAGCGTGTATTCGACGTAGCTCGTGGACGAGCGCGGGTCGTTGCCGGTGCCGTCGTCGGCCAGTTGCAGGAAGTCGAAGCTCTCCGGCTTGGCCTGGAGACCGGTGACCCAGCCCGACGGCAGGTTTTGGACGTCGAGCCGGAAGACCTTGGTGCTCGCCGGCTGAAGGATGCCCGGGAAATTCAGCTCGGGCGTCTCGACATACATGTAGTGGTAAAGGTCGGGACCGGCGTAGTCCTGCACGTAGGTTTTGCTGGGACCAAGGTCGTCCGGATACGGCGTGCCGTAGAGCTCGACGAGCGCGTTCGTGAAGGCGAATTCCTGCTGCGCCAACTGCGCCTGGACCTCGGCCAGGGAATCGCCCTCGGACCGCATCAGCCGGGTGATGTCCTTGGCGTCGTCGAACGCGGCGACGGCGTTGTTCAGCGCCAGCTTGGTGCGCTCGTAGATCTGCTCGAAGTGGGTCTTGGGCTCGGCGCCGACGATCTGCGCCGGGTTGAGGTCAAAGGCCAGGCTACCCTGGGTCACGCCCAGGGGCGAGAGACGGCCTTCCGCGTTGTCCATCGCCGCCTGTAGATCAGTGGCCGTGGTGACCAGGTCGTTGAGTTCCGGCACGGTGTTGCGGTCCACCTGCTGGATGCCTTCGTGGCTCGGGTCCGGGTCGAGGTCGGGCAGCAACGCATTGCCGATGACCCAGTTGACCAGCGCGCCCTGCCCGGTGCGTGACGCCCATTGGTCGAGGCCCCATTCACGGACAATGCTGACGACGTTGGTGCCGTCGCGGACCGTCCGGGTGGAGACGCGGTTGGTCGCAAACGGTTCCCAGCTCGTGTTCGCGCCGGGCACGTAATATTTGCGCCACGTGAGGTCGAAGATCTGCCGGCCCGCCCGGGCAACCGAAGCGGCGGCCGCGGCGAACTTCCGTTCGTCCATGTAACCGACCGTCACGGGCAACCCGAGCACCGTCACGGCCTGCACGCGGGGAACCCAGTCGAAGTAGGGGTTCAACAGCAGCGAATGGTAACCCTTCAGCGCCGAGAGATAATGCCCGTAGGCGTCGCCGTGCCCCTGCGGATAAAGCACCGCCGCGTCGGCCGCGTCGGCCTTCCCGTCGCGGTTCTGGTCGAGAATGTTGTAGTTGAGCGCGTAGATGACCTCGCCGGAATCAATGCCACCGGTGTAGTTCCACACCATGCGGTTGTAGACCGGCGCGGACTGGACGCCCGGCAGCGCCACGTCATCGCGACCGCGGAGCAGCGCCAGCTCCTCCTCGATCAGCGAGGGCACCTGCCCCTTGAAGGAGAAAAGCGCGGTGGCGACGTCGCCGTAGGTCTCGTCCTTGGTCCCGATGCCGATCGTCGGGTTGTCCGCGTCGTCCGCCGCGTCGTCGCCCACGAGCTTGTAGAGATCGCTCAGGTAGCCGGCGGCCAGTAGCAGCGAATCGTTAGCCGGACCGTAGTTGATCCCGGCGTTGATGCTGAGATTGCGGGCCCGGTTGAGGACCGTCTCGTAGATCTCGATCAGGCCGTAGCTGTTGAGCGCGTCCTGGTTCAACGCGATGTCGCCTTCATAGCGTTTGCCCGCCTGGGTGAGGATGCTAGCGCCGGTATTGACGGCGTTGTTGTTCAGGTCGGACGTGCGCTGGTTGAAGGGATTGATGCCGGCCAGGACACGTTTGACGTAGCCCTCCGCAAACTGCGGCGGCGTCCAGGCCGACCACGTGTTGTAGAGCGGATGTGCCGGGTTCTTCGGCCGGTAACGCATCACGAGCCAGTTGTCGGAGAGCACCAGTATGCCGCTCGCGCCGAGCGTGTAACGCTGGATGTCCATGCCGTTGGTCAAAGGCTGGTAGCGGCTCATGGTCGCGTCCGTGACCGGCGGGAAACCGTCCACCGGCGGCGCAGACTTCCATTCGTATTCGTAGTCCGCCGTGCGCGCGGCGAGGTCGCCGGTGTGCTCGAAGGTGATCAGCTCGCTCAGCGGATTGTCGGAGGGAATGACCTTCACCTCGCCCTGGTAGAGCTGGCCGGACACCCGCAGCACATACATCGACACCGGCTCGGCCGGGGGCGTGAAGGCGTCGCCATTGCCCACGATGACCGTGAGATACCCCTGCCCCGGACCGGCGGCGCTGAGGGCGTAGCTGTCCACGGGGGTATTGTTGTTCGTGATCGTGACCAGGTCGCCGACACCGCGGGTGACCGTGGCCGCGGGATTGACGATGAACTGCCCCGGGATCACTGGGTTCTCGTAGAACGTGTCCACCACCGCCGTCAGCCCGTCGATTCCGGCGTCCCACGCGGACTTATCCGGATCGGTGCCGGGACAAAGTGCCTTGATGGTGGCCACGTCGGAACCCGCCAGCAGGTTAAGCTGGACGTATTTTTCGCCGGTCGGCTCGTCCCTGAACTCGCCCTTGAACACCAGGCTGCCATGCGCGCCGAGATTCGGGTCGAAATAGAACCGGTTCGCCAGGTGTGGCGGCAGGTTCGGGAAGTAGGTCTTGCCCTGGTAGCCTTGGGCATAGACGCCGCCGGGGAGCTGGGCCAGGCCCTCGCTGGCATTGGCCTTCAGCGCGAAAGTCTTCTGGCGGGTCGGATCGTGCAGGGTGACGGCCGGGAAGTTGGCCCGGTTGGTCCCGGCGAGCGCGATGGGCTGCTGGTAAAGCACGAGCGCGCTGCTTTGCCCGCGGATTGCCGGGCGGCCCTTGCTCGCGACGGTGAGGGTTTCACCGAAGGCCAGCGCGGGCGTCGTGCCCGGCCAGACCGGGCGATAGGTGATCGGC
>JBEISV010000257.1:0-6658 GCA_040375265.1 Verrucomicrobiales bacterium
CCGCTCCGAGGAAAGCTTGCCCCAGCTCGGCAAGATCCTCAGCCAGCGCCACGGCTTCAAATGCACCGTCCTCTTCAGCCAGGACGCCGACGGCACGATCAACCCGAACAACCAGACGAATATTCCCGGCATGCACCTGCTCGCCGGCGCCGATCTCGTGGTGAACCAGTTCCGGTTCCGCGAACTGCCCGACGCCGACATGAAGCACTTCGTGGACTACCTGAACTCCGGCAAGCCCATGATGGTCGTCCGCACTGCCACGCACGCCTTCAACTACGAGCGCAACAAGCAGAGTCCCTACGCGAAGTATTCCTGGACCGCGAAGGGCGGCGGCTTCGGTGGCATGGCGGTCGGCGAAACGTGGACCTACCACCACGGCAACCACGGCGGCGAAGCGACCCGCGGCCTGATCGAGGGCAAGAATGCCAAGCACCCCATCCTGAACTCGGTCTCCGACGTCTTCGGTCCCACCGACGTTTACGGCGTGAACCCCGATTTCCCGGCCGACGCCACCGTGCTCATGCAGGGCTGCACGCTCACCGGCATGAACCCGACCGACGGGCCCAACTTGAAGAAGGCGCTCATGCCGCTGGTCTGGCTGCGCGACTACAAGGGCGAGACCGGCAACACCTCGAAGATCCTCTGCACGACCATCGGGGCCGCCTACGACCTCAAGAGCGAGGACCTGCGCCGGCTGTTCGTGAACTCCAGCTACAGCCTCACCGGCCTCGAAGTCCCAAAGAAGGCGGACGTCACCACGGTCGGCACGTTTGAACCGCTGATGTTCGGCTTCAACAAGTTCAAGAAGGGCGTGAAGGTTTCCGAGCACGAGCTGAAGTAGTCCAGTCAGCCACCACCTCGTCAGCGCGATGCAGCTGGTCCACCGGACCAAGGCGAATCCAGCAGCCCTCTCGGGGCTGCTAGTGGTCCTTGTGGGCGTTTTTGCGATTGCGGCCGTTGCCTTCAACCGTGCGAATCGGGAATCCAAAGACGGGATCTGGGGCGCATCGGTTCCCGCGCTGGTAGCATTGTCGGCTGTCCTTATGCTCTTGCCGCTCTAGGTTCCTTGGCTGGTCGACGCCCGCGGTTCCGAAGGCCAGCGTCTCACCGGGTTCGATCGGTTTGCCGTCGGGCTGGCGGCCACTCCCTACCTGTTTGTGGTCGCCTACTTCTCCGGGCTGTTGCCGCAGTAGATTTCGCACTCGGTTCCACGGATTGCGATGGGCTGAACGCCGTGACCGCCGACAGGGCGGGGAATTCGGGAGTTGGACTTGGCCCGCTTAGTTGCGGGAATCGACCGTTCACTGGCGCGGGGGCGACTTGGCAAAATCCGCTGGAACCGGACTGCCGGCCGGCACCAGCCGCAGCTCGCGGAGGTCCAGAATCGGCTCACGCAACGGGGGGACCCCGCGGGCGACCAACCGCACCGGGCCCTTGGGCAAATGCAGCGTGCCGACCTTGGCCTGCCGATAGTTGTCCCACGAACCCGTGGTGCCGATCGCTGATTCCAAGCGGGCGCCTTGGGCTTCCAGCCGCAGCCGGTGTTTGCCGCCGGGGCTGGGATTCGCCCAGTCGAGCCAGACGTCAAAATTACCGGCCTTGGGCAGTTCCAGTGTCCAGATGGCCCGGTCACTCGGGCTCTGCCAAAAGCCCAGGTTCGTGTGCCCCGGTTCGAACACGAGCGAATCGCCGTAGATCTCCGCGATAGCGGCGGACAGTTTGAACGAACCATCGGCGGCCGGCGCCACGCTCGTGGGGCGGTTGCCGGCGAATGCCTTGGGCACCGCCGACTTCGCGGTGACGAAAGCGAACAGGTCCGCCATGGCTGGGACGTCGAGGCTATGCTCGAAGCCTTCCGGCATCAGCGAACGGCGGGTGCCAGTCAGGGAAACCAGCTCGGAGCGCAGGAGTGTTTCCTCGCTGCCTTGCGCGGCCCGCAGCGTGAGGCTGTTCGGCGTCTCCGCGGCGATGATCCCGGTGAACTCCCGCCCGCCCTTGGTCACCGCCGTGTAGGCAAGATAGCGCTCCTCGACGGCCCGGTTCGGGTCCATCACGGCGATGAGCAGGGCATCGAACGACCGGTCGGTGAGTGCCCCGAGGTCGGGGCCCACGTCGTTTCCCTCGCCGCCCAGCCGATGGCAGGCGGCGCAATTGGCCACGAACGCCTCGTGGCCGCGTTCGGGATCGCCGGTGAGCTTCCGGGCCGGCGCGAACTGGTCGAGCACCACCTGACGGTCGGTGCTGACCTCGGCAAAAAGCTTGGTGGCCCGGGTGCGCACTGCCGGTGTGGGATGCTGCATCAGGCGTTGGCGGACACCGGGGCCGAGCTCCCGCGGGCTCACGGTGGCGGTCTCGACCGCGCTGAGCAGTTGGGCAACCCACACGGGCCTGACCAACAGCATCTCGGTAGCGGCCGCCTGGAGCGTCGGGCTCATCCGCGGCCACTGTCGTAGCACGCCCTCGCCGCTTTCGGCGCCCTGGGTCCGTTGCAGCGCCTGCAACGCCGCGTGCTGCAATGGCGTGGACCGGTTTGGCTCCAGCAGGCGCACGAACGACTGGATCGGAGCCGGACCGGAGCCGGGGCGCCCGAGCAGCCGGAGCGCCGCCATTTGGAGCGGCTCGGCGCTGGCCGGGTCTTCCATGGCCGAACGGGCGAAGTCGAACACGTTGCCGAAGCGGGCGAGGCGGGCCGAATTGGTCAGGCTGCCCTGGCGTTCCCACGCTTCGACTAGGCTGGCGACGGCGTTGAATTGGGCAACGGAGGCGGCGGCTGAATTGAGCTTCATCACCCCGGCTGCACCCGCTTGCAGGGCGGCTTCGTCATTGCGCGTGGCCGCGAAACCCAGGAGTCGCTCGACCAATTTGGCGGGCGGGGCTTCCAGCGCGGCGCAAGCGGTCAACATGGATGCGAGGTGGGGCCCGGAACTCGAGAGCACGGCGGTGAGCAACGCCGTGTGGTCCGGGTGCCGGGTGACCAGACGAATCAGGGCTTCGCCCACCCGCGGCTCGTTCAGCTCGCCCAGGGTGAAGGCCAATTGAAGCCGGACTGCCGCGTCGGAATCGTCGCCCAGCGCCAGCACGGTTTTCACCAACCCGGCGTCCGGTCGGGGCGCCCGCAGCAACGGCTCGCCGGCCCGCAACGCGTGGGCTCGGACCTCCGGCGTCGGATCCTTGAGCGCGAGGCCGATGTCTTCCGGCCCGACGGAGCCCAGCACGGCGAGGGTCGCCAACGCCTGAAGCCGGACCTTGGGAGACTTGGCTCCGCGCGCGAATTGGCGGAGCGGTTCGGTGGCAGCGCGGTCCTGGCGTTCCACCAGCAGGCGCATGGCCGTGTCGCGACGCCAGCCGTTCGGGGAGT
This sequence comes from Verrucomicrobiales bacterium, assembly GCA_040375265.1. Taxonomy (GTDB): domain Bacteria; phylum Verrucomicrobiota; class Verrucomicrobiia; order Limisphaerales; family UBA9464; genus CAIWAH01. The sequence continues at coordinate 3,359 of JBEISV010000257.1, forward strand.
CGAGCGCGGCGACCAGTTCCGCGGTGGCGCCGCCCACCTTGAATGCGGTCGGCCGGGGTTGGAATCCGTCCGGCACGACGCGCCAGATCCGGCCCAGTTCGGTGCCGGCCCGGACATCGATGCGCGCCAGCAGGTCGGCGGGAATCCACTCGGGATGTTCGAGGTGCAGCCGATACATGTCGGCCACGTAAAGCGCGCCGTCCGGCCCGGTGCGCAGTAGCGTGGGTTTGAACCAATTGTCGGTCGAGGCGAGGAACTCCGAGGTCGCTTCGCCGGCGGCGCGGTGACTGGTCAGGCCGTCGGCGGTTGTAGCCACGACCTCGCGATGGACCACGTTCTCGGTGGGTTCGCTGATGAAGATGCTGGTCGAGAAGTCGGGGCCGAACAGTTCGTCGCGATACGGCGCCGGGCTAGAACCGCTGGTCACCGTGTTCTCCGCGCCCACGGCATTGGGGCGGACCTGCGCGCGGCTGATCGGATAGACCCGGTTGCCGTCCTCGTATTGGGCGAGCATCCGGCGGGTGTCGCGCACGGCGAGATCAGGATTGCGGGCGAGGTAACGGGCCGGCAGTTCGTAGTGCCAGAGCCAGGCGTAGTTGGCATTGCCGAACCAATTGCCCCAGTCGTCGCGCACGCGCCCGAACTGCGTCTGGCCCTCAATCGTCTCGAACTCGCCCGTGTCGGGCCGGAACCGCAGGTCGCGCCCCTGCAAGGGCTGGCGCCGGTCCGAACCCGGCCGGCCAATCTCGCCCCCGCTGTCGCCGTTCGCGGCGTAGACCCAGCCGTCGAGCCCCCAGGCGAAACCGTTCACGCGGTGCTGCTGATTGCCTTCGCGGAAGCCGGTCAGGATGACTTCGCGACGGTCGGCCTTGCCGTCACCGTCCGTGTCCTCGGCGTAGAAGAGGTCGGGCGCGGCGCTGACCAGCACGCCTTGGCGCCACGCCATCACGCCGCTGGGAAACGGCACGTCGGCCAGGAATTCGTCCGCGTGATCGTAGCGGCCGTCGCCGTCGCGGTCGGCGAGCAGCTTGATGATGCCGCCGGGTTTGCCCCGGCCATCGAGGCCGAGCGGATAGTCGCGCATTTCTGCCACCCACAGGCGGCCGTCGGGATTCCAATCAAACGCCACGGGGTCACGCACCAACGGTTCGGCGGCGACCAGTTCGACCTGGAAGCCGGCCGGCACGCGGAACGTGGCCAATTCCTCTTCCGGTGTCTTGGCCGGTGCCGCGATGCCGCGGACGAGGTCGTCGAACGAGCCGCGGTCCACTAGGTTGGGCAAGTGAGCAGTGTCCTCGTTCTGCACCCAGAGATGCCGGGAATGGAACCAGGCGCCGTTGTTGCGATGGGGTCCCGGCCGGACGATTGGCGGAATTTCATCCGACGGCGTCGCTGGCAACGGACCGGTGGCGGGGAGCGGTTCGCGCCGTTCGGCGGCGACGACCTTGCGAGTCCAGCCGCGGGTCCAGTTCAACCAGGGCTCGTGAATGTAGGTCCACAGGGCGAACCGTTCCTCGTTGGAGAAGATCACGTCGTCATGGCCATCACCGTTCACGTCGGCAAACCGCAGGCCGTTGTCCTCGCCGGCCGCGTTGACGAGCGACGTTTCGGGCGGCAGCCGGAACGGGCTCGGCTGCCAGCGTTGTTCGGCGTTGTTCCACTGGAAGGCGGCGTTCTGTGAGCCCTGGCTGACCAGCAGTTCGCCCACGCCATCGCCATCCACGTCGCGGAACCGCACGCCTTGGTCGCGCCCGAAACGCCGGGTGAAAACCGGGCGGCCATCGATTTCTAGGCCGCGCAACAGACTGGGTTTCGTGACCCAGCGTCCGCCCTCAAAGGTCCACGCGCCGGCGCCGGCTTCGTTGCGCCAGAGCAGCGTCGGCCGGCCGTCGGCATGCACCACGCCGAATTGCACCCCAGTGTTCACGACCATGCCGTTTGTCCGGGTCACGAGCGCCACCGGGAAGTCGGAGTCCAGCCAACGGCGCTGGGCGGGCTGCCAAATCCGCGTGCGCCGCAGGGTGTCGTTGCCGATCACCACGTCGAGGAAGCCGTCCTGGTTCAGGTCCAGCAGCCGCACGCCGTTGTCGCCGCCGTCCGCCGCGCGCAGGGCCTGGCCGGCGCCGAGGTGAGCCGTCAGTCGGTCGGAGGCGTCGCGATAGTTCAGGAACTTCACCCGTTTCCCGTAGTTCTTCGCCGCATGTTCGATGAAGGCGACAAGCTGCGTGTTGGCGCTCCAACCGTGCGGATGGAACACGAAGTTGAACGTGCCTTGCTTGAGCGCGATGGCGTCGAGCGCCGTTCGCCAGTCGGCCAGCATCGTGGCGTTGGTGTTGCCGAGCAGGTTCTGGGCTTCCCAATCGCTGGGAGCGAGGCAGGGAAATTCCCAGCAATGGTTCCCGATCACCCACGGGTAGGGATAGTTCTCGACCGTCGTGACGAAGCTGGGGAAGGGCACATACTTGGTGAACTTCCCGCGCCCGTCGCCGTCCACGACCAGTTCGCGCGGCAGCGCCGAGTCGTTGGTCGTCAGGAGCATGACCACGGAGGAGTCCAGCCGCAGGAATTGCCCGGCCGAATTGGTGCCGGCGAACAGCTCGGCAAACAGGCGCGGGCTGGGGCTGTTGATCGAGTCGCAGCACGGCGTCCGGAACGCGACGGGGACGTTGCCCGGGACATGGTTCAGCAGGTCCACGCCGCCGTGGAACGCCTTCTCGGCGCCGGCGAAGTCATGCTTGGACAGGAGCGGGCAGGGATGCCCGAGCGTGTGGACCTCCAGCGACAAGCCTTCCTCCAGCCAGCCGGCAAGGTGCGGGTCGTCGGGCGTGAGGGCATTGGAAAAGATGCTGACCGGCGCCCGGCCCTCGACGGCGTGGAGCTGATCGAGGATGGGACGGAGGAATTCCTCGTAGCGCGCCGCCTGGCTCATGTCGTCGATGCCGAGCGTGACGACCACGTCCACGTTGGTGTCACCGACCCATTGGGGCGTGGTGAGCTTGGGGAAATTCACGCCGACATGGAACGGGTCCGCGCCGTCGAGATACGTCAGCCTGTTGGCATCGGCCGCGACCGCCACCATGACGACGGCGTCTAGGAAACCCAGCTAAGCGAATACACGACGGGCGAAAATGGGCCGGAGCATAACAGGCCTCACGCCGCAGGTCAGTCACCGCTTCGGGCGGCGGTCGGTGCCGTGGACCGGGTTCTGCTTGCCGGCGGGCCAACGAACTTCAAGCCTCGCCCATGGCCTCCAAGTTTTCCCCGCCGGGCGGTGAACGCACGTTTGACGCCGCCCTGACG
>JBEISV010000381.1:0-4786 GCA_040375265.1 Verrucomicrobiales bacterium
CATGTCGGCGACGAGGTGGGCCGTGTCGCCGTCGAGGTTGCCCGTGGGTTCGTCGGCGAAGAGCAGTTGGGGACGGTTCACGAAGGCGCGGGCGAGCGCCACCCGCTGCTGTTCGCCGCCGCTGAGCTGGGTCGGATAGTGGCCGAGGCGTTCGCCCAGCCCGACCTTGCGGAGCAATTCCACGGCGCGTTCCCGCGGGGCTCCTTGGCCGCGGAGTTCCAGCGGCACGAGCACGTTTTCCAACGCGGTGAGCGTCTGGAGGAGTTGGAAATTCTGGAAGATGAAGCCGACGTGGTCGTTGCGCACGCGGGCGCGGCCATCCTCGTCGAGCCGGCCAAGTTCCGCGCCCGCCAAGGTCACGGTGCCCTGCGTGGCGGCGTCGAGGCCGGCGCAGAGGCCGAGCAACGTGGTCTTGCCGGAACCGCTGGGACCGACGATGGCCAGGGTGTCGCCCGGCGCGAGGTCGAAGGACACGTCGCGCAGCACCGTCAGCGCCGTGTCGCCGTTGCGGTGCGTCTTGGACAGGTTGCGGACGGACAGGATCGGGGCGGCAGGCACGGCCGGAGAGTGCGGGAGAATGCCGAGGCGTCAAACCGGCCCCCGTCGGAAACAGAACGGGCCCGACACTCGGAAGCGTCGGGCCCGGAAAGTGGTGGTAGGTTCTGGATTCGAACCAGAGAAGGCGTAAGCCAGCAGATTTACAGTCTGCCCCCGTTGGCCACTTGGGTAACCTACCACGGCCAAAACTGAACCGCCCGGGTCGGGCGGGCCGGAATAAAGGCGGACACCCCCCGGCGGCTCAAGCGTTTTTTCCATTTTCGTGCGCGGGTCCAGGGTCCCGGCGGGCGCGGGGGTGATTCTGTCCGCGGGCGAGGTGCGGGCTTGGCGGCCCGGACGGCTTCGGGCTCAATCGCGCCATGACTTCGCTGGCTCGCCTAGTTTCCGGTTCGGTCCTCCTCGCCACGCTCTCCGCCTTCGCCGCCGAACGCCGGCCCATGACCTTCGCCGACCTGGCCGCGTTTCACCGCGTGTCCGACCCGCAGCCGTCGCCCGACGGGAAGTGGGTCGCGTTTGTGGTGACCGACGCGGACGTGGCGGAGAACAAGACCGCCTCCGACGTCTGGCTAGTGCCCACGGCCGGCGGCGAACCGCGCCGCCTTACTTCCTCGCCCAAGCATGACCGGCACCCGCGCTGGTCGCCCGATGGCCAATGGATCGCCTTCGACTCCAACCGCGGCGGCGACTTCCAGGTGTGGCTGCTGCCGGTGGACGGCGGCGAGGCCCGCCAGCTCACGACCCTGAGCACCGGGGCGACCGGCGGGGTATTCTCGCCCGATGGGCGCCAGATCGCCTTCGTGTCGTCAGTTTATCCCGAGTTCTCCGAGAAGCCCTTCGCCGAGGCGGACAAGGCGAACAAGGAACGGCTCGACGCGCCGGAAAAAACCAAGGTGAAGGCGCAGGTCTTCACGCAGTTGCCCGTGCGCAAGTGGAGCGAACTGCACGACGGCCGCCGCCAGCACCTGTTCGTGCTCGCGTTGACCAACGGCGTCGCCGCCGGCGAACCCCGCAACCTCACGCCCGGCGCCGGCGACGCGGTGCCGTGGTCCTCGACGTTTTCCGCGGGCGACGATTGGGTATGGTCCGCGGACTCCCGCGAAATCATCCACACGCCTTCGCCCACTCCGGTGCGCGAGGAAGCCTGGAAGACCGATCACAATCTCGCCGCCATCACCGTTGCGAACGGGGCCAGCCGGGTGCTGACCACGAATCCCGCCGCCGACGGTTCCCCGCGCGTGTCGCCCGACGGCAAATGGATCGCCTACCGCGCCCAGGCCCGCGCCGGCTTCGAGGCCGACTGCTGGCAACTCATGCTCCTGGACCGCGCGACCGGCGCCACCCGCAGCCTGACCGCGAACTTGGATTCCTCCGTCGAGGGCATCACGTGGGCCGCCGACAGCAAGACGCTCGTGATCGAGGCCGAAGACAAGGGCACCAAGGCGCTCTGGACCGTCACCACCGCGGGCAATGACGTGAAGCCGCTTGTCACCGGCGGGTCGTCGGGCGAGGCGACTGTCACGGCGTCCGGACAGGCCATCTTCACCCAAAGCCGGCTCGCCGCCCCGCCCGAAGTGATGCGCGTGCCCCTCGAGGGTGGCACGCCAGTCGCCTTGACGAAGCTGAACTCGGCTCGGCTGGGCGAACTGGCCCTGAACGAACCCGAGTCCGTGACCGCGAAGGGCGCGGGCGACGTGCCGGTGCAGATGTGGATCCTCAAGCCACCCGGGTTCGACGCGGCGAAGAAATGGCCGCTCGTCTTCTGGGTCCACGGGGGACCGCAGGGCGCCTTCATGGATTCGTGGTCCTTCCGCTGGAACGCCCAGCTCTGGGCCGCGCAGGGTTACGTGATCGCGCTGCCGAATCCCCGCGGCTCGACCGGCTTCGGCCAGAAGTTCACCGACGAGATCTCACACGACTGGGGCGGCAAGGTGATGACCGACCTGATGGCGTGCCTCGCCCACCTGGAACAGCAGCCGTGGATCGATCCGCGGCGGATGGCCTCGGCCGGCGCGAGCTACGGCGGTTACGTGATGAACTGGTTCCAGGGCCACACCGACAAGTTCCGGACGCTGGTCACGCACTGCGGCGTGTTCGAGTTCCACTCCATGTATGGCACGACCGACGAGCTGTGGTTCGACGAATGGGAACATGGCATCCCGTGGGAGAAGGCCGACTTCGCGAAACATTCGCCGGACCAGTTTGCGGCGAAGTTCCGGACGCCCAACCTAATCATCCACAACGAACTCGACTACCGCGTGCCGCTGGGCCAGGGGCTGGCGCTCTTCACCGCGCTGCAACGGCAGGGCGTGCCGTCTAAGCTCCTGTATTTCCCGGACGAAGGCCACTGGGTGCTGAAGCCCGCCAACAGCGAGCTCTGGCACACGACGATCTTCGACTGGCTGAAGGAGTATCTGAAGCCGTGAGGGGCATCGTTGGGCGACGTTGGCCATGAGTGACCTAAGTCAAAGTTTGCTAAAGGAGCGAGGTAAAGACTGGCAGCAGTTTCTGCTGCTCTTCTCCCTTTACCTAGTTGCGATGCTCGCTTGCTCGCTACTGCCAACGCCAGGCTCATGGTCAGATACGCGTTCTCAGTGGCTACCAAGTGCGGCCATCATTGTTTCTGCGTTTGTCCTTTTTGTAGCGTCGCTCCGAATTTTTCGGCGAGCCGGACTCGTCTTTAAGGTTCAGGCTGCGATTCTGTGGTCCATTTTTGGCGCAGCACTTCTGGTTGGAGTCATCTCGCTCCATGAATCGTTCACTTTCTTGCGAGAGGTGCGGGCTAGTCAGATGCGGAACGAGTCCGTCGCTAGGCCAGATTAGTTGAGGTTGTAGATACCTGACACGTAACCCGCGACGGTCTGGAAAGTCTACGTGTGAAGGCCAAAGCCGCGACCATCTCCCCACCCGCTGGCCCATTCCGCCAGTTCAGGAGATTCCATGGACGCCTAGCAGTGCGGGTTCAGGATGATCGTCAGGAGATCGCCCGGGAGCGCGGCTCCCTGAGCCGCCAGCGCTCTGCTTCCCTCAAACTGGATTTGCCCAATTGCGACTCGGAGAGTCGCGCTCCCGGGCTTCAGGCCGCCAGTTCCGGCAGTTCCATGAACGCGTAGCAGAGCAGGTGCAGGATGGTCATCTGCGCGTCTTCCACGCGGCCGTAGTGGCCGTCGTCGATCACGACCGGTTGGTCCGCCAGTTCCGCCATCTTGCCCCGCTTGGCGCCGACCAGGCCGATGGTCTTCACGCCGTTCGCCCGCGACCACTCGAAGGCCCGCACACAGTTCGGCGAGTTGCCGCTCACGCTGATGCCGATGAGCACGTCGCCGGGCCGGGCATAGTTGGCCAACTGGCGCACGAAGATGTCGTCGTAGCTGTAGTCGTTCCCGAGCGCCGTGATCCACGCGACGTTGTCGGTGAGCGAGAGCACGCGGAAGCGGCGGGACAGCTTGTCGCTCGCGCCCTTGCCGAGATCGACCGCGAAGTGGCTCGCGTTGGCCGCGCTGCCGCCGTTGCCGATCACGAAGACCTGGGCGTCCCGGCGGTGGGCGTCACGCAGGGTTTCCACCAGCCCGGCCAGCTGGGCGGGTGGCAGGCTGGCGAGGACACGTTGCTGCGCGGCGAGGTAATCGGCGATCCACTTTTGCATGGCGGGACGTTCCAAGGTCCGGCGCCCCGGCTCCAAGCATATTTTCGGTCGGGTGCCGGTCCGGGGCGCACCTCGGCGCGGCCGCCGCAGTGGGACAGCCGCCTCGGCTGTCTCTGGTTCGGCAGGCGCCCTCGCCTGCCGTTCACCCGGCGAGGCGCCTGTGCGACTATCTCGGCCGCAGTTCGGGGAACCTCCTCTCCCCGCCCCTCTCCTCCACTCCGAGTGGAAGAGAGGGAGACGGCGGCAGCGTCCAGCGGCGCCGGCTATCCCGACCACCGCTTCGGCCCGCTTGCCCCGGCCGGTCCGGTCCCGCACCGTCGGCGCCGTGACACCCGAGCCCTGGGAATCCGCCGGCGATGACGCCGCCATCGGCCGAGCGCTGAAGCGCTCGCTGCTGTTCCTGCTGGCCGCCGGCGTGCTGGCAGGCGGCGTGGTCTGGTGGCTTACCCGGCCGGTGCCCAAGTCCACGGGCCACGTCACCGCGCTCGACGCCCCGCAACCGGCCCAACGGCGCGCCGAGGTGCCGCGGGTGATGTTCACCGACGTGACGGCCGCGGCTGGCCTCACCTTCCGCCACGAGAACGG
>JBEISV010000319.1:0-5643 GCA_040375265.1 Verrucomicrobiales bacterium
CCCTGCTCCGGCGCATTCGGTTCCAGCCGCACCTGTGGGTCGGCCAGGAACGCGTCGAACTGTCGGCCGCGCCGGTCTGGAATGGCGACGTGCTCTCCCCGCGGCCCCTGGCGTTGCGGGTCTACGTCGTGGCAACCCCGGATGGCTACCGGGTGATGCCCGGCGGTTTGGCGCGGGTGGCGCCCGACTCCGGCGGGCGGTTCATCTCCATGCAGCGCGGCGGCGCGGCCAAGGACACCTGGGTGCTCGCGGACGGACCGGTGGAAGACGTCACGCTACTCAGCGTCGCCGGCCGCGAAGTCGAGCTGCGCCGGGTGGGCAACAACCTGCCGTCCCGGCTCGCGGACAATTATTTCTGGCTCGGTCGTTACGCGGAACGCACCGATTCCACGGCCCGGCTCCTGCGCAGCACGCTGCTGCGCTTCAGTCCGGAAAGCACCGGCCACGCGTTCCCCTTGCTGGAACCGCTGCTGAACACGCTCGTGGCACAGGGCCAGTTGCCCACCGCGTCCGCCCGCCCGGAACTCCGCACGAACGCCGAGGCGCTCGAGGCGGGCTTGCTCGCGGCAATCTTCGACCCAGCCGAACCGGGCAGCCTCCGTTGCCTGGCCGACCAGCTCCAGCGCCTCGGCATGCTGGTGCGCGACCGCAGTTCCAACGACCTTTGGCGGGTGCTCAGCCAGCTCGAAGACCGCCTGGCCATGCCCACCACAAGCCTCGTGATGCTGGCCGGCGACGCCATCGGGGTGCTCAACCAGACGTTGCTGCAGCTTGCCTCCTTCCATGGACTCGCCCGGGAGAACATGACCCGGGCGCAGGGCTGGCGTTTCCTCGACATGGGCGCGCGGCTCGAACGCGCGATCTACCTGAGCACGCTGCTGAACTCGGCACTGCGTTCGCCCGAGGCCGACAATCCCAGCGTGCTGGAGGCCGTGCTGGAAGTCGCCGACAGCACGATCACCTACCGGTCGCGTTACAACCTCGTGCCCAACATGGCGGCGGTCTACGACCTCGTGCTGCTGGACGACACCAATCCCCGTTCCCTGCTCTTCCAGTTGAACCAGCTGGTGAAGCACTTCGAGAAACTCCCGCGGGAACGCGAAAGCGCGCACCTGAGCCCGGGCCAGCGGGTCCTCATCGAGTGCGTGACCCGGCTGCGGCTGCTCGACCCGCGGCCGATCAACCGGCTGCGGGCCCATTGGCACGAGAGCGACGTGGGCCGCGTGATCGCCGCGACGCTGGCCGACCTGCCGCGGCTGTCCGACGCGATTGCGGTCAGCTACTTCGCCCATTCCACGATCTCCCGCGCCCGATGACCTACCGCATCCTGCATCGCACGACCTACAATTACTCGGAGCCGGTCACGGTCTCGCACCATTCCGCGCGGGTGAATCCCCGTTTCACGGCGGCGCAGAGCCGGGCGCAATTCTCGCTGCGGATCACCCCGGAACCCGCCGTCCGGAAAACGCGGACCGACTATTTCGGCAACCGGGTCTGCTTCTTTGCGATCCAGGAAATCCACTCCCGGCTCGAGGTCGAGGCGGTGAGCGTGGTCACGCTGACGGCCAGCACGCCGCCGGCACTGACGCTGTCGCCGCCTTGGACCGAGGTGGCGGAGCTTTTCCGGGATCCCGTCTCGCCCGAGGTCGTGGACCAATATCAGTTCTGCTTCGATTCACCGCTGCTGCGCACCGCGCCGGATTTGGCGGATTACGCCCGCGGGAGCTTCCCGGCCGGCACCCCGTTGCTGGTCGGCGTCGCCAACCTCAACCAACGCATCTTCCGCGACTTCAAATACGATCCGGTGGCCACCAGCGTGGCGACGCCGTTGGAGGAGGTGTGGGCCAAGCGCCGAGGTGTGTGCCAGGACTTCGCCCATCTCGCGATCGCCTGCCTCCGTTCGCTGGGTCTGCCGGCGCGATACGTGAGCGGTTACCTGCGGACCCACGCGCCGCCCGGCAAGGAACGCCTCGTCGGGGCCGACGCCTCGCACGCTTGGTTCTCGGTCTATTGCCCGAGCGTGGGCTGGGTTGACTTCGATCCGACGAACAACCTCCTTTCCGGCGAGGAGCACATCACCGTGGCCTACGGCCGGGATTACAGCGACGTGAGCCCGGTCAGTGGCATCATCACCGGTGGCGGTCACCATGAGGTGCGCGTGAGCGTGGACGTCGAACCGCTGGGCGACAGCGAGGCTGCCGGCGAGGAAAAGCCGGATGACCGATGACGAACTTTCAATGACCGGGCGACGATTCCGCTTCGCCTCCGTGGTCAGACCGCCATCTTGGGCCTCGGCCACCGTTCCGCGATCATCCTGACATCCGATGCGCTTCCAGATCGTCCACCGCACCCGCTACGCCTACGCGTCGCCGGTGAAGGAGAGTTTCAACGAGATCCGGCTCAAGCCCGTCACTAACGAGCACCAGAACGTCGAGTCGTTCCTGCTGAAGATCATTCCGCCCAGCCGGCTTCGGCATTACGACGATTTCTACAAGAACGTCGTCCACCACTTCGAGATTCCCGAACCGCACACGTCCGTGCTCGTCGAGGCGCTGACCACGGTTTCGACGAAGTCCATCGCCCTGCCGCTGGATGCCACTCCGGCCCAGCTGAGCCGCCTGCCGGAATGCGCGAAGACCGAGCGGTGCTTCGATTACCTGCTGCCGAGCCGCTACGTCGACTGGGATCCCGAGTCCTGGCGCCTCGCCGTGGACGCCACCCAGGGTATTGCCGACATCTGGCAGGCCGCGGTCGCGATCATGCGGTTCATCCACGGCAACTTCCGCTACACGCCGCTCAGCACGCACGTCCACACCCACATGCGGCAGGTGCTGCAGCAACGGCAGGGCGTCTGTCAGGATTTCGCGCACGTCATGCTCGGGCTGTGCCGCTCGCAGAAGATCCCGGCCCTCTACGTCAGCGGCTACCTGGCCACGGAATCCGCCAGCGCGTCGCACGCGTGGATCGAGGTCTTTGTGCCCGACGTCGGCTGGCGCGGACTGGACCCCACGCACAACTGCGCCGTGGACGAGAACTACGTGAAGATCGCCGTCGGCCGCGACTATGCCGACGTCACACCCGTGAGCGGCCATTACAAGGGCACGCTCGACCGCCGCATGGAGGTCACCGTGGACATCTGCCGGCTGGAATGATCGGCCCCCGGTGGGCACCGGCACCAGACGGGACTTGAGCGTGGCGAACGGAGGCCAGTAACCTCTCCGTGTTCACCCCGCATTACCTGTCGATCCAGTGTCAAACGTCCGCCCCAGCGAAGTCTCGGCCCCGTGGAAGTCCGCGTTGCTCCGGCACGAGACGATCCTGTTCCTCGTCCTGACGCTGGAATGGCTGTGGTTCAATTCGGTCGGCCGCAACTTCGGCACGCTCGACAACACCTACGACATCCTCCGCCACTCGGCCGAGATCGGACTGCTCGCGCTGGCGATGACGCCGATCATCCTGACCGGCAGAATCGATCTCTCGGTCGGTTCACTGTTGGGCCTGTGCGCCATCCTGTTCGGCAAGCTGTGGCGTGATGCCGGCCTGCCCATTCCGTTGGCCGCGGGATGCACGCTGCTGCTCGGGGCGATGGCCGGCGGGCTGAATGCCTCACTGATCACCTGGCTGCGCCTGCCGCCGCTCATCGTCACGCTGGGAACCTATTCGCTCTTCCGCGGGCTGGCCGAGGCGATCACCCATGGCGTCGATACGTTCACCAATTTCCCCGCGGCCTTCCTCCGCTTGGGCCAGGAACGTTTTCTTGGCATCCCGACGCAGGTTTGGCCGTTCCTCGCGGTGGCCGCCGGCGTGTGGCTGCTGGTCCATCGCACGACGTTCGGCCGTTGTTTTCGCGCGATCGGGTTTGCCCCGGAAGGCGCGCGTTACGCCGGCCTGCCGGTGGAACGACGCCTGACCCTGGCCTACGTGCTGGCCGGGTTCGTCGCGGCGCTCGCGGCGATCATCTACACCGCCCGGCTCGGCCAGGCGAAGGCCGATGCCGGGACGGGCTACGAACTCTTTGCCATCACCGCCGTCGTGCTCGGCGGCACGAGCATTTTCGGCGGCGTCGGCTCGGTCCACGGCACGCTGCTGGGCGTGGCCGCCATCGCCGTGCTCAACAACGGGCTCGTCCACGCCCGGGCACCGCGCGAAGTCGCCGGCATGCTGACCGGCATCCTGCTGGTGCTGGCGCTCGCCGGCGGCGCCCTGCCCCGCCTGTGGGCCAACCGGGCCAAGACGGCCGCTGTCCCGGCCACCTGACCCAGCCTCAGGCCCGCGGGTGGGCGGAATCGTAAACACGCTTCAGCCGCTCCGTCGTCAGGTGCGTGTAAACCTCGGTCGAGGACAGCCGCGCGTGGCCCAGCAGCTCCTGCACGCTGCGCAAGTCGGCGCCCCGGTCGAGCAGGTGCGTGGCGAAGCTGTGCCGCAGCTTGTGCGGCGTCAGCGCCGGGTCGAGTCCCGCCGCGGCGAGGTAGATTTTCAGTCGCCGCTGGATCGTTCCCGGCGTCACCGGTGTGAGCGAATTCCGCTCCGCGAAGAAGACCGGCAGCCCCGGACTTTGCGGATGGCTCACGGCCCGCCAATAGGCCTCCAGCGCCGTCAGCGCCGGCGCGCCGACGGGCACGAGCCGTTCCTTGCGCCCCTTGCCGCGGATCTTCAGGGAACGGGCCGCGAAATCCACCTCAGCCACCGTCAGTCCGCAGACTTCGCTGATGCGCAGGCCCGAGGAATAGATCAACTCCAGCACCGCCACGTCCCGCAGGAACGGCATCGGGTCCACCGGCTCCGACGCGTTGTCCCGCAACCGTCCAAACTCCCGCAGCGGGGCTTCCAGCAGGGCCGTCATCTGCTTCTCCGGCAGGAACTGCGGCAGCCGCTTCTCCGCCTTGGGCAGGGAAAGCCCCTTCGTCGGCAGCCCGGTCACCAACCCTTCTCGCAGGAGGAAGCGGTAAAAAGTCCGCAGCGCGCTGAATCGCAGGGCAATCGCCGCGCGGCTCAGCTGCTTGCGTCCCAGCCACCGGAGATAAAAGCGGAAGTCCTCACGTTTGAGGTCCGGCCAGACGGGCGCCGCTTGTTTGAGTCCATGATGCCACGCCGCCACTTCGGCCAGGGCCTGGCCATAGTTCCGCACGGTGTAGGCCGAGGTGTTGCGCTCGACCTCCAGGTGCTGGAGGAAGCGGCCCACCAGCGGATCGGCTGGCAGGTCGCATTCAGGCTGGCTCGGCGCGGTGTTCAAGGACGGACAGCAGCGTGCGCCCAACGATCGGAACATTGAACCCTGAACTTCCGCCGCCTTGCCTCCGCTTCCCGGCTCCGCACACTCCGTCCCATGTCCACCGCGCGCCGCTTTGCCCGGCTCATTGGTTCCTTGGTCCTTGGTCATTCCGGCCTGCTCCACGCCGCCGACATTGCCGCCGCGGCGGCCGGCACCAGCACCAACGGCTTCAAGCCGCTCGTGAAGGACGACCGGCCGGCCATGCCCATCCTCGCACCGGCCAGCAACGAGGGCGAAGTCCGGATCAAGCAGTTCAAGCTCACGCCCGGGCTCAAGGTGGACCTCTGGGCCGCCGAACCGATGCTCGCCAATCCGGTCGCCTTCTCCGTGGATGAAAAGGGCCGCGTCTTCACCAGCGAGACTTACCGCTA
>JBEISV010000227.1:0-7406 GCA_040375265.1 Verrucomicrobiales bacterium
CCGACGGGCTTCTTCTTGGTGGGATGGATGTCGTCCTTGTCGCCCACGTCGGTAATCACCGCGGTGTCGGCGTTCTTGAGCGTCGCGGCGACGTGGTTCTGGGCTTCCCGCAGTTCCGCCCAGTCGCTTTCGCCGATCTCATTCGCGATGACGGCGAGGTCACGCTTCTTGTTCTTGTCCCAAGGGGCGAGCTGGACGGCGTAGAAGGGGAATTCGCCCTGGCCCCAGTCCTGGCGCCAGTTCCGGATCATGTCGGCGTAAAGGCGGCGGTATTGCCAGGCCCGGCCGGCGTTGGACTCGCCCTGATACCAGATGGCGCCGCGGATGCCGTAGGGGATGATGTTGGCGAGCATCCCGTTGTAGAGCTCAGCCGGTCGCCAAGGCTGGCCGGGCCGGTTTTTGGTGAACTTCTCCCCCTTGGCCTCGACGGCCTTCTTTTCGGTCTCCCACTGCTGGATGGCCGCCATGGCCTTGGTGGAACCCGCCAGGCCGGGTTCGAGGATCTGGGAATTGTATTCGGCGTCGGCCTTCAGGACTTCCTCGCGCATCCAGACCTCGGCCGGCGAACCGCCCCAACTGGTGTGGATGATGCCCACGGGCACGCCCTTCGCATGGAGCGATTCCTCCAGCGCCCGGCCGAAGTAGTAACCGACGGCGGAGAAGTTCCGCACGGCGTCCGGCTCGGCCTGCACCCACTTGTGCGCGGCGTAGTCGAGGTCGGTCTTCACCTCGGGGGAACGGCGCTTCACGACGGTGAAGAGGCGCAGGTTCGGATTGTCGCTGTGGTTGATGTCGCCCTCGGGCTCGAAGCTGCGCGACATCGGCCACTCCATGTTGGACTGCCCGGAGCAGACCCAAACCTCGCCGACCACGACGTCGGAGATACTAACGGCGTTGGCGGGTCCACTGGCCTTCAGGGCGGCTCCGGTAGCGTTGGCCTTGAGGGAACCGAGCGTCACCATCCAGCGTCCGCCCTTGGCCACGGTGCTGCGTTTCTGGCCGGCAAATTCGACGGTAACCGCCTCGCCGTCGTTGGCGGTGCCCCAGACGGGGACCTTGAGGCCGCGCTGAAGCACGGCGTGGTCGGTGAAGGTGGGATGGAGTTTGACCTCCGCCTGGGTAACGAGGCTGAAGGCGGTGATCGCCAGACCGAAGGAAAGCCAGCGGACGCCGGTGATGGCGGCGAGAGCGCCCGTGGGGCACACAGAGGGGAAACGCATGGGCCTGTTAAACGCGAAGTCGGCCCGGGGGTCAATCCGCCCGCGGGAAAAGCATGGCGCCGGTGGCCTTTCCACCCTGAATTCAGGCCGGGCGGGTCGTCTTGGAAACGCCGAGCAACCGGGCCGGCAGCAGGAAGATCGCCCGCAAGAGCGCCACGGCACCTTCGACGACGTGGAACGCGAGACGGAACGGCAGGCTGAGCAACCAAACGAACGGGAACGCGAGCAACACCAGCACCGCGAGCGGCCAGCACAGGAGGAGCAGCAGGCACCAGCCGACGATGAAGAGGAGCAGTCTCATGCACAGAGCACCCCGGCGGTCCGGCCGGAGTTTCAGCCGAATTCGTCGCGCATCACGCTGGCGCGATTTCCCATCGGCGCCGACACTGGCCAGGCAGGTGACGCACCGCTGACGATGAAGCCATTCCAAGCCATTGCCGCCATGTCGGAGAACCGGGTCATTGGCCAGACCGGCCGGATTCCCTGGCACCTGCCGGAGGATTTCAAGTGGTTCAAGCAGGCGACCATGGGAGGCATCCTGGTAATGGGTCGGAAGACGTTTGAATCCATCGGCCGCCCGCTCCCGGGGCGGGAAACGGTGATTCTCAGCCGGTCGGGTTTCACCGCTCCGGGGACCCGCACGGTGCCGTCGGTCGAGTCCCTCGACCAACTGCTCGATGGCGACCCGCGGCCGGTATGGATTGCGGGCGGTGCCGAAGTTTATTCCCTCCTGCTGAGCCGGTGCGCGCAGTTGTTCCTGACCCGGGTCAAGCGGACCGTCGAGGGAGATGCCTTCTTTCCACCGTTTGAAGGGGACTTCTTCGAGGCGGAAACGGTCTTGGATCACCCGGACTTTTTGGTGCTTCGATTTCAGCGGAAAGGTCGGCCATGATTTTTGGAATTCTCCGCTTCATCGTCTTCCTGATGGGTTTTGCCTTCGCGGCCCTCGCGGCCCCGCTGCCGGCCAGCCTGCGGACGCTTTCGCCGAAGACCGACTTCCGCCAGTCCACCAATCAGTTCGGCGAAGTCGTGCTGGAATCGGTGCCGGTCCTGCCGGCGGGCGGCTGGGATGAATTGGTCGTCTCGTGGAATTCCGGAACCAACCTGACGCTGCTGATCGAGGCGCAGGCCGGCTGGACCAACGGCATGGCGAGCACCTGGTATTCGCTGGGATATTGGTCCATGCATGGACGGCGCGGTTCGCCGAAGGCGTTTTCCGACAAGGACGGCGAAGTGGACACCGACATCCTGCGGGTCCTTCGTCCGGCCGTCGGCGCCCGAGTGCGCTTTACCCTGCAGGGTCCCGTCGCGGAATTCCGGCGCGCCACCCTGGCGTTTTGCCGACGCCAAGCGGACCCAGTCGAGCGCCCGCCGGAGCGCAGCGCCTGGGGCAGGGTGCTGGCGGTGCCGGTGCGGACGCAGGCCGAGTTCGCGGAGGGAATCGACAAATGGTGCAGTCCAACAAGCACCAGCATGCTGCTCGAGTTCTGGGCCGGGCAACTGAAACGACCGGACTGGAACCACACGGTGCCGGCGACGGCGGCGGCGGTCTTCGATCCGGGCTGGGACGGCACCGGCAATTGGCCGTTCAACACCGCCTTCGCCGGGGCGCAGCCCGGCCTCGGCGCGTGCGTGAGCCGGTTCAACGATCTCACCGACCTGGAACGGTGGGTGGGCCAAGGAATGCCCGTGGCCGCCTCGGTCAGCCACGCGCTGCTCAAGGGACGTCCCCAGTCGGAAAAAGGCGACGGGCACCTGGTCGTGGTGCGGGGCTTCACGGCGGAAGGCGACGTGGCGATCAATGACCCGGGCGTTCGTCGCTCGCGAGTTCAGCAAACGATCCCCCGGGCCGACTTCGCCCGGGCTTGGGACCACTCGCGCCGCACGGTTTATCTCGTCTGGCCGGAAAACCGGCCGACTCCGGCCGGCGAGTGTTTTCCCTGACGTTCAGTCGGTCGGCGCCGGGCGCTTCTCGCCGGTCAGTTCCAGATACGTGCGGTCCAGCCAGCGAAGCTGGGGCAGGAACAGGAAGCGGGTTTCGATTCCCTTGAAGGCCGCCAGCGCCTTGGTCTTGTCGCGGCGTTTGGCGTGGAGATCGAAGTAGGCGCAGTTCCGTTCGGTCAGCAGGTAGGCGTCCACTTCGTCGATCTTGACCTTGGCGAGCAGTTCCTCGGCTTCGTCGAGGCGGTCATTGAGGATCAGGGCCTGGGCATGGTTGATCTGCATCCCGACATCGTCCGGCCGGCCGGACAGGGCCTGCAAGGTGAGCTGGGCTGCTAGCGGGGCATTGGTGCGTTCCATCAGGAGCATTGCCGCGTAGTTGCTGACGAACACCGGTTCGTTGGTATTGAGCGAATAGCCGCGGGCCGCGGCTTCCCGCATGGTGTCAAACTGCCGGGCCTCATAGGCCGCGCCGACCACGGCGAACCAATACATCGACTGGTTACCGTAGGCCTTTTCGACCATGGCCAACAGACGGGTCGCCAGGATGGGATAACCCAGGGTGGTCAGTTGGCGGGCGACCGAAAAGCTCAGCAACGGATTGGTCGTAGGCGTTTCCGCCGCCCGGGTGAAAGCTTCCAAAGCGGCTTCCCGACGCTCCGAACGGAGGGCAGAAAGACCTTCAAGGAACCATGTGTAACCGGCGATATCCTCGCGCAGCAGCTGGTTCTGGCGCATCCGGACGGCCAGTTCCCGCAGGTCCGCCCACTGCTGGAGCTCAATCAACAACTTGGCCTGCTGTTCCCAGAGATCCGGCCGGAATGCGAAGGCCGGCAGGTGTTGGTCCAAAAGTTTGGAGGCATATTCCTTCGAGCCGAGCTGGGTCAGGGTTTCGGCCATTTCCCGGAGGTCAATTGGCGTCTCCGGTGGCCGGGAGAAGCCCCGGGCCAGGTCAGCGGCCTTGGTGGTCTGCCCGGCCGATACCAGCAGCCGCCAATAAATCACGTGGTCACGCACGCGGTCGGCATGGTGATCGATCAATGCGTTCAGGCTTCGTTCGTAGGCGTAGGTGTCGCTCAATGAAACCGCGATCGGCAGGCTAAGGCGATGGGCCAAATCCCGGGTGGCAGGATCATTGCGGGCGCCTTCCAGGCTTTCCCGGCCGACGCGAATCTGTCCCGGCGGGCCCCAACCCGATTGCCAGGCGGCGCGAACGACCTGCATCTCCTTGTCACCGGTCAGCACATTGCTGTAGCCCGGCCAGACGTCACCGAACTGGTCCATCCGATTGAGATGGAACAGCGACTTCAGGAAGATTGCGGCCAACGGAGGAGGCAAGTTGGTCGCCCGCGGACCGAGCAAGCCGGTCGCGTAGTCGTCCAGCGAATATTTGGCGAAGAGGTTGGCGGCCAGCCCCAGCGACGCATCATTCGTCTTGGTCAGTTGCAGCAGCCACATCGAGTAGGAGGCGCCTGCCGCGAGAAACTCCCGCTTGGTGGCCGGATAGTTCACCACCATCCGGACCAAACCTTCGGCGTATTCCGGATTGCCGGGGTTGTTCTGGATCGCTGCGCGCCAGGAGAGAATCGCTTCGTCGAATCTCCCTGCCTGCTCCTGGCCACGGGCGGTGCGGGCCAGTGACCAGGCCTGGACCACGTCCAAGCCGCTCATCTTGAACGACGGCGCCACCCCCTCCGGGGTCGAGGTGTAGATTTTGGGCAGGAACAGCCCGAGGAACACCAGGAACAGCACCAGCAGGACGGCGGCGGCGCGGAAGTAGCGTTCGAAGAAGACTTGTCGCAGCAACGAAGACCCTTCGATGAACTCGGAGGGCAGCGCGTTGTCGTCCGGATCGGTCGGCGTCGGCTTGGGATGATCGCTCATGCTCGGGAAAGATTCAGCGGTGCATCGGCGCGACCCGCAGGAATTCGGCCGTTCCAACAGCCCTCACTTCGACTGCCGGCAAAACGGCCGGCAGCAGGCAGAATCCGCCGGCACGAACTGGAACGGCGCCGGATTCGCCAATCACCTCCACCGTTCCGGCGGTCACCGCCAAAACGATCGGCCCCCGCTGCGCGGGATGCGCGGAAAGGCTACAGCCGTCCGGCAGCCGCAGGTGGTGGATATGGAAAAGTTCATGCCGGACAAGTTCCCGGCTCTGGGCCGCGCCCTCGGGTTTCCAGACCGAATCCACGAGTCCGGGTTCAAAGTCAGCGAAGTCGATCGAGGCGAGCGATTGCGCGACGTGCAGTTCCCGCGGCCGGCCGTCGAGACCAACCCTGTTCCAATCAAACACCCGGTAGGTCGTGTCCGAATTCTGCTGGATCTCGAAGATGACGTTGCCGCGGCCGAGGGCATGCACCCGGCCGCTGGGCACGAACATGGTGTCGCCGGCCTGCACGGGAACCACGTGGAAACAGCCCGCAACCGAACCGTCGGCCACCGCCCGCCCGAAGTCCGCGCGAGTCACTCCGTGTTTCAGGCCCACATAGAGTTTCGCCCCGGGTTCCGCTGCGGCGACAAACCACATCTCCGTCTTCGGTTCCCCCTTCAACTCCGCTGCTAATCGGGCCGGCGGATGAACCTGCAATGACAGATCGTCCTCACAGTCGAGAATCTTGATCAGCCATGGAAACCGTTCCCCCGGAATCACCGGCCGACCGAGAATTTCGGCGCCGTGTTGTTCCATCAGCCAGCGCAGGTCGCGACCGGCCAACGGACCGTTGGCGATCTCGGAAACTCCCTCGGGTCGGTCCGTGACTTCCCACGATTCGCCGATGATTTTTCCAGCCGGCAAACCTTTGCCGTAAAGGGATGACAACCGGCGGCCGCCCCAGACCCGTTCCTTGAAGATCGGTTGAAACGTGAGCGGATACAGCACAGGGGAAATCAGGCGGCCGCAACGGCCGGTTCGGTCACGTGCCCGAAGGCGCGGAATTTCCCGTAGCGGGAACGCAGACGGTCCGCCGGGGACATTGCCTTGAGTTCGGCAAGGTGCCGGAGAAGCGCCGTCTTCAGGGAAACGGCCGTAGCCGTCGCGTCGTTGTGCGCACCACCCAGCGGTTCGGCCACCACGTCATCCACCAGGTTCAACTCCCGCAGATGGTTGGCGGTGATCTTCAAGGCTTCGGCGGCCTTGGGCGAGGCCGACCGGTCTTTCCACAGGATGGCCGCACAACCTTCCGGGCTGATGACCGAATAGTAGGCGTTCTCCAGGATCAGGACCCGGTCCGCGATCCCGATGCCCAGCGCGCCGCCGGAACCGCCTTCGCCGATGACGGCCGAGATGATCGGCACCTCCAACAGCATCATTTCCCGCAAATTGACCGCGATGGCCTCGCCGATGTGTCGTTGCTCCGAGCCGATGCCCGGGTAGGCGCCAGCCGTGTCGATCAACGTGATGATCGGCAGGCCGAATTTGTCCGCCAGACGCATCAGCCGCAGGGCCTTGCGGTAGCCCTCCGGGTGGCCGGACCCGAAGTTTCGCAGGATGTTCTCCTTGGTTTCGCGGCCCTTTTGCGTGCCGATCACGACGACCCGTTCGTCTCCCAGCTTGGCAAAGCCGCCCACGAAGGCGCGGTC
Organism: Verrucomicrobiales bacterium; assembly: GCA_040375265.1. Taxonomy (GTDB): domain Bacteria; phylum Verrucomicrobiota; class Verrucomicrobiia; order Limisphaerales; family UBA9464; genus CAIWAH01. The sequence continues at coordinate 6,744 of JBEISV010000227.1, forward strand.
GTCGGAAAACATCCGGTCGCCGTGAAGCTCCTCAAACTCGGTGAAGGCCAGCCGGAGGTAATCCAGCGTGTAAGGCCGTTTCGGATGCCGGGCCAGTTGGACCCGCTGCCACGGTGTCAGGTTGGTGAAAATGATCCGGCGCGCTTCCGCGATCTTGCGCTCCAGCAGGTGGATTTCCTCCTCCCAGCTGATGCCCAAGGAATGCTGCTCCGGATGCTGCCTGAGATCCTCAAGCTTCTTCTGGAGTTCAACGATCGGCTTCTCGAATTCGAGGTAGTGCTTCATCGCGGCGACGGTCAATTCGCTGACGGATGCCAGCCTATGGAACGAACGGGGTAAAACGCAATTCGCGTTTTACCCTGTCCCGCTGTGGGCTCGTGACGTTCGCCCAGTCTCAGTTCGGACTGGCGGAAACCTTCTCCACGAAGGTTTTGGCCTGGGCGACGAAGTCGTCCGGAGTTTTGGCGAACTCGCCGCTGTCGGTCTCGATTGCCATCACGCCTGGCCAGTTGGTCTTCTTCAGTTCCGTGAGCAGGTTTTCGAGCTTGGCCTGGCCCGCGCCAATGTGGGTGTCGAACGCCACGTCGTCGCCCTGGGTCTTCTCCACCCGCTTGTCCTTGAGGTGGATGTCGAACACGCGGCCTTCGTAATCCTTGAACACCC
>JBEISV010000277.1:0-6260 GCA_040375265.1 Verrucomicrobiales bacterium
GCTCAAGCCGCGCCGCGAAGTCTGGGGCGGCTTCCTGTTCGCCCTCGCCGGATTGACGGGTTACGCCGGCTGGCGGCGGGACGGCCTCGCGACCCGCCTCGCCGGCTGGGGCGTCCTCGGCGGTGCGGTGGGGTTTCCGCTCGGGCAATGCCTCCAGGCCGGCCACGCGTGGAACCTCGACTATTTCCGCACGGGCTGGTGGGCCAACGTCGATCCGCTGATCAATTGGTGGAACTTCATGGAAACCACCTTCGGGGCGACGATGGGCGCGGCACTCGGCGCCGGCCTGTGGCTGAACCGGGCGCGGATCCGTCTTGCCGAAGCGCCGGCCCCCGACCTGCCGCCCGCCGCTGAAGGCACCCTGCTCGCCGTCCACGTGACGCTGCTGGCGTTGGTGGAGTTCAGTTCCGTCCGGTTCGCGGACGCGCTCTACGATTTCGGGCTGCTGCTGGGCTTCCTCCCGGTCGTGCTGATCGCCGGCGGCCGGTGGGCGCCGATCCTGTTCCTCCTGCCCATCACGGCACTGCCCGTCTGCGGCAAGACGTTGCAGAACCTCGCGTATGAGCAATCGCTGATCAGCCCGGCGTGGGGCTGGGTTTGGTATGTCGGGCTGCCGCTGGCGGCCACGGTGGTCGTGGCGGTGAAGCTCCAGCGACGGGTGGAGGCCGACGGCCGCCGGGAAGCCGCGGTCGTGTTGCGGCCGGCCCTCGGGCTCGTCGCGTGGCTCTACTTCGGCCTGAACTATGCGTTCTTCCAATTCCCGTGGCCATGGGCGCCTTGGACCGCACGGACGGCGAACGCGCTCGTCTACACGGTTTGCCTCGCCGGGTTGACCTGGCTGGCGGTCCGGAAGTCACCGGCGGAATCGGCCGTGACCGGAATGGAAAACCGCTGAGGGCATCACCACTCAATCAGCGCCGCGCCCCAGGTCAGGCCGGCGCCGAAGACGACGAGAAGGACCAAGTCGCCACGCTGGATGCGGCCGGCCGCGACCGCCTCGTCGAGCGCGATGGCTACGCTGGCGGCGCTGGTGTTGCCGTAACGGTCCACGTTGACGAACAGCTGATCTTCCCGCGCCTCCAACCGCTCCGCCACGGCGGAAAGGATGCGCTGGTTGGCCTGGTGCGGGATGATGCACTTCACGTCGGCCACGGTGACGCCGCAGCGGCTCAGGGCCTCATTGGCGGCGGCGACCATGGCGTTGACGGCGTTCTTGAAGGTTTCCTTCCCGTCCATGCGCAGGCAATGGAGCTTCTTCGCCACGCTTTCGGCGGTGGCCGGGCAGGCGCTGCCGCCGCCGGGAAGTTCCAGGAGGCCCGCCTTGCCGCCATCGGAACCGAGGCAGGTGGTGAGCAACCCATGGGCGTTGGGCCGGTTCTGCAAGACCGCCGCGCCGGCGCCATCACCAAACAGCACGCAGGTGTTGCGGTCGGACCAGTCGACCACGGACGACATCTTCTCGGCGCCGATCACCAGCACCGTGTTGTAAGTGTGCGAGGCGACGAAGTGGCTGGCGATGTCGAGGGCGTAGACGAAGCCGCTGCACGCCGCCTCAATGTCGAACGCTGCGGCCCGGACGGCCCCCAGCTTGTGCTGCACCAAGCAGGCCGTGCTCGGGAAAAGCATGTCGGGCGTGATGGTGGCCACGATGATGAGGTCCACCTGTTCCGGCGTGACCCCGGCGCTGGCGAGGGCCTTGCGGGCGGCGGCCACCGCGAGGTCGGACGTCGCTTCGTCCGGGCCGGCCAGGCGGCGTTCCTTGATGCCCGTGCGGGTCGTGATCCACTCATCGGTGGTCTCGACCATTTTTTCGAGGTCCGCGTTGGTGAGGACGCGGGCCGGCACGTAGGAGCCGACCCCGGTGATGGAGACGCTGCGCAGATGCGGGCGGTTGGCGCGGGGATTTCGGAAGTTCGCCATCGCGGAAAAAGGAAAGGGTGCGTGGGTTACTGGCCGCCTTCCGCCGGGCCGGCCGTGGCGGCGGTCGCCCGGGCAATGTCCTGGACGAGGGTCTGGTTGAGCTGGTTGTTCACCAGACGGGCGCTCTGGCCCAGCGCGTGCATGAGGGCGTTGCGATTGGCCGAGCCGTGGATCTTGATGACCGTCCCGTTCAGGCCTAGCAACGGGGCGCCGCCGTAGATGTCCGGGTTCATGCGCTGCCGGAGCCGGGTGAGGCCGCCCTTGGCCAGCAACGCGCCAAGCATGCGCAGCGGGTTGGCCTTCAACTCGGCCTTGAGCATGAAGCCCACGGTCCGGCCCAGTCCCTCGGCAGTCTTGAGGACGATGTTGCCGACAAAACCGTCGCACACGACGACATCGACGCCGTCATTGAACAGGTCGTAGCCCTCGCAGTAACCGAGGCAGTTGAGGTCGGTCCGCCGCAGCGCGGCGACGGTCGCCCGGGTCAGTTCCGTGCCCTTGGTTTCCTCGCTGCCATTGCTGAGCACGCCCACCCGGGGACGCGCCTGGCCCAGCATTGCCCGGGCGTAGGCGGAACCCATCACGGCGAACTGAACCAAGTCCGCCGGCGTGCAATCGGGGTTGGCGCCGCCGTCCACGAGCACCCAGGCCTGGGACTTGGACGGCAGGATGCAGGCGATCGTGGGCCGGGTGACGCCTTCCAGGGTGCGCAGGCGAATGGTCGAGGCCGCCACAATGCCGCCGGTGTTGCCGGAGGAAATCACGGCGTCCGCCTCGCCGTCCTTGACCAGTTCGACGGCCCGCAGGAGCGAGCAATCCTTCTTTTTGCGCAGCCCTTGGACGGGTTTGTCGTCCATGGTCAGCACTTCGCTGGCCTGATGGAACCGCAGCCGATCATCGCGCAGCCCGATCTTCTGGGCGAGCGCCTTGAGCTCCGCCTCCGGCCCGACGGCAAAGACGGAAGTCAGGCTCCGGTCCGCCGCCAACGCCAGCCGGATGCCGTGGAGCAGCTCCTCGGGACCTTTGTCCCCGCCCATGACATCGACAGCCAGTCGCATAAAATACAAAACGCCGCTCCTGGGACACAGGACACGGCGCTTCCGTAAAAACGCTTAGGCGGCAGCCTTGACCGTGATGATCTGGCGTCCGTTGTAGAAGCCGCAGGACGGGCACACCCGGTGAGGCCGGGTTGCTTCCGAGCAGTTCGGGCAGGCCTGAATCTTCGGCACGGTCAGGACAGAGTTGTAGGCCCGGCGCATGCGCTGCCGGCTGGTCGACGGTTTACGTTTTGGGACGCCCATGTTTCGTTCTTGTTAACAGTTCTAACTGATCCAAAGCAGCCCAAGGAGACGGGCCTTCGCCCTTTGACGCCTCAAGACGCGAATCGCGGGCGGAAGCCTTTCGGGCCAGCCCGCGACACTCTGGTTTGCACAACGGATTCGTTGGCAGGGCGAGATAGATGTCTTCGCGCAAAAGGGGCGTCAAGTCCCCAAAATCGCCTTCGAGGGAAATCGCATCCTCGCCGGCGAGCGGCGCGAGGGCCGCAAAGTCGTCAATCGCGAGGTCCAAACTGAATGGTTTCAGGCAGCGAGAACACTCGCAGGCCAGCCGGGTCGATAGGGTTCCCTGCACCAGCAGGGCGTCCGGCTGGAGGTCCAGCGAGAGCTCATAATGCAATGGCTCGGCAAACTTCATCTGCGGGTCCGCCAAGTCGCCCGCAAACTCCTCCAAGGGCAGGTCGCCTTCCAGGGGCACGGATTCCTCATCCTCCTTCAGCAAACGCAAATTGACCTTAACCGGCATGGCCGGACCTTGCGCCAGCCGGCGGTCCCACGCAACGCCGGAGGCGTTGTTCCCGCGTTCAGGATCCGACCGGGCCGACCCGGGTCAAGCGCAGCCGCGGTTCCCCGGCCGCGCGCGACGCCGCGAGATCCACGACAAATTCGGCCAGCCAGTCGTTATGGCCATCCGGGTCCACCAAGACCTGTTGGACCACCCACGATTGGCCGTCCTCGGCGACCTTCACGTAGGTATGCCGGACGTTGCGCGCCTCGGGTTCCAGGCTGACGAACCGGTGCTGCGCGTAGTAGGGCTCGATGGCATCGCGCAGCCGCTGCGCCGTCCAAGGCTCGGTCGGTTCGCCGGCGTTCGGCCCGGCGACGACGTCGGCAACCGCCAACTCGAAGTCATCGTTCGCCAGCGCCCGCAGGAAGGTGAAGATCCGGGTCCGGATGGCCGCGGTGAAGGACTTCACGTCGCGCGTGACGTCCCGCGCAGCTTCCTCCGCACCAGGAGGGCGGACTTCCGGCGCGTCGGTCGTGGGCGGCCGGTAGTCGGGATTCTTCATCTTCGCCCACTCGTCGAGCAGGCTCGAGTCCACCTGCCGCAGCATGGTGCGGAGATATTCCTCCATCTCGCGGACGGCATCGGTCTTGGCCGCTTCCGGGACGGTCTGGGACAGCACCTTGTAGACACCATTGAGATGCCGCAGCAGGACACCCTCGGCGCGCTGGAGTTCGTAGATCTTGATGTAGTCAGCGAACGACCGGAACTGCTCGAACATCTCCCGGGCGATGGACTTCAGGCGGATGTTCTCGGTGCCGACCCACGGATGTTTGTCCGACCATTCGTTGAAGAGCGGATAGAAGAACTCCGGCTTGGGTTTGGGATGCTCCAGCTTCTCCAACTCCTCCATCCGCTGGTCGTATTCCATGCCCTGCGCCTTGAGCTCGGCGACCTTTTGGCCTTTGAGCTTGTGGAGCTGGGAACGCAGAACGACGTCCGGGTCCTCGAGGATGCCTTCGATGAGGGAAATCAGGTCGAGCGCGTAGTCCGGTGCCTCGGGATTGAGCGCCGGGATGGAATCCAGCAGGAACAGCGACAAAGCCTGGTTCAGCGAAAAGTCCTCCGGCAGCGCGATGTTGACGCGAAGTTTGGCCGGAGGATGGGCTGTAGTGGGACAGGTGCCCTCGCCTGTCTCTGGTCGAACCGGCGCCCCCGCCGGTTCTGCGGGCGAGGCGCCATCGCTCATCGGGCTGCCGGTGGCACCTGAGCAGGCGGGGGCGCCTGCTCCACTGGCCCCCGGCGAGGGCGCCTGTGCCACTATCTCAATGATCTTCCGGTCGAGCAGCGAGCGGAACAGCTCCCAGCCGCGCTTCATGTGCGCCTTCTTCTGTTTCCCGGAATCGTGGCAGGTGCGGATCAGTTCGCCCATCGCGGCGCAGCCATCGCCCGGTCGCCCCAGCACGTTGAGCAGCATCGCGTGGGTGACCTGGAACCGCGAGGTGAGCTTCTCCGGGGCGGCATTCTGGAGGCGCTCGAAGGTCTTCTGGTCCCAGGCGACAAATCCTTCGGGCGCGGACTTCTTGACCCCTTTCTTGCCGGTCTGTTTCGCCTTCTCGTCGAGCTTCAAGTTCTCGATGACGTGCTCCGGGGCCTGGGCGACGACCCAGCCCACATTGTCGTAACCCTTCCGCCCGGCGCGCCCGGCAATCTGGTGGAAGTCGCGGGAGCTCAGCACGGCCACCTTCTCGCCGCCATACTTGCTCAGGCGGGTGAACAGCACGGTGCGGATCGGCACGTTGATGCCTACGCCCAGCGTGTCGGTGCCGCAGATCACCTTGAGCAGGCCACGCTGCGCGAGCTGCTCCACCAGGATGCGATACTTCGGCAGCAGGCCGGCGTGGTGCAGCCCGATGCCGTGGCGCAGGAACTTCTTCAGCTCCGGGCCGAACGGACTGCTGAACTTGAAGCTCTCGAGCGCCGTGGCGATGGCCGCCTTCTCGTCGCGGGTCGCCACGTTGATGCTGGTGAACGATTGCGCGTTGTCCGCCGCCTCGTTCTGCGTGAAGTGGACCACGTAGACCGGTCCCTTGCCGTCGGTGACGAGCTTTTCGAGCGTCTGCGCCAGCGGCGTCTCGGCGTAGGAAAACTCCAGCGGCACGGGCCGCGTCGTGCCCTTGATCGTGACGCTCGGCCGGCCGGTCACCCGCGTCATCTCCTGCTCGAAGAACGCCGTCTCGCCCAGCGTCGCCGACATGAGCAGGAAGCGCGTCTGGGGCAGCGTAAGCAACGGCGCCTGCCACGCCACGCCACGCTCTCGGTCGGAGTAGTAGTGAAACTCGTCCATCACCACGTCATGGACCTGCGCCCGTTCGCCGTCGCGCAGGGCGATGTTCGCGAGGATCTCAGCGGTGCAGCACAGGATGGGTGCGTCGCGGTTCACCGTGGCGTCGCCGGTGGACAGGCCGACGTTGTCCGGACCGAACTCGCGGCAGAGCGCGAGCCACTTCTCGTTCACCAGCGCCTTAATCGGGCAGGTGTAAACCGAGCGGCGCCCC
>JBEISV010000512.1:0-3381 GCA_040375265.1 Verrucomicrobiales bacterium
GGCCTGGCGCCGGCAGAGGCGGTTCAACTTCGGTTGCCGCTCAGTTGAAACTGCGCCAAGCGCCCGACGGTCAGTCGACGTGGGGCTAACCGATTCAAATCCGCGAGACGGCATACACCACCATCAGCGCGGCGGCCGCTAACCCGGTCGCTACACCGACCGCGACAGACCAACGCCTATCCGCGGACCGCACGAACATCCCACGCGAGAACGCAGTCCCTACAGTAAATGCAAACGGCACCAAAAGTCCTGCCAACAGAAAGAAGACATATCCGCCGGCAATGCACACGGCCATTACAAGCAAAGTGCAAAATGACGCCGCTGCGGCTACCGATCCGTTCTTTGGGTTAAAACGCTCATAGTTGGATTTCGGCCCTTGGTCCATGGGACAGCGATTTCTATTCGGTTGGTTGAGCTCGCCCAACCGAAATTCCGATTAAATGTCCACGTGGCCTGCAGTTGAACCTCAATTCGAAGACGGACCGGAGCCCGCCCCACCCGCGCAGGATTCCAGATTCCCTGATTGGCTGCGATTATCGCCGGTCAGGGCTTCGTGTCGGCCAAGTAGGCGCGGAAAACCTGTTCCACCTCATCGAGTCCGCCGTCGACACTCATCGACCCAAAGATCGCGAAGCAGTCCAAATGGACCAAGGCGTTGAAGTTCGCATCCAGCATCTCGATCGTGCCGAGGCGCTCGCGGAAACACCGGTTCAGGGTCGCCACGTCGTCGTAGACCGCCGCGAGCCCGGAGAGTTCCCAGTCCGGTGTCAGCCCCCGGCGATGGCGGAAGTATTGCGCGAGCAAGTAGGTGCTGACCGCCCGGACGAGGGTTTCGTCCAGCGTCGCAAAGGGCAGGTGCGTGGCCACCATCGGGCGTAGCTTGTCCATGATCGGGCAGCCGCTGGTGACCATGACGATGCCCATCAGCGAGCTGATGCCGCCCTGGACCGCCACGCGCCGGTGATAGTTGCGGGCCTCGGTGCGGATCGTGACGTCCACCTCCTCATGCGAGAGGCAGTCCTTAAACTCCGCGATGACGCCGGCCAGGTTGGCCGCGACCGGACACTGCGGATGATCGGACGGACGGAGCGGACAATGCCGGCACTGGCGGTTTTCCAGGCGCGTCCAAGCCGGCGGCGGCTGGGAGATCGCGGTCGGCCGAAGCTGGTAATCGGGCAGCCGCAGGACGAGTTCGAACTCGCGGACGGTGCCGTCCTGGAGCCGGAATTCGTAGCGTAGGCGTTTGGTTCCGCTGTCTTCGGCCATGCGAGCGTGTAGTCGCCCCAGAACCTAGGCCGAAAGCCGCGGGGCGACGGCTTCGCAATGAAGATGACGGGTGAAAACTCCCCGGACTTGAGCGGGAATCGTCCGGGAAGGCGCGGGCAGTGCGGAACGGGCAAATTTGGAAAACAGGAAAGCAGGAAAAGCCACCCGTCGGTTTCCTGATTTCCTGCTTTCGGATTCTCCCTTGGTCCCCGCGTTTGTGCCCATGGATCCGTGCTTGAGCCTTCACGCCCCGCCCTAAACGCATTTGAGCCAAGGCCACCCGGCCTTGGCTCAGTGCTATGAAGGCCCCCGATCCACACGGACCGGGGGAATCGAGAAATTCAAATCGGCTACTTGATCACCTGCTGCCACTGGTTTTCGCGCGCCTGGCGGGCCGCCTTGAGGGCGCCGAGGGCGACGAATTCCTTGTAGCGGTCGCCGGCCAGCCGGACGCAGGGCTGTTCGTAGCCTTCCTCCGCCAGCAGGCGCTGGAGCTCGACATCGAGTCCGCGAATCCGGCTGCCGCCACCGGTCAGGACGATGTTCTGCATGAGCTCGCCGACGCTGTCGGACGAAGCCCGGGAGATCAGCTCCTTCACGGTGGTAAAGATCACGGTCAGCAGTTCGGCGCACGCGGTGCCGAGCTGCTCCGTGATGTCGAGTTTCCGCGCCTTGCCGTTGACCATGACGGTCGCGACGATCGGGCCGGACGGTTTGCCCACGAACGAGAACTGCTCCTTCATTTCGCGGATCTTGATCGGGGACAGCTCGCAGTCGGGATAGGTCTTGCGGATGGCGTCGTAGAACAGGCCGTCCACGCGGTCGCCGGCGAAGGCGAGCGAAATCTGGTCGTCCGCGGTCGGATAATAGCCCTGCACCATGCAGACATCCGTCGTGCCGCCGCCGATGTCGACGAAGAGGGAGTTGCGCACCGGATCAACGTAGCTGGCGTCATTCAGGCGAGTCTCGTCGCGGAAGCCCAAGGCGGCGAGGAAGGGTTCGGGCACCAGGAGCACGCGGTCAAAAAGGCCGGCGACACATTGGCGGACATTCTCGCGGGCGGCGCTGTCCGCGTTGGCCGGCACCCCGATCACGGAACGGATCTCAGTTCCCGTCGGCGTGGCCATAAGCGAACGCAGGTGGCGCGCAAATTCGCGGGCAGCCGCCACGTCCTTCACCACGCCGTCCACCATGGGCTGGACGAGATTGAGGTGCAGGCGGTGCTGGAGGGCCTGCTGGCCGTAGAGCACGGAAGCATTGTCCGGCAGGAGTCCGTCCACGATGCCGTCCTTCGCGTAGCCGACGACCGTGGGCACGATCTGCTCGATCGCGATCTCGGGATTGCCCGCGTAGCCAGCCTTGAGGCAAGACTTGTTGGTTCCCCAGTCAAAGCCGAGATAAAGGATCGTCTTCTCGGTGATCTGGGGCGTCAGTTCGTCGACGTCGAAGCGGCCTTTGCCGTTGGTGACGGGGGCATTGGAGTCGAGCTTGGCGAAACGCGGATTGCGGACATTAAGTGAGGCATTCATGGCACTTGGGGAACTGGGATTTGACCGTCGGGAAATCGTTACGCGGCGATGGCGGCGCTGTGGTGGGAGCGGCGGTTGGCGCCGGAGAAACCGGTCTCCAGCAGGAGGTCGATGACGGACGGGATGTCATCGAAGGCCACCCGGGAACGCGGGGCGGCGGGGCGGGCATCGCGGAGGACGGGTGCCTGGACGCTGTCACGACCGGCGCCCGCCCTCCGCAGTTCTTCACCCACAGTTGAACACACACTAGAACACACCACTGGCAGAAATTCTTCCCGGAGCCGCGCGCTCAGCAGCTCGTTCATGACCCACAGGTCATCAATGCGCCGTTGCTCCTGCTGGAACATGGAATCCAGGCGGGCGCGCTTGGCGTTGGCGTCCGCGGTGTCGTGCCGCGACCACTCGGAAATGCTCCGGGGCAATTCCTGCCGCAACAGTGTGTCCGATTCATCCCGCCGATCCTGCCGACGCAGGACACAGACCTGACGAAAGTCCCGGACGACTTTTTCCCAGCGGCTGTCGAGATGGTTGACGCTCATGTTCGCTTTGGGGCGCGGTCCGCACCCGCGTCCGTTCGCAAAGCAAC
>JBEISV010000270.1:0-6428 GCA_040375265.1 Verrucomicrobiales bacterium
GACCCGACCCAGATCCCGCTCGGCACGCCAGCCACCGCGGAGGGCTATTTTGACGGGCGCTGTTTCCGTAGTTTCATCCTGGATATGACCGGTGTGCTACCCCTGAAAGATACCGTGAATCCGCAGATCGGCGTGACCCAGGCCCGCTGCACGGAGAGTTTCCCGGACGACCGCAAAGGGGACCGGATAGACCTCCTCGGGGGGGTAACGCTGTTCCATCTGCCGGCGAATGTGTCGTCGCAGTCGGTGGACATTTATCGGGTGGACGGGGCCACTGCCACCTTCCTGGCCCGGACCACGGCCACCCGTGACCCGGCCCAGCCGAGCCTCGGCCTGCTGAACGTGCGCTTTGAGACGCTGCCGACCACCAACCCGATCCTCGGCCGGGCGCCCACGCTGCTCAAGCTGGTCATGCCGGCCAATGGCACCACCCTGCGCCAACCGGTGACCCAGCTGGCTTTCCCGCTCGTCAAGTGAACCGGGGCGTGGCCGATGAGCACAAATTGGATCAAAGGTAACCAAACATAGTTACAATTTGTGCCAAGGCTGAGCGGGCGGAGGTCGCCAAAACCCAGGCGCGAAGTTTCATGAGCGGGTTTACCAATGTGCATAAGCAACTTTAGGCCAGAGGGTTGAGAGTTACAGCGGGCGGCAGATTTCGCGGCCCGACCCGGCAGGCGGCGGTTCACCCGGTGACGAGGGGAAGAGCAGGGTGTAACCACAGTATTCCGTTCCGTTCCATGACCGGACCGGCCATTGCTTGTCCAAGGAAACACTCTGGTTGGCGCTGCAAGGCTCCAGCTGGCTTTTCTCAGCCCCCCGGGCGGGGTGGGTTGGGAAAAGGTGTGGTCCGTCGCCTGCGTTTGCGGGCTGCCGACATCCGGTGTGGCCTGCATGTCCCAACTGTTTCTCAACATGACGATCCGCCCTACCTTGTCCTTTGTCGGCGCCGCGTGCGCCCTTGCTCTCTTCGTTGCCGGCGCTCCGGCCGAAGCCCAGACCACCACCTACCTGCGCGGTCGCGTGCAGTCGCTCTCCCAGGCCAGCGGCCAGTTGCCGGTCATCCGCGTCGGGGGAGCCAACGTCAGCCTCACGCCGACCACGGCGCTGAATACTCCGACGGCCTCGCTGACTCCGGCCCAGCTGCTGGACACCACTCCGTTCGTGGGCACCACCAACGCCGGATTCCTGTCGTCCCGGGCGGTCGTGGAAGCCCGCCCCAACCCGACCAATTCGGCGGCGTTGGTGGCCAATTCGGTCTATCTCGTGCCCGCCGAGGACCAGATCCTGGGCCGGATCACCGCCACGAACGGCGGCGTGCTCAGCATCGAGGGCGTGCCGGTCCGCGCGTTGACCGATGTCCGCCTGCCGGCGGTGCCCACGGTGAATGAGGCGGGTGCGCCCGTGAATCTCGCGGCGACGCAGCCGGCGCTGGGGAGCTATGCCTCCGCGAAGGGTTATCATGAAGGGCGGGTTTTCCGCGCCTACGAGATCGTGGTTTCGTCGCAGTCTGCGGGCAACGTCGCGCCGCCGACGCTGACGGTCGCCTCGGCCTGCGCCAAATACGACAGCAGTTCCGGTTCCCAGTCCGCGTGCCGGGTCGAGGTCCGCGGTTCGGTATCGCTCCGCCACGCCGCCCCGACGGTGAACACGCAGCGGATTGCCGTGTATCGCGTGGATGGCGAGGTCGAGGCCCCGCTGGGCACGCTCACGGCGGTGCGGTCCCCGCAGGCGCCGGGTGAGGCCCGGTTCAGCGGCCGGTTGGATCTGCCCGAGTCCTACGACCCGGTCCTGCGCAGCGCGCCCACGCTGCTGAAGTTCGTCAATCTCGACGCCTATCCGCTGCCGGTTTCCGGCACGGCCGTGGTCACCGCGTGTGAATGATCGGTCCGCAGGCTCCTTAAGCACATCCCCCCTGACTGCTTATGCACTTCCCGTTTCTTTCCCGCTCTGGCCGGACCGCCTGGCTGACGGCAATAGGTCTGGCCCTTTCTGCGCCGGTCCTCCTGCAGGCCGGCGATGACCCGGCGCCGCTGCTGCAGCCGGATCCCGCCAAGCTGATTGGGCGGGAGCTGGGCCTTTCCCGCCGCCTGCTGAATGGCGGCGAATTTTCCCTGGGACTCCGGCAGTTGCTGGACCTCGGGGAGTCGATTTTCGCGGCGAACTGGACGGTGCAGGAGGGGGCTGGCCGGCCCCTGACCAAGGGCACCGGCGCGCCGTTGACGGACGCTTCCGCGCCGTTGGAGTTTCCCCGGAACTTCAACCGCGTCTCCGGGCCGGATGCCAACTCGTGCGCGGGTTGCCATAACGCGCCGTTGGCCGGGGGCAGCGGGGATGTGGTCGCCAACGTCTTCGTGCTGGGCCAGCGCTTCGATTTCGCCCGCTTCGATGGCAACCTCGTCCCCACCGTCAGCGCCGCGGACGAGACGGGCACGCCCGTCACTCTGCAGGGAATGGCCAATTCCCGGGCCACTCCCGGAATGTCTGGCGCGGGTTTCATCGAGATGCTGGCGCGGCAGATGACCGCGGAACTGCAGGCCCAGCGGAACGCCCTCGCGCCGGGGCAGGCCGTCGACCTCACGGCCAAGGGCGTCGCTTTCGGGCGGCTGGCCCGCCGGCGGGACGGCTCCTGGCTGGTGGACGGGGTCAACGGGCTGGCGGCACCCAGCCTGGTCACCGCCGGAGCTGCCGCCCCACCCAGCCTGCTGGTCCGACCCTTTCACCAAGCCGGTCAGGTCATCTCGTTGCGGCAGTTCGCGAACAACGCGTTCAACCATCACCACGGCATCCAGAGCACGGAACGCTTCGGCGATGGGGTAGATGCCGACGGGGACGGCTGGGCCAACGAAATGACCCGCGCGGAGGTGACGGCGGTCTCCGTCTTCCAGGCGGTCATGGCGGTGCCGGGCCGGGTAATTCCGCGGCATCCGCAGGTGGAGCAGGCCATCCTGCGCGGGGAACAGCTGTTTCCCCAACTCGGCTGCGCGGAGTGTCACCGGCCCACCCTCGAGCTCGACAACGGCGGCTGGATCTTCACCGAGCCCAATCCCTTCAATCCGCCGGGCAACCTGCGGCCGGGCGAGGCCACCACCTTCTCCGTGGACCTTGGCAATCCGGCCTTGCCTCCACCCCGACTCCGGCCCAACGCGGGGGTGGTGTCGGTCCCTGCCTACACGGACCTTAAATTGCACGACATCACCTCCGGTGCCACGGATCCGAATCGGGAGCCGCTGGACATGGGGCAGCCGGCCGGGTCGCCGGGCTTCTTCGCGGGCAACGGCAAGTTCCTCACCCGGAAGCTCTGGGATATCGGCAAAAAGCCGAACTACTTCCACCACGGCCTCTTTACCACCATCCGCCAAGCCGTCGAGGCCCACGCGGGTGAGGCCCTCGCTTCGGCCCAGGCCTTTGCGGCCCTCCCCGAGGCGGATCGCAACGCCGTGATCGAATTCCTGAAATCCCTGCAGGTGCTCAAGCCGGGCACCCGCTCCTTGGTCGTAGATGAAAATGGCGAACCGCGGCCCTGGCCGCCGGTCCCCGGCGATGACTCGCCCTTCCATGACTAGCCCTTCCATGACTAGCCGGTTCCCTCGGTTAAAACGTCTCTCCAACGCGGTTCACTACTCCTATGCCTAATCTCCAGTCCCGTTCCCGCTCCCGCTCCTGGCTCGTCCAGGTGCTCGGAACCCTCGCTGGCAGCCTGCTGCTGGGCGCCACCGCCTCCCCCATCACCGACTGGAATGAAGCGACGCTTCAGGCCATCCGGGTGGACCGCACCGCGCCGCCGTTGGCGGCCCGGAACCTCGCGCTCGTCCATGTCGCCATCTTCGACGCCGTCAACGGCGTCGATCGCCGCTGCGACGACCTGAAATACACCGCCTACAGCATTGAGGACCGGGCCCCCCGGCGGGCGGTGGCGGGCGTAGCCATGGCCGGCGCGGCCCACGCCATGCTGACCGAGCTGTATCCGGCCCAGGCCGCCCAGTTTGACACCCTGCTCGCGCAGCAACTGGGCTCTTTGTCCTATTACGGCAAACGTCGCCGCCACTTTGAATCCGGCTACGAAAAGGTGGCCCGGGACCAGCGCGACTTCGGCCTGGGCTGGGGTGCCTTCGTGAGCCGCACCATCCTCGCTGACCGGCTGACGTTGGAGCTGACCGCCGAACCCGGCGGCTACCAAATCCCGACGGATCCCGCGCCGGGCGAATATCGCCTCGCCGTGGACAACCCGGTCGCTCCCATGCTGCCCGACTGGGGCTGGATTCCACCGCTGGCGATTCCCTCGGTCCTGGCCTACCTCCCTCCCGCCCCGCCGGCGCTGGATTCCGCCGAATGGCGGGCGGACCTGGCGGAGGTGCGCCGGATTGGCAGCAAGACCGCCACCGCGGCGGACCGGACCGCGGACCAGGCGCAAACCGCGACATTCTGGGCCAACGGCGTCGGCACCTCGAACCCGCCCGGCCACTGGAACCAGATCGCGACCGAAGTGGTGGCGGGCCGCTACCTGTCCCTGCACAGCGAAGCCCGGCTATATGCCTTGCTGAACCTGGCGATGGCCGATGTCGGTTATGTCGCCTGGCGGGCCAAGTATGAATACGCCTTCTGGCGCCCGATTACCGCCGTCCGCGAGAGCGTCAACTCCCCGGATCCCGCCCTCGCGGCGTTGGGTGATCCGGCCTGGCTGCCGCTCCTGCGGACCCCGCCGCATCCCGACTACGTGTCCGGGCACAGCGCCTTCAGCGGCGCGGCCGCGGTGGTCCTGGCCGGCTTCTTCGGCCGTGACGACATCGCGTTCACCGTCAACTCCGACACCACGCCCACCGTTTTCCGGAGCTTCACCGGCTTCTGGCAGGCCGCCGCGGAGAGCGGCATGAGCCGCATCTACGGTGGCATCCATTACCGCGCCGCCAACCTCAACGGCCTGAGCGCCGGGGCGGCGGTCGGTGAATACGTCCTGCAAAACCTGCTGGTGCTCCAGCCGGAAGACAGGAATCACGGCTACGAGCACGACTGAGTGCGCGACCGGGATCCGGTGCCCTAGCCCCTCTCCCAGCACAGCCCGGCAGCGGTCCATCCGCTGCCGGGCTGAAATTTTTTCCGGAACCGTGGTCGGCGACTGAAGGATTTTCCGGCTGCGGTCGGCTCCGGTCCCGGACCAAGCGGCTGACGGTGGGCGAAATCCGGACCAAAGAACGGCCCGAACGCCTGTGTTTTTGCGGGTTTTCTGTCTTGGCATGGCCGCTGCGAATGGGTTCGCGGAGCAAATGCCATGAACAAGAATCACCTCACCATCCGCCATCTCGCACGGGGCGCGGCGACCCTCGGACTCGTCACCGCCCTGCACGCCCAAACCGGCGACGACCGCCTCGAAGTATTCGCCGCCGTGGAGGTCAAATTCCAGACCGCCACGAACCGCCTCTACACGCTGCAAGGCTCCTCGGACCTCGCGCAGTGGCAGAGCATCGGCCGGCCCATTTTCGGCAATGGCCAGACCATCGAGCAGTTTTTCTCCAGCCGCTCCGGCGAACAGGTCAAGTTCGAGCTCTACCGGCTGTCCGTCACCGAGAGCACCAACGTCAGCTTTGCGCCGTGGGGGCTGACCGGGCTCCGGACCGTGCTCGAGGACGGGGCCAACCGGGTCCAGTTCCAGTTCACCGGCGCCACCAATGGCGTCCGCCGTTCCGGCGCGAGTTCGGACCCGTTCTCCTACCAGTATCTCAAGACGGGGGAGAACGAGGGGCGCCTCAGCATCGTCGAGGAGACCAACCGGGTGGACCAGTATGTCTTCAGCTTCACGGCGGCCGGGCTCGGGACGTTTGTGCGCGAGGAATATCGGGGCGATCGCCTCAAGGACCGCGATCTCGGGGCATTCCAGCTGGCGGCGCTCACCAATGCCGCCGTGGAAGTGCCGCCCGCGGTGCCGCCGGCCGTGCCGGCCGACCTCGGTGGCCGGGCGTTTTCCTTCACCACCGGCGGCGCGCCCGATGTGCTCCGGTTCACCGATGCCACGACTGGCTTGCAACTCGAAAGCGATGAGTCGGAGGACGACCGCAAGGCCTTTGGTTACACCTACGTCGTGCAGTCGGCGACCAGCTCCGTGATTGAGTTGAACTTTGGCCGGGGCCGGACCGAACGCTACGTGCTGACGTTTGTGGCGGGCGCACAGGGCCGGTTCGAGCGTCAGGAATTCCGGGACGGCGTGCTGCGCGATACGGATCACG
This sequence comes from Verrucomicrobiales bacterium, assembly GCA_040375265.1. Taxonomy (GTDB): domain Bacteria; phylum Verrucomicrobiota; class Verrucomicrobiia; order Limisphaerales; family UBA9464; genus CAIWAH01. The sequence goes on from JBEISV010000270.1 coordinate 6,222, forward strand.
GCAGCTTCAGCCCGATCGTTGCCGGGGAACCGGCCGGCAATGGCGGCCCGGGCGACGACGACGATGACGACGACGACGGTGATGACGACGGTGACGACAAGGGCGGCAATGGCGGCAACGGTGGCAACGGTGGCAACGGTGGCAACGGTGGCAACGGTGGCAACGGTGGCAACGGTGGCAACGGTGGCAACGGTGGCAACGGTGGCA
>JBEISV010000265.1:0-6469 GCA_040375265.1 Verrucomicrobiales bacterium
ACCGCGTCCGGTGTAGAGGCTGAGGTAGGGATGGTGCAGGTAGCCGATGGCGTATTTGCGGATGTCGAGGTCGCGCCGGTAAACGTCAGCCACCCAGGGCAGCACATCCATATCGGGGATCAGCTCGCGCTCGGCGTTGTGCAGGATTCGCCCCTCGGGCGAGCGGTAGGAAAGGCCCCGGATGCCGGCAAGCGGACGGCCCTCGGCGACTTCCTGGCAGGTGAAGTCGAATTCGCGATGTCCGACCCAGTCGATCGCGCGGCAGGACTTCAGCGTGTCCGTGGGCAACGTGGCCGCGTGCGCCCCGACGAAACCGATCCGCGTGTCGGGGCGTTGGCGCTTGATCGCCTCCGCCACTTGGCAGTCATTGGCGAAGGACGGCGTCGAGGAGTTGATGATGACCTGGTCGAAGTCCTTCGTGGTGGCAAGGCAGCCGGCGAGGTCCACCCCGTGCGGCGGGCAGTCGAGCAGCCGGCTGCGGGGCACGAGGGCAGCCGCCTGCGCCAGCCACGTGGGATACCAGTAGCTGGTCACCTCGCGCCGGGCCTGATAGCGGGAACCGGCCCCGCCATCGAAGCCTGCGATTCCCGGCGGACAGAGAAATAGGGTGCCCATGAGCGCGGCGGAGCTTGTCCGGGGCGGGGGAAGTCGGGCCAGCCCAATCGCTTCGGCCTTTGGCGGGCCGGACGCGGTTGGGCCCGCAACAACCTGAAGCCGACGACGGTTTGGCCACGGACTCACGTCCGCAGCTACACGCCGGCGTAGGAGACGACGTCAGGAGTCTCCATCTTTATCGTCTCACTGAGCTCAGCAGATACCCTCGCCCCGAAACCTCATGCCTTGCCCGTCGAAGCCCGGTCGGTGGATGTCCCCTGGGACCACCTCCGGCACGCCGCCGATCCACCACAGCAATGTGGAGCCGGCAAATACCTAGGGTTTCACATTGCCTTGGAACGGGGGAGCAAAGAAGATCGACCGTGAGCAAAAGTCTCCAGCAACACGGTGAAGCGGAAATCTACAAGCAACTCCGCCTGCGCATGAAGAACAGCGGCCTCGACACCATCAAGGTCGAAGTCACCCGCCGCGCCGGCAAGTTCCGGTTCAATTTCACCGGCTCTGCCGAGCAGGTGACGCAAGCCGAGCAGATCCTTGCGGCTTGGCCTTGAGCCGGGCCGGGGCGGCGACCACGCCGACCAACCATTGAAACAGCGCCGCCAGGGACAATCTCCCCGGCGGCGCTCAGAGCAGGGCCGCCGCGGCCACGGACCCCATCCGCCAACCGAACGCCTGCGGCGCTGGCAAACATCCGAGGACCGCCGGTCGATCAGTTCGCATCCCCTTTCGGCTGGGATCCACGATGACTCCCTGCGCGTGATACAGGGCAATTACATGCGGGGAACCCCGGACGTTTAGTTTTCCGTAGATGCTTTGCAGGTGGCTGGAGACCGTCTTGGCCACCCACGGCGACCCCGGCTGTGAAGCGACCACTTTGGGCGTCCGATGCTTTTCCAGGGCCCGAATCACTGCCCACTCCGTGCTAGTCAGATCTTCCCAACGGGTGCGCCGCTGAACGGCTTCCGGAACGGGCAGGTCCGGCAGGAACGTCTCCTTTCCGGACGCCACGTCCCGCACCGCCTGCTGGAGTGATTGGTCCCCCGCCTTTTTCAACAGGAGTCCGCCCAAGCCCAACGCTTTGGCCCGGTTCCAGGCATGGGTATCCTCCCAGGCCGTCAGCAGGATGATCCGGCCGGCGGGGAAATGCGTCCGGAGGGCTTCCGCCAAGTCCAGTCCGTATGCATCCCCAGGGCGCAACACGTCGGGTTGCAACCGCAGGGCCAAATCGCGCGCCTCCGGCCGACTGCGGGCTCACCGTTCGGTGCTTCGGCGAAGTTTGATGAACGTTTTGCCACCGACACGGTGGACAGGCGGACGAGGGCGTCCGCGCTCCGATCCACTGCATGGTCCCGGCTGATTCCGCACACTTGTTCACAAGTTGTCCACGCTTCCGCTTGATTCCTTGGACCCGACTCCCCACCTTGCGGCCGTGCTCGTGGAGCACGTTTCATGTTCGCGCAACTGAAGAGTCTCTTCTCGAATGACATCGGGATAGATCTGGGCACGGCAAACTCCCTAGTTTACGTCCGTGACCAGGGCATTGTGCTGCGTGAGCCTTCCGTCGTCGCCATCCAGGCGGGGACCACCAATGTTTTGGCCGTGGGCGATGAGGCGAAGCGCATGCTTGGCCGCACCCCCGGCAATATCGTCGCCATCCGGCCGATGAAAGACGGCGTCATCGCCGACTTTGAGATCACCGAGGCGATGCTTCGCCATTTCATCCAGAAGGTTCATCACCGCAAGCTGATTGCCCCCCGCGTCGTGGTTGCCGTCCCCAGCGGCATCACCGAGGTGGAGAAACGCGCGGTCAAGGACTCCGCCACCCACGCAGGCGCCCGCGAAGTTTACCTCATCGAGCAGCCCATGGCTTCGGCCATCGGCGTCGGCCTCCCGGTGCACGAACCGGCCGGCAACATGATCGTGGACATCGGCGGCGGCACCTGCGAAATCGCGATCATCTCGCTGGCCGGCATCGTGTTCAGCCGGAGCGTTCGCGTGGGCGGGGACGAATTCGACGAGACCATCGTCGCGCACCTGAAACGTGCCTACAATTTAATGATCGGCGAACGCACCGCCGAGGAAATCAAGATTCGCATCGGCTCCGCTTTCCCCCTCGACCAGGAACTGACCATGGAAGTGAAGGGCCGCGACCTCGCGGCCGGTTTGCCCAAGACGGTCATCGTCCGGTCGGAAGAGATCCGCGCCGCCCTCCAGGAACCGCTTTCCAGCATCCTTGAGTCCGTCCGCATCACGCTTGAACGCTGCCCGCCCGAACTCTCGGCCGACCTTGTCGACCGGGGCATCATGATGGCCGGCGGCGGCGCCCTGCTCCGCAACATCGACCGTTTGATCGCGCAGGAGACCGGGCTGCCCGTCCACATCGCCGACGACCCGCTGACGGCCGTCGCGACCGGGACTGGGCGCGTGCTGCAGGAACTCAGCTTCCTGAAACGCGTGGCCTCGAGTTCGACGAACTGAGCAATCTGATTTCCCCGGAAGTGCGTTCGCCCCAGTGACGGGTCGAACGAAGTGCTCAAACGCGCGCATTACTGGGCGCTCGGCATCGTAACGGTGCTGACGCTCCTGCTGCTCAACCTGCCGCCCACCGCGGCGGGCCGGTTGAAGCTGGCCGTATCGGGAGTGTTCCTCCCGCTCTTCGGCTTGGCTGGATCCGGCCAGAGCTTCGTGGACCGGGCCAGCTACGCGCTGCTGACCCGCCGCACGCTCATTTCCGAGCTGGAACGCCTCCAGGCCGAGAACGGGCAACTCCGGTTGGCCGCCACTCAAGGGCAGGACGCGCTCACCGAAAACGCCCGCCTGCGCGCCTTACTTGGCTGGCAGCCCAAGACGCCTTGGAAGCGCCGGCCAGCCCATGTCGTCGGCCGGGAACCCAGCACGTGGTGGCGTTCGGTGACCATCGACTTTGGCGCCCGCGACGGGGCCCAGGTGAACCTGCCGATCATCACCAACGACGGCTTAGTCGGGCGCATCCGGGCGGTCGGCCCGACCCACTCGGAGGTGGCCTTGATCGGCGATCCGGAGTGCGGGGTTTCCGCCATCGTCGCCGAGACCCGGGACAACGGCATCATCCAGGAAGCCCGTTCCTCCGCGGTCGGCGACGGGTTCATTACGTTTCGCACCTTGCAGAACAGCCAGGCCATCATGACCGGCCACCAGGTGCTCACGAGCGGTCTGGGTGGAGTGTTTCCCAAGGGAATACCCGTCGGCACGATCGCCGATTCCCGCACGGTCGAGGGCGGCCTCTACACCGAGGCCCGACTTCGCCTGGCCGCCAACCTGAACCGCCTGGAAGAAGTCTGGGTGCTCACGCCATGAACTGGATCACTCCCCTGCTCCTGCTGGTCGTGACGTGGCTGACTGTCTTTGCCTCGACGCAGTTTGCGCCCTTGGCGGGTTGGCTGGGCACCCCGCTGTCGCTGGTGCCGGCCGTGATTGTTTACGCCGCGCTGACCAACCACCTGCTCCTGACCACGGCATTGGCGGTATTTGCCGGATTGGGGCTGGATTCCCTTTCCGCCAACCGCCTCGGGGTTTCGGTGCTGCCATTTTTCCTCGCCGGTTTCCTGATCCACACCCGCCGCCATGTCATCCTGCGCAACCAGGCCTATGCCCAGTTCTGGCTCGGACTCGGCACGGCGGTGCTGGTTCCCCTGGCCACGTTGCTGATCATGTCGTTTGGCCAACGCGAACCGATCCACGGCTTGAGCACGGTCTGGCAGCTGCTGGTCAGCGGCCTCCTCAACGGGGCGCTGTGCCCGGCGTGCTTCGTATTGTTCGACGCTCTGCGCCTTACCTTCGACTACCAACCCGTGGCGGAATCCAGTTTCCGGCCCGACCGCCAGATCAAGCGCGGCCGTCTCTGAAGCCACCCGATGCTCCTCTTCGACCAGCTCAACAAAGGTGACCGGCCGCTCCGCGTGGTGGCCTGGGGCATCACCGTGGGGCTGTTCATCCTGCTCGGCGGGCTCTGGAAGGTGCAGGTCATGTCCGCCGCGAAGTATCGGGAAAAGCAGGAGGTCCAGAGCTTCCGCACCGTCCGCGTGCCAGCCATGCGCGGCAAGATCCTCGACCGCGCCGGGCACGAGCTGGTGGGCAACTCGCCGCGCTATCGGCTTTCCCTCTACCTCGACGAACTTCGCCCGCAGTTCCAGGACGAATACCGACGTCAGCGGACCAATCTCCTGGTCGCCCGTCGGCTAAATCCCGCTCCGGCCCAGGACGGCTTCGTGGCGTGGGTTGCCGCCAAGTTCCGCCGTGAAAAACGCAGCTCTGGCCTGATGGTGGCCGACATCGACTACCTGAACCGTTCGGCCCGCTACACCGTGGTCAGCAACGCGGTCGTGGCCATCTACACGCGGATGAGCGGCTCCACGAACGTCCGGTTCTACGCCGAGGAACAGTTCCACAACTATTGGCTCACCAAGCGAGCACTGCCCATGCCGATCATAGAGGAATGCACGCCTAACCAGATTGCCTCGATCACCGAACTGGGCTGGAGCGTGCCGGGTGCCCGGCTCGAACTGGTGCCCATCCGCAGCTATCCCAACGGCAAGGTGGCCGTGCATCTGGTTGGCCACCTGCGCCGCGACGATGATTACGACGAGGAGGAGGGGCGGTTTGACTACCGGCAGCGCGATTACGTCGGCGGCATCGGCCTGGAGAAGGCCTACGACACAGAACTCCGCGGCGTTGCCGGCGCCAAAAGCATCATGGTCAACAGCCTCGGCTACCGGCATCAGCACGGCGAGCAGGAGCTGGCCGAACCGCAGGCGGGGCTGAACCTCGTCACCACCATCGACCTGGAACTTCAGAAGGCGGTGGAAAAATCCTTGGCCGCGGTATCGGGCGACGAACGCGGGGCCGTGGTGGTGATGGACGTGACCAACGGCGACGTCCTGGCGATGGCCTCCGCCCCGGCATTCGACCCGACCGAGTTCATCGATGGCGTTACGTGGCAGCGCTGGACCAATGTGCTGATGGCGGAACCGGCCCGCCCCATGTTCAACCGCGCGACCTACGGCGAATACGCCCCGGGCTCGACCTTCAAGATTCTTCACGCGCTTGCCCTGCTGGAGGACGGCCTGGATCCGGCCGCGATTTATACCGTCGGGGGAGATCCCGCCCGACCCGGCCGCGGCGCCTACTACCTCGGGCGGCGGAAGATCGAGGATACCGCCCCCGCCGGGCAATACGACTTCCGCCGGGCCTTCATTCGCTCCAGCAACAGCTATTACATCGACCACGGATTGAAGCTGGGCTGGGAGAAGCTGCTGTCGATGGGCCACCGGTTTGGTCTGGGAGAAGGCACGGGCATCCGGATCCACGAGGTGAAGGACGGAGACTTTCCCACGGTCGAAGAAGTGGCCCGGCGTGGCTGGACCCAGGGCAATCTCGCCAACGTCAGCATCGGCCAGGAAATGACCCTCACCCCGGTGCAACTCGCCGTGGCCGTGAGCGCGGTCGCCAACGGCGGCAAGGTGTTCTGGCCTCGGGTGGTTGACCGGATTGAGCCGGGCGACGTCTTCGCCGAAGGCGCAACCACCAAGGTCCGTCCCGGGCAACTGCGGTCCGAAATCAAGGTCGCCAAACGCCACTTCGACACCCTGCGGGCCGCAATGCGCGACGACGTGAGCGACGTGGAAGGCACCGGCAAAGCGTCCCGCCTCGAAGGTTTCGCCGTCTGCGGCAAGACCGGCACCGCGGAAATCAAGGGCAACGGCCGCAAGGATAAGGTTACTTGGTTCGCCAGCTTCGGTCCTTATGAAGCCCCCCGCTACACCGTCATCGTGATGGTGGAAAGCGGCGGCTCCGGCGGCGGCACCTGCGCCCCCGT
>JBEISV010000521.1:0-3259 GCA_040375265.1 Verrucomicrobiales bacterium
CTGTGGTCGCGGCAACCGAGGCGGCCGGACACGCGGGCCTGGGCCGCGACGCCGGCCTGGCGGCGGGCATCGGCGAAACGGGCGTGGTCCTCAGCGACGACCTGAGGGCCGCGCTTGCCGGCGCCGACGTGATGATTGATTTCTCCGCGAACGAGGCGGTGCCCGTAAACCTGCGGCATGCCGTCGAACTGCGGCGCGCCGTGGTGCTGGGCACAACCGGCCTGAACGACGCGGAGCGCGCGGCGATCGCGAAGCGCGCCGCGGACCTCGGCGCCGCCGACTTCCGTCTGGTCGACGCCCGCGAGCGCGTCTACCGCCAGCATGTCGCGTGGTTGATCCAGGCCAACGTGCGGCGCGGCGGCGTCTTAGTGCCCGTGGTCGGGGACATGAAAATGGACGTGCTGATGCGCACTGCCGTCGTGGGCGTGTTCGTGGGCGTGGATTTGGACCTGCAACGCCTTGCGCACGCTCCAGAGCCCGATGCCGATCAACAGCACGCCGACCAGACGCTCGCTCCACGCGGAGACCGCCTCGATGGGAAACACCTCCCGGAGTCCCAGTGCCAGCAAACCCACCAGCGCAACTCCGGCCGAATGGCCCAACCCCCATCGTAAGCCTGCTACCCAAGCCCGCCGATGCCCCCGCACGGCCAGCGGCGCGACGGCCGCGAGGTGGTCCGGACCACTGAGGACATGGAGAAACCCGGCGGCCAGACCTGTGAGCAATGCAAGCATCGAAGCGCCGGCAGGGTGGGCGGCGAGGGGCGGGGCAGCAAGCGCGCCTTTCGGAGGTCCCAAGCAAAATCACCCGTTTTCAGCCGCGCTGCACCCGAATCCACAGTTGCATCCCGTTCGTCCCAACAACGGCTCGATAACTCGTCGCACCGTTCTTTGGGGCCTTAAAATAGAACCGGGCGACGGTCACGGGCGGCGGCGGAGGTGCGGCGGGAAATGCAACCAAGCGGATGGTCTCACTGGTCTGGCGGTTGCCATTTTGAATGAAATGCCCTTCAGCGAGCAGTTGCTCAATTCGCGCCGCCGGTGCCTCCAGGTAAAACCGCGCGGTCCATTCGCGGGCCGGTTGGTAATTGATTTCGATGCGGGCGAAACCGTTGGTGGACTCCAATCCGAGGTGCCGCCGGAGCAGTTCCGCATCCGGCGGTCGCAGTGAGGTGCACGACGAGGGCAGCACAAGGACGGCAATGACCGCGAGGACCCAAAGCGCCACCGCCCCGACCAAAGTGGCCAACAACAACTTCGCGATGGTGAGGGCTCGCTTCATCAACCCGGAGGAACCGGGGATTACTTCGCCCCCTGCTCGATCCACTTCTTCACGAGCTCAATCTGCTTGGGCTGGAGCTTATGTTTCTCGGTCTGCGGCAGGTCCTCGTCCTGGCCGGAGACAATGGTGATCAGGGAACTCTTCTTCACGTCGCCGGCGGTGACGACCTTGCCGTAACCCTTGCCTCCCTTGAGCACCGCTTCGAGGCTGACGGCGGCAAATTCGCCCTTGGGCGCCGCGGCCCCGTGGCATTCCCCGCAGGCCTGCTGGAAAATCGGCTTGATGTCGGCCTCGAAGGTCACCGGCTTCACGTAATTGTCGGCGCCCGCCACCCATTCGGCGCCCTGGTCGATCCACGCCCGCAGGATGCCGATCTGCTCGGCGGTGAGGGGCTCGGACTTGCCCGGCTTGTCGCTGGGCGGCGGCATCATCATCTCGTCGATAAGGTTGCAGCACATGTGGATGAGCGCGCTTTCCGCGCTCTTGCCCGGGACGATGGTCGGGCCGTAGTCGGTGTCCTTGAAGGCAGCTTCCTTCGAGTCCATGCGATACTTGCCCTTCTGCTTTTCGGGTCCGTGGCAGGAAATGCAGGACTCCTTGAACAGGGGATAAACTTCCTTCACGAAGTCCACCTTGCGCGGCACCGGCAGGGGAATCTTCGAGGTGTCGACGGGTTTCTTCTCGGCGGCGGCGAGGGCCAGCGGCAACGCGAGGCCGATCCAGGACAGCGAGGCGAGTTTCATGGCGATGGGCGGACGGTAACAGGCGGGCGGTGCAAGCCAAGCCGGCGACGGGTGGACTTTTCGGGGCAGGACTAGGCAGGAGCCGGGCGAAAAACCGCTTCCGGAGTCCGCGCCGCTCCGCCATGCTGCTCCCATGCGCAAACGTCGCGAGGCCCGGGAGCGGGCCCTCCAGTTTCTGTTCCAGTATGACATGAACCCGTCGGACAATCTCGACGAGGCGCTCAACCAGTTTTGGGACACCGCCCGGATCGCCGTGATCCAGGAATCCCAGACCGGGCCGACCTACGGCGCCTCCATCGAACTGCCGCCCCCGACGACCGAGGAAATCTCGACCCGGATGTTCGCCGACGCGTTGGTGCGGGGCGTCCTCAAGCAGCGCAACACCCTCGACGACGTCATCCAACGCTACGCCCAAAATTGGGACCTCCACCGCATTGCCATCGTGGACCGCAACATCCTCCGCATGGCCATCCACGAGATTCTTCATCGCGACGACATTCCGCCCGTGGTCAGCATCAACGAGGCGATCGAGATCGCGAAGCGCTACTCCACCGAGCAAAGCGGCCGCTTCGTGAACGGCATTCTCGACAAGGTGAAGGCGGAAACCCTGCGTCCGGCCCGGACTTCGTCGGAAACCCCGGCGGTTTGACGCGGCCGGCAATTCCGGTCTGTTCCCCACCATGTTCGCCGACCTGCACCTTCATACCAACTTCTCGGACGGGACCTTCACGCCCGAGGAATTGGCGGCGCGGGCGGCCGAACAGAAGCTCCAGGCCGTCGCCCTGACCGACCACGACACCATCGCCGGATGCCCGCGCATGGCGGACGCCTGCGCCAAGGAGGGCGTGGAGTTCATTCCCGGTGCGGAATTCACCGCCGACCATCGGGGCCGGGAAGTCCACATCCTCGGCTACTGGCTCAACACCCAGTCACCGGCCTTGCTCTCGCGCCTGGCCGGCTTCCAGGCGGTCCGCTCGCAGCGCATCCGCGACATGGTCCATCGCCTGAACCAGAAGGGTGTTCCCCTGACCTCCGAGGCCGTGTTCACCATCGCGCAATGCCTCTCGCCCGGCCGTCCGCACGTCGCGCGGGCCTTGGTCGAGGGCGGCTACTGCAAGACCTACGACGACGCCTTCGAACGCTATCTGAAGAAGGGCCGCGCCGGCTGGGTGCCCAAGGCCAAGATGGCAACCCGCACCGCGATCGACCTCATCCACGCGGCCGGCGGCGTCGCC
>JBEISV010000564.1:0-2923 GCA_040375265.1 Verrucomicrobiales bacterium
ACTGAAACAGCGTCGCCGACGGGCCCGGCGTCCCGGTCAATTCCAAGGCTTCGCCGGTGTCCTCCGACGTCATGCGCAGGGTTCCCGGCGCGGGTTCATCTTGGACCAGCAGGTCCCACCGGTCGGCCTGTCGCTCCAGATTCCAAAACGTGCCGGCGGGCAGCGGCGGCAGGCTGAAGCCCGAAAAATGGCCACTGAACTCCCCGAAACGGACTAACGGAAACCGTGCGCCCAACGGCGGAACGAAACCGCTTTCCAGTTCCACCCTGCCTTCTCCGCCCGCCGCGACGAGGCCAGAGACCATCAGCATCGGCTCTTCCAGCTCGGGTTCCGACAGGACCCAGCGCATCACGCCATCCGGCTGATTGGCCCAGGCCCCGACGATCCGCAGCCCGCCCAAGGCCTGGCTTAGGGTCGCCGCTGCCGCGTTGGTCACGCTGCCCCGGATCTCCCCGGCCAGTTCCTCAACTGCCGCCGCCACGGTGAAACCGCCGGGCGCAACCAAGGTGCCGCCCAGCAGGCTGAGTTCACCCGCCTCATGGCGGAAGCCGCCTTGGAACGCCAAGGTGCGCCCGGGTGAAACGCGCACGCCGGCCCGATTCGTCGCCGTGCCCGCGCCGTTGTTCACGGTCAGGTCGCCACCCAGTTGCAGTTGCCCTTCGTTGACCCAGTTGCCGCTCAGGAGCGTGGGGACACCCACCGTGAATTGGCCCCCGGCCTGGACGTGCAACGTCCCCGCCGCCACCGCGAGGTGAACGGTGCCGCCGCTGAAGGACGCGGTTTCCAGATGCCCGGCCAGTTCGCCGGCGCCGATGAGCGTGACCGCCGTGTCGCCGCCGAAGCCGACGGCACTCAGCGCCCGCAAGTGCAAGCCGACGGCCAGCGGACCTTCGTAGCTCCCATTGGGCCCCACCAGCCGCGGCCGGAAGGGTTGGCCGGCGGTGGGACCTTTCACGGCCGTGCGGAAAAACAGCGGTTGCCCGGAGACCACGCCGCCGGAGAATTCAAACTGGCCATCGTAAAGCTCGAAGCCGCTGTCACCCACGGTCAGTTCCCCGGCCAACTGGGCGAAACGGCCGCCCTTGCCCGTGAATTGGGCGCGGGCACCGGGCCCCACCTCAAAACGGCCGGAGTTCTCAAAGCGCGCGTTGGCAGCGCCGAACGTGGTCAGGCTGTCGAGGCGAACGAGGCCCTGGTTGATCACGGAGCCGTTGATGAAGCGGGCGCCGGAGACGCCGACCTCGGAGCGGATTTCGCCGGTCGGGGAGTTCGTGATGGCGCCGGAGCTGAGGTTGATGCCGATGTTCGCGATGTCGTCCACCGAGCGCAGTAGCACGGTGCCGTCCACCCGGAAGCCCGGGGTCGGCGGATTGCCGTCGAAGCCCTGCAACCAGAGCAACGCGCCTTCGGGCACGTCGTCGAGGGCCTGGGCCGGGCCGGCCAACGCGAGTGCCAGCAGTCCGCAAATGAGGTTTCGGCGGTCCGGCGCCGGACCGTTGGTCCGATAGGGGAGGGTGTTGGGCATGGGTTAAATTGCCGTCGGGCCTTTTTCTCGCATCGGCCGCGTCGCGTCAGCCCTTAAGCGCCCGGTGTGCCAAGATTCGTTCGCCCCTTGCGGATGCCATCCCAGCGCCGGCAAGCGCTCCGGTCGGCGGTCGTGCGGTGACCGCACAGTTGGCGGTGCGGCATGCTTGAAGTCCGGTCAGACTCTGAATCCAATGACGGCGGCTGAGACGCCCACCTCCAATGTGCACCAGAACCTATTCGACGCTGCGAATCTTCTCCGACGAGGTGGATCCGGAAAAGATTTCCAAGACGCTCGGCCTTGAACCGACCGATTCCTTCCGAACGGGCGACGCCCATTCTGTCTGTAAGCTGACCCGCAAATACAACGGTTGGCTTCTTTCCACCGAGTCTTCAGTGGATCCGAATGACACCGAAGGGCATATCGGTTCGCTTCTGGCCAAGCTGCACGGCAAAGCGGAGGCGGTGGCCGCGCTTAACGCTGCTGGGTGCCAACTCGATATTTTCAGCTTTTGGACATCCGAAGGCCAAGGCGGGCCATCCCTCACCGCCGAGCAAATGCTGATCCTTGGAAAACTTGGGATCCCGGTGAGTTGGGATGTCTATGTGGATGAGCAACCAGCGCCTTAACTTGGCGTCCGCGACCGGCATTTTCGCCCGATATGCATTCCAAGCCGAATCCCAACGATCCGGAAGCGCGCGAGTTGCTCGCACGAATCCGCAGGGACTTCGGCGCGATTCTCCGTGGCCACGGCGTCAGCCTGCACGAAACGTGGGTCATTGATCATTACGGCTCGATGCGGGAGCGCAAGCAGGCGCGGAAACTGGACACGGACCAGCATTGGTGGGAGGTCAGGGATGAGTGGATCGAAAAGTTTGGAGGCGTCGGCGGACTCAGCTTCCTCGACGACAAAGGCTTCACCTATTACTTGCCTGCCTACATGAGCTATTGGTTGCGAACGGGCGAGGAACCGAATTGCTTGAGCTACTTCATCGCGGGACCGCGGAAGTATCGCTACCAACTATTCACCGCCGCCCAACGGGAGACGATCGCTGCGTTCGTCAGTTTCGTTAACCGACTCTCGGAAGGTGAACTCAAACGCTAGCCACCTTTGCCCACCCACTCCCAACTCGCCGTGATCGGCGGCGGCCCGGCCGGTTTGCGCGCGGCGGAAGTCGCGGCGGCTGCCGGCCTTCGGGTCACGCTCTACGAGGGCAAACCGTCCGTCGGCCGGAAGTTCCTCGTCGCCGGCCGGGGCGGGCTCAACCTCACCCACGGCGAACCGCTCGACCGCTTTGCCGCGCGTTACTCCGGTCCCGGCCAGCCCGCGGGCCTGTGGCCGCGCCTGCTCGCCGGCTTTGATCCCGCGGCATTGCGCCACTGGGCGGCGGGACTCGG
>JBEISV010000318.1:0-5644 GCA_040375265.1 Verrucomicrobiales bacterium
GATCGACTTCGGCCTGCCCCACGACACGATCATGGCGGGTTTGGAGCAGTTGGACCGCCTGCGCCGACGGGACTTCTGAAACGCGGCCAAGTTCCGCCACTTGGTCGGGTGCTCAAAGGTTGCCCAGCACCGTCAGCGACCTCGGCCGCACCTCGAAGCGGGCCGGGGTCATCCCGATGACCTCGCCGTCGATCGCCAGCGGTTGCGGCGGGTCGGCGTCCAGCTCCATCCAGGTGCCACGGAAGAACCGGACCTTCGGATGCCGGACATGGGTGCCGCGCAGCAGGCGGCCAAACTGGAGCGCGAGTTCCAGGCGTCCCACCGCTTCGACCAGGGTGAACTCCAGTTGCCCGTCCGTCAGCGAAGCGCCGGGGCCGATCTGCATCATGCCTCCGCCGGCATGCCGCGCATTGCCGGCGAGGGCCAGCACGCCGTTGGTCTGCGTCCATTCGCCGGCGGCGGTGCGGACCCGGAGCGTCGGCGGCCGAAAGGACGCCAAGGCCCGGAAGAAGCCGACCGAGTAGCACAGCTTCGGGCCGAACAGCCGCACGACGCGGGGCGTGGTCTGCCTCAGCAGCTCACTGGCGAAGGCTGTGCCGCCGAACAGCACCGCGTGCCGGCGTCGCTCGGTTCCGCCTTCGCGCCAAGTGACCTCGACCGTGTCCAGCGCCACGGGCGTCGGTTGGACGATGGCCCGGACGGCGGCGGCGTCATCTGGCAGGCCGACCATCTGCGCGATGTCGTTGCCCGTGCCAAACGGCGCGATGGCGAGCGGAACCGCGGCGCCGGATGCCACCAGGCCGCTCGCGACCTCGTGCACCGTCCCGTCGCCGCCACCCGCGATCACCAGGTCGAACGCGGGCGCCAATTCCTCCGCGAGGCTCATCGCCTGGCCTGTATGCCCGGTGAGCCGCACCTCGGATTCCACGCCCCCGGCGCGCAGGGCCTGGGTGAACCGGTTGAGCCGTTCCGCCTGGTCCCGGGACCCCGCCGAGGCGGGATTGCGGAGGAGCAGGGCGCGGCGGGACATGGGTCAAACCTAGCGGCGGACCGATCCGCCGGCACGGACGAAAAGCCGTTCCAGCTGACAGGCGCCAATCCGGGCCATGAAGAAAAAGCGCCCACGGAGCGGTGCCGGCGCTCGACCTCGCCGGGTGTTCCGGCGTAAGCCTAGTCCCCATGCAAGGCACCCCGGCCGCGGCGTCCGGCCATCCGCGCGGACTCTACACCCTGTTCTTCACGGAGATGTGGGAACGGCTCAGCTACTACGGCATGCGGGCGTTGCTCGTGCTGTTCATGGTGGACCAGGTGCAGCGCGGCGGCCTGGGCCTCGATGACAAGACGGCAACCGCCATCTACGGGCTCTACACCGCGGGCGTCTACCTGGCGGCGCTGCCCGGCGGCTGGATCGCCGACCGCCTGCTGGGCGCCCAACGCGCGGTGTGGCTCGGTGGCATCCTGATCGCCATCGGGCATTTCCTGCTGGCCGTGCCGAACGCCTCGTTCTTCTTCGCCGGCCTGCTGTTCGTAGTCGCCGGCACGGGCCTGTTGAAGCCGAACATCAGCGCGCTGGTCGGCGCGATGTATCCGGAGGGCGGTGCCCGGCGTGACGCCGGGTTCACGGTCTTCTACATGGGCATCAACGTCGGGGCGGCGCTGGGACCGCTGGTGTGTTCCGCCCTCGGCGAGAAGCTGAACTGGCACTACGGCTTCACCGCGGCCGGCATCGGGATGGTGCTCGGGCTCGTGCAGTTCCGGTTCACGCGTCACCACCTCGGCTCGGCCGGGGCCCCGCCCGCCGACCGCGGCGCCGCCACGCGCAGCGACTGGACCGTGCTGTGGGCCGCGCTCGGCGTGGGCGCGCTGGTGACGGTCCTGGCATTTGCCGGCGTCCTGAAGCTCAACCCCGTCTGGCTCGCCCAAAACACCACCGTGGTGCTGGTTGGTTTGGCCGCGGCGTATTTTCTCTGGGCGTTCCTGTTCGCCGGGCTGACCGCGACCGAAAAGGGCCGCCTGGGGGTCATCGTGCTGCTCTTCGTCTCCGCGGCGCTGTTCTGGGCGGGCTACGAGCAGGCCGGCTCCTCGCTCAACCTGTTTGCCGAACGCCACACCGAACGCCTGATCGGAGCCTTGAATTGGACGATTCCAACCGGTTGGTTCCAGACGTTGCCGGCGGTGTTCGTGATCACGTTCGCGCCGGTGGCGGCCGCCGTCTGGCTGGCGTTGGGACGTCGCGGAAGCAATCCGTCGCTGGCCGTGAAAATGTCCCTCGGGCTCCTGCTGCTGGCGGCCGGATTCATCGTGGTGGCGCTGGCGGCGAAGCGGGCTTTGGCCCACGGGCCGGTCTGGCCCTCGTGGCTGGTGCTGACCTACCTGCTGCACGTCCTCGGCGAACTCTGCGTGAGCCCGGTCGGGCTCAGTTCCGTGACCAAGCTGGCCCCGCCGCGGCTGGTCGGCCAGATGATGGGCATCTGGTTCCTCGCGGCCTCGGTGGGTAACCTGATCGCGGGCCTCTTCGCCGGCGAAGTCACGGGCGACAACACGGCCGCCATGTCCGCGAAGTTTCTCCAGGTCGTCGGCGTGGTCGGCGTCACCGGCGTGCTCCTGCTGTTGCTGAACAAGCCGGTGAAACGTTGGATGGGCGGCGTGGAATAGGGGCGGGGCCGGCTTCGTCCCGATTCGCTGCTGGTCGCACTGCACGCTCGCCAAGGCGGGGCGCGCCGGCAGACTTCGGGCATCTGCCATGCGCCGCCTGCTGCTCAGCCTCCTTGTTGCCCTGGCCGCGGACCGTTCCGCCCGCCTTCACGCCGCGTTGCCGGCCACCGGCAATTTCGCCCGCACCAACCTGGTCGCGTGGTGCATTGTGCCGTTCGACTCGCAGAAGCGCGGACCGGAGGAACGCGCCGCGATGCTCGACCGCCTCGGCGTGAAGCGCCTGGCCTACGACTGGCGGGCGGAGCACATCCCAAGTTTCGACGCGGAGGTCGCGACGATGCGGAAGCACGGCATCGAACTCACCGCGTGGTGGTTCCCCGCCGCGCTCAATGACGAGGCAAAGGCGATCCTGGCCTGCCTGGAGCGGAACCAAATCCATCCCCAGCTCTGGGTTACGATGGGAACCGAACCGGAACCGGATGCCGCGAAACTCGCCCTGAAGCTCGACGGCGCCGTGACGACGCTTGCCCCGATCTGCGCCGAAGCCAAGCGGCTTGGCAGCACCGTGGCGCTCTACAATCACCTCGGCTGGTTCGGCGAGCCGGCCAACCAGGTCACGATCATCGCGAAACTCAAGGCGGCCGGGCACACGAACGTCGGCAGCGTCTACAATTTCCACCACGCCCACGCGCACCTTGACGACTTCGCGGAACAATTCCGCATCCTTCAGCCGCACCTGCTCGCGCTGAACCTGAACGGCATGGTCCGTGATGGCGACAAGGCGGGGAAAAAGATCATCCCGCTGGGCACCGGCGACGAGGAATTGCGGCTGCTCCAACTGGTGAATGCCAGCGGCTGGCGCGGCCCGGTTGGGATCATCGGCCACACCGAGGAAGACGCCGAGGTGAAGCTGAAGAAGGAACTGGCCGGCTTGGAGCAACTCGCGCCGTTAGCGGCGCAAGCACCCTCGCCGGTGCCGGCGCGCAAGAAGTCCGCGTCAGTTGGAGCGCCGGTCTCCGACCCGGCACGGGCAGTTTCACCGAGACGCGCCGGATTGGAGAACAAGGGTCCGGGTCCATTCGCTCCAGGGAAGTTTGGCCAAGCCCTGCTTACACGGGTGCAAGGCGTGTTGCTGGACGGCCAGCCAGGCTTCCGTCAACTGCCGATGACGATTGAGGCGTGGGTGCGGCTCGGCGGTGTGGACAACTTCAACATCCTCGCTGCCAGCGAAGCCAAGGCGTCGCCGACGCACTGGGAACTCTACACCTATGCCGGCGCTGGCGAGCTGAGCTTCTACTCGCCCGGCAATTCCCCTGCGGAGGTCCGCTCCGGCGTGAACGTCTGCGATGGCCAGTGGCATCACGTCGCGGCGCAGTTTTCGGCCACGCATGTCCGGCTGTTCGTGGATGGCAGGCAGGCGAACGAGACCCGCATCACCCGCACCCACGAGAGCGATGGTTCGGCGGCGCAATTCGCCATCGGCCGGCTGGTGGAAGGCGGCTTGGGTTGCGACGGCTTCGTGGACGACGTGCGGGTGAGCCGCGGTCTGCGCGCGATCAACGGCCTGCCGGCGGACGCGGCGCAGAAGGATTCGACGGCGCTGGCGGTGTGGAACTTTGACGATGGAGCGCCGATCTCCGATCCGGCGCGAACTGAGGAAACCCAACGCGCCGGGTCGGAGACCGGCGCTCCGAAGGCGCCCGCGGTCGGCGGCGTGAAGCCGCTGAAGCCGGAAATCGCACCCAACGCCAAGGCGGGTGAGCCCGCAGTGTCCGGCCGAGAGCCAGGCACGCAGGGCGAGAAGGACTGGGTGGATAACCGCTGGCAGGACACCGACGTGGGGCCGTTCCTCGCGTCGAACCTGCGCCTGCCCGACGGCTCGGTGATCGCCAAGGCGCTGACGATCCGCGTGGGCGAGCACGGCGAAGGCGCGGTGGTTTACGACACGGAAACCTGCACGCTGCGCGCGGCGTGGACCGGCGGATTCCTGAAGTTCGATGCGGGAAGGTTTGGGTTGATCGGGATGCCAAAGATCGACGGCACGACGGCATTCACTTCGTTGGGAGAGAAGCAGCCTCATTCCGGAAACCGGCGATTCATCGGCCTGCACCGCGGACAAGGCGGTCCCGTGCTCGAATACACACTCAACGGCGTGCGCGTCCTTGAGCGGGTGGAGACGCTTCCATCTCCGGCCGGGATGGTGTTTCGGCGTAGCCTGTTGGTTGGCGCACGTCGCGAGCGGTTGAGCCTCATGGCTGGCGGCCATTTTCCTGGCACCAGCTGGGTGTCTGGGTTCGGAACCGGCATTGCCCAGCAAGGCGGCGGAGCGGCCGACACGTTCGACAGCAACGAATCCGCCGGAGTGCTTTCGGTCGCGGCCGTCACCGGCGCGCCAATCCCCTCCAGCATTAACGACGTGGACAACGTTGGGGGACGAAACTTCGTCACGCTCACAGCCGGTGAATTGCCATTACAGCTTTCGATCTTTCTTTGGCGAGGCACGCCGAACCTCCGCACCGCATTGGCAAGTTGGGTCAAAGCTCAAGAACTTGGTCACAGCCTTGAAGCACTGGCCAAGCCGAGCAAATCCGACTGGCCCGCCCTCACCACCCGCGGCCAGCGCGGAGCCGACGCCGACTTCCTCGCGGTGGACACCCTCACGCTGCCTTACGACAACCCGGCGAAGGCGCTCCTGTTTGCCTCAGGCATCGACTTCACGCCGGACGGCGCGGGCTACGTCTGCACGATTCATGGCGACGTGTGGCGGGTGACGGGCATTGACGATTCCCTGCGCGAGCTGAAGTGGCAGCGTTACGCCACGGGCCTGTTCCAGCCGCTCGGCCTCAAGGTGCGTGACGGCAAGGTCTTCGTGCTCGGCCGCGACCGCATCACGCGCCTGCACGACGAGAACGGCGACGGCGAGGCCGACTTCTACGAGAACTTCTTCGACGGCATCGCCACCTCGACCGGCGGGCATGATTACGTGACC
>JBEISV010000295.1:0-6022 GCA_040375265.1 Verrucomicrobiales bacterium
CCGTAGATGTCCGCTCGTTGGCTCTTGGCCAAGCGGAGTTGGTCAACGGCGCGCTTCTCCTGAAATGGACGGCGATTCCCGGCCGAGTTTACCGCATCGAATCGAACGCCACATTGGGAGGCGCCTGGACCGCCGCCGGGCAGTCAACGCCCGCGGGTGCGGCGGGCTCGTTCGAGGTCGGCACCGGCGAGACCGCCAACTTCTTCCGGCTCGTGCCCCAGTAATTTCCGTCGGTGTTCCTGTGTTGGTGTCATGGCGGCCGGTCCTGATTTTCGTCGGGGCCGGCCTTCCTACGTCACCCGGTTTCGGGATGGCTTTTCGCTCGCCCGCCTTCGCCATCCCCCGTCACGCTCTCCGCCATGTCCCACCGTTCGCTGCGTTCACTGTTCCTCGGGGCCGCCGCCGGATTGAGCCTGCTTGGCTGCCTGCCCGCCGTCGCCAAATCC
This sequence comes from Verrucomicrobiales bacterium, assembly GCA_040375265.1. Classification (GTDB taxonomy): domain Bacteria; phylum Verrucomicrobiota; class Verrucomicrobiia; order Limisphaerales; family UBA9464; genus CAIWAH01. The sequence continues at coordinate 447 of JBEISV010000295.1, forward strand.
CGTTCCGGCGCCACCGTCACCGCGCTCGACCGCTACGTCGCCAAGCCGGATTCCGCGTTTCAATGGCAGATGGCCATCTCGCTGCGGGACGACAGTGCCACCGGCTACGCGATCAAGATGACGTCCCAGGAATGGCTGACCACCAACGAGGTCAACCGGACCAAGTGGGACCACTGGCTGCTCGTGGTGAAGCCGGACAACCTGGCCCACGACACCGCGCTGCTGTTCATCTCCGGCGGCAACAACAAGGGCGTCAAGCCACCCACCCCTTCCGCCGAACTGATCCGCATCGCCAAGGCCACGAAGTCCGTGGTCGCCGAACTCAAGATGGTGCCGAACCAGACGCTCATCTTCGGCAACGACGGCCAGGAACGCCTCGAGGATGACCTGATTGCCTACACCTGGGACAAGTTCCTCCGCACCGGTGACGAAAAATGGCCCGCCCGGCTGCCGATGACCAAGTCCGCGGTCCGCGCGATGGATACCATCACCGAATTCCTCGGCAGCGAGGCCGGCGGCAAGGCTACCGTCGACAAGTTCGTCGTCTCCGGCGGCTCCAAGCGCGGCTGGACCACTTGGACCACCGGCGCCGTGGACGACCGCGTGGTGGCCATCGCCCCGATCGTGATCGACGTGCTCAACGTGGAGGAATCCATGAAGCATCATTACCAGGCCTACGGATTCTTCGCCCCGGCGGTCGGCAACTACACCGACCACAAGATCATGGATTGGATCGGCACTCCCGAATCGAAGGCGCTCTATGCCATCGAGGACCCGTTCAGCTACCGCGATCGCCTCACGATGCCCAAGCTCATCCTGAACGCCTGCGGCGACCAGTTCTTCCTGCCCGACTCCTCGCAGTTCTACTTCGACCAGCTCGTCGGCCCGAAATATCTCCGCTACGTGCCGAACACCGACCATTCAATGCGCAACAGCGACGCCTACGAAACGTTGCTCGCCTGGCAGCACGTCACCGCGAACAAACTCCCGCTGCCCCAATTTAGCTGGAAGCACGGCGCCGGCGGCACGCTCACGGTCACGGCCCAGGACAAGCCGAAGCAGGTGCTCCTCTGGCAGGCCCATAACGCTGCCGTGCGCGATTTCCGCCTCGAAGTCGCCGGCCCGATCTACCATTCCACTCCCGTCGCCCCGAACGCGGACGGCACCTATTCCGCCCAGATTACTCCCGCCACCAAGGGTTGGACCGCCTACTTCCTCGAACTCACCTACGACGTCGGCGCCGCCACCCCCCTCAAGCTGACGACGGACGTCCGGGTCACGCCGGACACCCTGCCGTTCCCGGCTCCCAAGGCCGAACGCCCGAAGGGTTTCCTCAGCAAATAGCCGCCGAACACCGACCGGATCCTTCCGCAAATCCCCGGCCCGACACCCGGGCCGGGGATTTTTCTTTGGCCAACGTGGCTCACGGAGCGCCAACGGGCTTGGCCAGAGAAAGCTCCGGCCGCCGGTGCGGGACCGGACCGGGCGTGGTCCGGTTCCGGAGCGGACGCCCGGCGCGCATGACCGAGAAGGGCGTGAATTGAGCCATTTCGCCTTCCCGGCGTCCCGTGGCATCCCGGCTGCCCTTGCGTGACCGAAGTCGCGGGGCGATGCCTTGAGTCGGGGCCGCCCCGGAGGTTAACTTCCGCCGGTCCGTTCCATGTTTCGTCGCCTGAAATCCAATGTTCTCCGTGCGCTGGTCGGCGTCGCGCTGCTGACCTCAGGTCGGGGCGTGGCCGCGGACCTGCCGATTGCGGATGCCTTCGCGGCCCGCGGCCTGCTGGTGGGGGACAACGGCAGCGGCACGGCAAATAGCGCCGGCGCGACGCGGGAACCGTCGGAACCTCGGCATGGTGGCAAGCGGGGCAGGGCTTCCGTCTGGGTGTCTTGGATTCCCACCACCGATGGCGTCGTGACCTTTTCCACGGCGGGCAGCGGGTTCGACACGCTGCTGTCGGCCTACGCTTACGAACGGGAGATGAAGGGTGGCCCGCCGGGCCCGCCCGATCCGCTGAAGCCGTTCGACGGATTGAAGCGAATCGTCGAACAGGATGACGATCATCCGAGTCCCGGCGCGGCCAGTTGGGTGAAGTTCGGTGTCCGGGCCGGGGTCCGCTACGAGATCGCGATCGATGGCGCTGCCGGCGCCAACGGCTTGGTCAGCCTGACGTGGCAGATGTGGCCCTACGCCCAGCCGGTGCCGCTGATCCTTAGCAGCGATGCCGACCGGTCGGTGAACGCCGGCGACACGCTGACGCTTTCCGTGGACGTCACCAGTTCCGAGGAGGTGGAGCTGGAATGGTATTTCAATGACGAGGACATCGACGGGGCGGAGGGACCGGTGTTGGTCATTCCCAACTTCTCCCGGGCCAACGTGGGGGAATACAAGCTCGAGGTGAAGCTGAAGGAGGCCAAGGACTACGAGGTCTACTCCGCGCCCGTCGAAATCCAGATCAACACCGAGGGCGAGTCCGCGGCCTTGGCGCGGGACAAGCCCGTCGACGCGCTCGACTTCGGCTTGGCCGGGGCTGCCGGCCAGAACAGCGGGGTGGCGCGCAGCGGCGTTCGCCGGCAGGCTGGGGTCACCCGCGGTTACAGCGGTTCCCAGATCTTCAACACCGTGTTCGCCCGGCGAGATCCGGACGAACCGCTTCACTGCGGCGTGGTCGGCACCGCGTCCTACTGGTTCGCCTACCAACCGCCAGCAAGCGGCACCGCGGTGCTCGACACCGAGGGCAGCGACTTCGACACCGTGCTGGCGGTCTACACGTTCGAACCGCCCCTGATCGGCTACGCCGGGCTCGTTCCGGTCGCGTGCGACCACAATTCCGGAACCAACGGGCTGACCAGCCGCCTGGAGTTCCCGGCCGCGAAGGATCGGACCTACCTCGTGGTTGTGGATGGCGCCAGCAACACCCGCGGCGTAGCCCATCTGAACTACCGCCTCGTCACGGACGTCCCGCCGCCGCTGGTGGCCGCCCGCGTGCTCGGCGAAGCCCCGGTGCTCTCGTTCCCGTCGGCGTTGGGCGCCCGTTACCGGCTGGAAACCGCCGGCGCGCTCGGGGCCACCAATTGGACCACGTTGGCCGTGCTGGACGGCACGGGAGACTCCGTGGCGTTCACCAACGTCGCCCCGGCCACCGCGGCTGCCTTCTACCGGGTCCGCGTCGAATAACCGGGCGGAATCCCATGAACGTGCGGCTTCCCGAACTGACTTCCTCCGCCCAAACTTTCCCCGCATGAGTTCCCCCGTTCCCGCTCCCGCCCGCGAATACTCCTGCCTGCTCGTCGAGGATGACGCCGGCTTCGCCCAGATGCTGACCACCGTGGTCCGCGAAACGGGCGGGGACGCCCTGCATTGCGGAAATCTCCGTGAGGCCCGCGCGGCATTGGGCCGGCGCAGCTTCGATGTCATCGTCCTCGACAACCACCTGCCGGACGGCAAGGGCTTCGACTTCTACTTCGAGCTGGCCAAACGCAATCCGGCCCAGACCGCGATCCTGCTGACCGGCCTGCCGGAACTCGCCCACGCCGTCGAACTCACCCGCCACGGGCTGTTCGACTACCTTTCCAAGCCCATCGACGCCGACGCCTTCGCGGCCTGCCTGCGGCGCGCCCGCACGCGGCTGGCCCACCTCAAGACCGGCCTGCCGCCCGGCGAGATGGTCGTTGTGAGCCCGGCGATGCGGGAAGTGGCCCAACTGCTGCAACAGGCCGCCCGCCACCCCGCGGCCACGGTGCTGCTGACCGGCGAAACCGGCGTCGGCAAGGACGTCGCCGCCCAGGCGCTGCACCAATGGACCTTTGCCAGCCAGGCCGCCACGACGCCCTACGTGGCCGTGAACTGCGCCTCCATGCCCGCGGAAATGTTCGAGGCGGAACTCTTCGGCAGCGAACGCGGCGCCTACACCGGCGCGGAAAAGGCCCGGGAAGGCCTCGCCGGTGCCACCAAGGACGGCACGCTGTTCCTCGACGAAATCGGCGAAGTCCCGCTGCCATTGCAGGCCAAGCTGCTTCGGTTCCTCGAAGCCCGCGAATACCGTTCGCTTGGCAGCACGGTGACCAAGAAGTTCGCCGGCCGCGTCGTGGCCGCGACCAACCGCTCGCTGCCGGACGAAGTGGCCGCCGGGCGATTCCGGCAGGATCTGCTCTACCGGCTCGATTCGTTCACGGTCCACCTGCCGCCCCCTACGCGAACGGCGCGAGGAAATCCCCGCCCTGGCGGAACGGCTGCTCAACCAGCTTGCCGTGAAATACGGCCGGAAGGCGCCCAAGCTCCTGCCCGAAGATGGCGAGTCCCTGCGCCATTACGAATACCCCGGCAACATCCGCGAACTGCGCAACCTGCTCGAACGGTCGCTCCTGCGCACTCCGCCCGACGTTGCCTGGCTGGCCCTCGACGCGGCCTGGCTCAAGCAGGCTCGCCCCGCGGCCTTGGCAACGCCCGCGGCCGCACCGCTTCCCGCAGCCGTGCCCGCCACCTCGCCAGCTGTCGCGCCGACTGAAGCCCCCGCGCCAGTCACACCCGCGCGCGAACTTCCCCCGCTGGAAGCGCAGGAATACGAAATGGTGCGTCGCGCCCTCGTTGAGACCAACGGCGGCATCCGCCGGGCCGCGGCGAAGCTCGGCATTTCGCACCAGGCGCTCCTTCGCCGCCTGCAAAAATGGCCCGAACTCCGCCCGGCGGGCGAGTAAGCCGTCGGTAAGGACGGCAGTGAATTCTAGCCCGCCCAACGGACTGGACGCTTCCTTCGGTGGCCCGGCCGGGCAGAATCGCGCCCGTGTCAGGGCGCCTTCTTTTCCTGTGGTTGCTGGTGGCCGGGTTAAGCCCGTTCCGGGGGGCGGCACATCCGTTTCTCCAGAATTCCTGGTGGGTGGTCGTGGAGACCAACCGCCTCGTGATGCGGGTCAGCGCGACCCTGCGGGAAATTGCGGTCGTCCAGAACCTCGACACCAATCGGGTGCCCGCGCTCGACGTCCTCACCGGCGCTCTGGAAAAGCACGGCAACTACCTGCTGAAAGCCTTACAGGTGCATGGCGACGGCGCACCGCTGCCCGGTGAGGTGCTCGATTCACAACTCGTCACCGACGGTGGCGAGACCAGCCCGACGGACGCGGCCCCATATCTCGACCAGGCGCACGCCGCGTTTGACCTCGAGTTCCGGTTTGCGGCCGGTGCGCCCCGGGAAATCACCTTCGGCCACGCGACGCTCAGCGGGCAAAACTACGCCCCGGGCGTGCCGTGGGATGTGACCTACGCCCTGCTTGTGAAAGGCGCCGACCGCAAGGAACTGGCCGCCGGGTTGGTGCGGGCCGATCTGCCGTTTGCGTTGGAACTTCCCGGCGCGGGAACCGCCGCGGCGCCTGGCGCCGCCACGAATACCCCGCCCGCCACCCAAGCGCTCGCGGACTTCCAGCCCGGGTCGGCCAGCACACCGTTCGGCGCCTACGTGCGGCTGGGTGTCCACCATATCCTCACCGGCTGGGATCATCTCCTGTTCCTCGCCGCCTTGGCGCTGGCAGCCGCGAAGTTGGCGGACTTCTTCAAGCTGATCGGCATCTTCACGCTCGCCCAC
>JBEISV010000410.1:0-4413 GCA_040375265.1 Verrucomicrobiales bacterium
CCGTTTGCCCGCACGCTGGTGAACCGCGCCTGGGCGCTGCTGTTCAACCGGCCGCTGGTGAAGCCGATTGATTCGCTGCCGTTGGACGGTCCGTTTCCGCCGGGCCTCGAAACGCTGGCGGACGACCTCATCGCCCACGGTTTCGATCTCCAGCGGCTGCTGCGGCTAATTGCGGCCACGCGGGTGTTCCAGCTCGACAGCCGCGGCAAACCGGCCAGCCCGCCGGCACCCGGAGCGGAATCCGGGTGGGCTGTGTTCCCGCTGACCCGCCTGCGCCCGGAACAGGTGGCCGGCAGCATCCTGCAGGCGTCGAACTTGCGGACGATTGATGCGGATTCCCATGTTGTGGCGCGCGTGATCCGCCACTTCCAGCAAAAGGATTTTGTGACCCGCTTCGGCGACCTCGGCCGCGACGAGTTCGACGAATTCAGCGGAACCATCCCGCAACGGCTCATCCTGATGAACGGCCAACTCGTGCACGAACGAACCAAGGAAGACCTCGTCTTCAATGCCGCCACCCGCATCGGCACGGTGACGAAGAACCACCGGATCGCCGTGGAGACTGCCTACCTTGCAGTCCTGACCCGGCGGCCCAGCCCGGAGGAGCTGCGGCACTTCACCGAACGCCTTCGGTCCGGCACCGGTAAACGCGCCGAGCGGATGGCGGACCTGTATTGGACCCTGCTCAATTCGACGGAGTTTTCCTGGAACCACTGACTCTTCCACGGACCGATGAACTCATCCCCACTCTCCGGCACCGGCAGCTGCGGCTCCACGGAGCATCTTTCGCGACGCACGCTGCTCAAGCTGACCGGCTGGAGCAGTCTGGCGTGGCTGACGCCCATCGCCCGCCAGTTGGCCCGCGCCGAGGAGCGTGCTCCCCGCGGCCGTCCGGCCAGGTCAGTGATCATTCTGTGGCTGGCCGGTGGGCCCAGCCAGCTGGAGACTTTCGACCCGCATCCCGGGATGCAAGATCGCGTTCGGGACCAAAGCCATCCGCACCGCCTTGCCCGAAGTCCGACTGGCAGACGGCTTCGGGCACCTCGCCGAAATGATGGGCGACGTGACGCTCGTCCGTTCCGTGGTCAGTCCCGAGGCCGATCACGAGCGGGCGGTTTACAACATGAAGACCGGTTACCGGCCGGTCACGACGCTGGTGCATCCGGCCTTGGGCGCGGTGCTCTGCCACCAGATGCCTGACGAGGCGATGGACCTGCCAAGACACATTTCCATCCTGTCGGACCAATGGCCGGCCCGGGGCGGCTACCTGGGCGCGGCGTTCGATGCCTTCAAGTTGCAGGACCCAAAAAGCCCGGTGCAGGACGTCGCATCCACCGTGTCCGCGGCCCGGCAGGAACGGCGCTTCGCCGATGTTGCGGTGGTGGAACAGGCCTTCGCCCGGGACCGCGCGCCGGGCCTCGACGAAAACATCACCCAGCACCGGCAATCGATGGAACGCGCCCGGCGGATCATGGGCTCGGCCCAGCTCGCCGCCTTCGACGTGAACCAGGCCCCGGCCAGCCAGCGGGCGGCGTATGGCGACACGCCGTTCGGTCGCGGCTGCCTCGCCGCCTTGCGCCTGATCGAGCAGGGCGTCCGCTGCGTGGAGGTGACGCTGGACGGCTGGGATACCCACGCCAACAACCACGAGCTTCAGGGCCGGCGTGTTGCCCAGCTGGATCCGGCCTTCGCGGCGCTGCTGCGGGACCTGAAGGCCCGCGGCCTGTTCGAGTCTACGATCGTGCTCTGCGGCGGCGAATTCGGCCGGACACCCACGCTCAATCCCCTCGGCGGACGGGACCATTGGCCGCACGGATTTTCCGTCGCCGTGGCGGGCGGAGGCTTCCGGCGCGGGCACGTCTTCGGCGCCACCGATCCGGGCGGCGACAAGAAGGCCCCCGATCAGCCGGTGAAGGTGCAGGACTTGCACGCCACCGTGCAGGCCGCGCTCGGGCTGGATCCCGAGAAGGAGCTGCAAACACCCGTGGGCCGGCCCATGGCGCTCAGCGACGGTCGGGTGCGGCGGGAACTGCTGGCGGGTTGAGTCCGGCCGGATCGGCGGGCTCCGGTTTCCGCGCCTGCCAAAGCAACCAGCCGTGCAACGCCAGTTGGACCAACGCCACCCACTGTTCCAGACGGACGGAACCCAGCGCCGCCAGCGGGCCGTCCACCCGCGCCCAGGTCCGGTCGCCGACCCAAAGGGCCACCGACACCGGGCTCGCCAGCCAGCCCAGTCGCGCCAGCATCCGGCAACGCAGCCACCGGAGCCGGGCCGGCGAAATCATCGGTTCTTCCCCGGATTCCGCGGACGAATCCGGTTGAGTTGAGGGGTGGTCTTGCAAAGTCTCCCGGACTCTTGGAACGCATGACGCCTGAAGCAAGCCCAACGCCGCCGGCACCGGCCAACGCCCGGCCGGCACAGAAGGAGAACATCTGGGTCAATCTGATCTGCAATGCCATCCTGCCCGGCCTGCTGCTCACGAAGCTCAGCAAACCCGAGCGGCTTGGCCCGGCTTTGGCGCTGGTCGTGGCGGTCAGCATCCCGCTGGTTTACGGCACCTACGACCTGGTCCGACGGCGCAAGTGGAACGTCTTCTCCGTGCTGGGCATCGCCAGCACGCTGCTCACGGGCGGCTTCGGCCTGATGAAGATCGACAACCTCTGGTTCGCCGTGAAGGAAGCGGCCATCCCGCTGCTGCTGGGCCTGGCCGTGCCACTGACCCTGCGGACCAAGCAGCCGCTCGTCCGCGAGATGCTCTACAACGACCAGGTGCTCGACACCGGCAAGATCGGGGCCGCGCTGGCGGCGAACCGCAACGAGGCGGAGTTCGAGCGGGAACTGGCCCGGGCGTCCTGGCTGATCGCCGGTTCGTTCCTGTTCAGTGCCGTGCTCAATTATTTCCTCGCCCGGTGGATCGTCACCGCCGCCCCCGGCTCCACCGAGAACGCCGAGCAATTGGGCCGGTTGAACTGGGTTTCCTGGCCCGTGATCGCACTGCCCAGCACCGCCATCATGATGGTCGCGCTGTTCCGCCTGCTGAAGGGCGTCGAACGCCTGACCGGACTGAAGGGCGAAGAACTGTTCCACCAAAAGCCGGCCAAGTAGGCGCCCCGGCCCATCCTGGGGTGGTGGCCGTGACTACTTCGTCATCGCCGGCCGGGGCCGCGGTTTGTGCAGGGCCAGGACGTCGGTTTGATGCCGCGTGCCGTGACGATTGGAGCTGCTGCGGCCGGTGAACTGGGTGTTTTCGGACGGGGTCGAAACCGGTTCGCCGGTCACAATCTCGGCCGTGAGTTCCGCCACGCTCTGGAGGATGCGTGCGGGTTGGTAAACGTAATCGCCGACGTCCTCCAGCTTGGTGGAGCCGGTCAACACGAGGTAACCGAGCAGGCCCGATTCCACGGCGCCGCGGATGTCGGTCTCCATCGTGTCGCCGATCATGACGACCTGTTCCACCTTGCCGAGCGAGTCCGCCAGCTTCCGCCGGGCGCGCTGGAACATGTAGCCGTTGGGCTTGCCCAGATAGTAGGCCCGCCGGCCGGTGCTAGACTCGAGGAAGGCAGCCAACGCGCCGGCGCCGGGCCGGGTCTTCTGGCTGGAAACCGGGCACCAGTTGTCGGGATTGGTCGCGAGTAGGCGGGCGCCTTTTTCTATGAGCTCATGCGCCTTCGCGAGCTTGTCGGTCGTGGCCGAACCTTCGCCGACCACCACGTAGTCGGGGCTGATGGCGTCATTCGCGATCTTGTGCTCGTGCAGCGCGGCGACGAGGCCGCCTTCGCCGACCACGAACACGGTGCAATTCGGATGCGTCTCGCCGAGGAAATCGGCGGTGTTCATCGCCGAGGTGTAAAAGTGCTTGGGCGAAAGGCCGTGGACGCCAAGGTGGCGGAGCCGGACCGCCAAGTCTTCCGCGGTGGGCGCGGAATTGTTGGTGAGGAACAGGAACGGCGTGCCGGTGGCGAGCAGGGCGGAGACGAAGTCGGTGGCCCCGGGAATGAGCTGGTTCTCCCGGTAAATGACGCCGTCCATGTCAATGAGGTAGCCGTATTTCATCAGGTCTGGAGTCTGCCCAGCGGCGTGGAACGAGCCGAGGGTGGTTGATTGCGCTGGCCGGTGGGCTAGGGATTTTGCCCGCCGCCGGGCGGAGTGTGCGTGCCCATCGGCCGAAGGCAAATGGAAGATGCCTCCGGCCACCGCGCCACCACGGCCGGCGACCCGACCGGAAACGCCAGCCGCGAGCCGGCAACGTCATCGTTGCCGGGCCGGAAAATCGGTTGAACACTCCCGCCGCCAGCCATTCACCATCCTATCAGGAACTGCCATGACCACGATGCACTCTGACCTTCCCGAAGCAGGGACCGGCGCCCCCTCCCCCATCCCACAAGAGGCCTTCGATTGGTATGACGAATACG
>JBEISV010000203.1:0-7853 GCA_040375265.1 Verrucomicrobiales bacterium
GGGTGTCGCTCGCCTTGCAGGTCCTTTACCCCGACCTCTTCGGCGGCTGCTGGAGCGGTTATCCCGATCCCGCCGACTTCCGCGCGCTCCAGCTCGTTGACCTCTACGCGAACCCCAACGCCTTCGTGAACGCGGCCGGCCTGGAACGTCCGTGCGCCCGCGAGGTGAACGGCGAAACCCGCTTCACGATGCGGCAGGAAACCCAGCTCGAAAATGTCCTCGGGCTCCACGACAGCTACGCGTTTTCCGGCGGCCAATGGGGTTCCTGGAACGCCACCTACGGACCCCGCACCGCCGGCGGCCGGCCCGCCCTCATCTGGGACGCCCGGACCGGCGCGCTGGACCGCGACGTCGCGAACGTCTGGCGCCGCTACGACCTCCGCGATCACCTGGCCAAGCACTGGACCGAGGTCGGCCCCAAGCTCCGCGGCAAGATCCACCTGTGGATGGGCGACGCCGACACCTACTTCCTCGACACCGCCGCGCGACACCTCGACGACTTCCTGAAGTCAGCCCAACCACCGGCCGAGGCCCGGCTCGAATTCGGTCCGCGCCAACCCCACGGCTGGGAACCTCGGACCTGGGCCGAGCTGCTGAAGGAAATGCAGGCCACCGTGGACGCCCATGCCCCGAAGTCCGCCGCCGCCAACCACGATTACCTGAAGGCCCGTTTCGGCCACAGCGCCGGCACCTGCCCCGTCTGCAAGGGCGGGCGGTAAACCTCGGCGCGAGGGGACCCGAGCGTTGGCTTGCCTCGCGGTCCCGACCGGCGGAGTCTGCCGGCAAGCCATAGACCTCTTCCACGTCTCCCCCGACGTGTCGGGGTCGGGCTCGCCAATATGTTCCGCCACCCCGCCCATTGTCCCGGCCCGCTGCTTTCCCGGCGCGAATGGATGCGCGTCGGCGGCCTCGGCACCTTCGGGCTGTCATTGGCCAACCTGATTTCGCCCGCCGCCCGGGCGGCCGAGGCCCGCATGGCCGGCGGCAGTTTCGGCCGGGCCAAGTCATGCATCCTGCTCTTCCTCGCCGGCGGTCCGCCGCAACACGAGACGTTTGATCCCAAGCCCGACGCGCCGGTCGAGGTCCGCGACCATTTTCGCTCTATTCCCACGAGCGTTCCGGGCACCCATTTTTGCGAGACGCTGCCGTATTCGGCCCGTGTGGCGCACCGGTTCGCCGTGGTCCGCTCGATGACCACGGACATCGACGCGCACTCCACGAGCGGCGCGTTCATGCTCACCGGCTACGAGCCGACGACGAAGGCCGAGAACGTTCCGCCCGGACCGCAGGACTGGCCCAGCCTCGCCGCCGTCATCGGAAAGCTGAAACCCAGCGAACGCTCGCCGATGTCCTCGGTGGTCCTGCCCGAACCGCTCGCCAACGACGGCAACATCCTGTGGCCGGGCCAGGACGGCGGCTTCATGGGCCCAACTTGGCACCCGCTGCTGATGCGCTGCGATCCGACGCAGCTGCCGTTGCAGATCGAAGGCCTTGCCCGGCACCCCGCGGTGCCCGACCTCCGACTGGAGGAACGCGCGCGGCTGCTGGAGCAACTCGACGCCCACTTCCGCGCGGGCGAAGCCAACGCTGCCGTCGCCGGTTGGGATCAATCCCGCCAGAAGGCCTTTGGCCTCCTGCACGCGGAAGCGAGCCGGCGGGCCTTCGAACTGGAACGGGAACCGGCTGTGCTCCGCGCCGCCTATGGCGAACACAAGTTCGGCCAAAGCGCCCTGCTCGCCCGCCGCCTCGTCGAGGCCGGCACCCGGCTGGTGCAGGTGAACTGGCCGCGCGAGGGCAAGTCCGAGGTTGCCGGCAGCCCTCTTTGGGACACGCACGCCGGCAATGCGGCCCGGGTGCGCGACGTGCTCTGCCCGCAGTTCGACCGCACCTTCGCCACGCTCGTCGAGGACCTGCGCGAACGTGGCCTGCTGGACGAGACGTTGGTGATAGCCATGGGCGAATTCGGCCGGTCTCCCAAGCTGAACCCCCAGGGCGGCCGCGACCACTGGGGCGCGTGCTTCTCGGTGGCGCTGGCCGGCGCGGGCATTCCCGGCGGCCAGATTGTCGGCGCCAGCGACCGCATTGGCGGTTATCCCGACACCCGCCCGCTCCGCCCGCGCGACCTGGCGGCGACCGTGTTCCACCTGCTCGGCATTTCGCCCGGCGCGGAATTCCTCGATCCGCTTGGCCGTCCGCGCCTGGTCACCGACGGCGGGACGCCCATCCGCGAACTCGTGGGCGCATGAAACGCTCCCGATCAACGGCGGCCTTCACGCTCATCGAACTGCTCGTGATGATCGCAATCATCGCAATCCTCGCCGGCATGCTGCTGCCCACCCTGGGCAAGGCGAAGGAGCAGGCCCGCAAGATCAGTTGCTACAACAACCTCAAGCAGATGGGCCTCGCCATGCAGATGTATGCGGACGAGTTCAACGGCCGCATCCCGCGGGGCAACCTGCCCTACTGGTGGCTGACCTACATCCCTTACCTAGGCGGCACCAGCGCGTCCCGCGACCAGTTCGGCCGCGTCAAGGTCTACACCTGCCCCAGCTACCCGAACAAACGGCAGGTCATGTGTTACGTCGTCAACGCCTGGCAGTTCAGCAGCCCGCGCGACACGACCGGCTCGGAGGTCACCGGCCCCACCAGCCTGAACCGCCTCCAGTCGCCCGTGGAAACAATCTACTTCGCGGACAACGAAAGTGCCTCCTGGCGGCCTATCTTCACGGTCACGAACATCATCGGTAGCGACGACCTGAATGACGTCTGGTCGCCGACCCACCTCCCCTATGGCGCCTCGGGCCGGACCTTGAGTAGTGAACGACGGGTGGCCGCAAAACGGCATGGTGAAGGGGCGAACCTGATGTATTTCGACGGCCACGCCGGCTGGCTGAATGCCCGCCGGATGCGAGTGGACGATTGGCGCGAACAGAAGCGGTGAGCCAACAACCGGCGGGCCGCTCACGGAGCCATGACTTCGGCACTCACGCGGAAGAACCTCCGCACCGGGTCGCCGGCCTCCAGATCGAACTGCGCCGCAACATCAGTGCCTTCGTGCTCGGGCACGATTTCAGACCAACCCAGAAAATCCGTCCCCGACTCTACCCGGTAGCGGATGCCGCGCTGGCTCGGAAACTGGAGCCGCATTTTTCCCGGTTCCGCCGGAGCGAGGGCGACCTTTACCCCGTCGTCCGGCAGGGCCAAGCGGGCGAAGAACCAGTAGGTGGTGGAACTGTCGCCCACCCGCGCCGAAGGCGACCGGCCGCTAAGGGCCACGGTTCGCCCGTCATCGCTCGCGGCAAAGACCGACAACGAGGTCGGTGCGGACCGGTTCGGTCCTGGAATTCGGAAACTGTCCAGCGCGCTGCCATGCAGGAGTTCCGGCACCGTAAATGTCCGGTTTTTCGCCCGGTCAAACAGACCTCGGCTGCACCATAAGAGGCGCTCTCCATCACTGAGCCGCACGGGAACTCCCAGGGCCTTCGCCTGCGGCACCGGCTCAATCTGCAAGGAGGCGCTGACGACCACGGGATCGCCGCTGCTCGGCACGAAACCGGCCAGCGCGTTTCCCTCCGCAGTCAACGCCACCGCATAGACCTTCTCCCGATCCAAGATTTGCCAGCCGCCCTGCCGCCGCCACCAGGCCTGAATGGCAGGGTTGCCCGATTCCACCAGCCACGAGTCGCCGTCGTGGGAACAGCCGCGGACGTTCAGGTTGGTCAACGTCGCGGGAACCGCCAGCGGCAGCGCCGTTGCCTCCCACAGGTCCCACCTCACCCACTGGCCGTCCAGGCTTTCACCGAAGACGTGGCGGCCGTTGCCCGACAACGCCAGTCCGCGCCGCAACGGCAGGGGCACGGCATTCGTCGGCCGACCGAGGAACGCCCGCGCTCCGACGCCATCCGCGCCGACCACGTTACCCAGCATCCGCGAGGCGTCCGCCGACAGTGCCCCCAGCGCCCACCGCGCCGCCGGGAACCCGGGAAAGTCCAGCGGCTCATTGCTTGCCGGCAGCCTTTCGCTCACCCCTTGCCGGATGGACTGGAGCTCAGCGGTGACGTGCGGCTCCGGGCACGGCGAATAGACCCGGTAGGCCGCCCAACTGCCATCGCCGCTCAGCTTCAGATCCTGGGGTGGTCCCGGATCGCACATGGAGGAGCGGACGCCGTAATCCAGCGCAAACCACCGGAAGACCGTCTCCGCCGGATGCGGCAACGGGCGGCCCGGCGGCAGGGCGAACGAGCCCATGCCAAAGAGCTTGTCCCACGGTCGTTTCGAATCGAGCCGCACGGAAAACGACGGTGAACTGGCCTTCAGCGTGGCCGAGTCGAAGGTAGGATGCACTCCGCCCTCGTTGTCCCACACCTTCACTTGCAGCCGGGCCAACTGGCCGCTGGGCACTTCCGGAATCGCCAGGTTCTTGGACGCCCAGAAACCGTCCGTCACGAACGGCCGCGGCGCTCCGACGGCGGCCAATTGGCCGTCTGGCGTGCCGTTGGTGCCGGCGAAAAGCTGCGCGGAATAACGCGGCCCCGCCAGGCCGACCACCCCGTTGGTGGTGAACACCGGGCGATCATCCCAGTCGGTGCCACGGTTGGAGAATTCCAGGATTCCTTGGGCGAGTCCCGTGGCGGCCGCAAGTGATCCCATGACAAGCTGGAGAATTTTCATGCGCGGCGACGTCAGCCGATTTCGGGCCAGCCCCAGATTTGCCAATGCCAGCCGCCATACGCCTTTCGGCGTAGGCCGCTTACGGGTTCACGCCGAGCTGCTCGCCGATGAAGGCCAGCTTGTCCGCCGCTTCCTCGATGATCTTCGCGGTGGGCTTGCCCGCGCCGTGGCCGGCCTTGGATTCGATGCGGATGAGTGCCGGGTTCCGGCAACCCTGCACGGCCTGGAGGCGCGCGGCGAACTTGAAGCTGTGCGCGGGCACCACGCGGTCGTCGTGGTCGGCGGTGGTCACGAGCGTGGGCGGGTAGCAGGTGCCGGGCTTGAGGTTGTGCAACGGCGAGTAGGCGTAGAGCGCCTTGAACTCGTCGGCGTTGTCGCTGGAGCCGTAATCGCTCGTCCATGCCCAGCCGATGGTGAACTTCTGGAAACGCAGCATGTCCATGACGCCCACCGCCGGCAGGCACGCGCCGTAGAGGTCGGGCCGCTGCGCGAGGCAAGCGCCGACGAGCAGGCCGCCATTGGAACCGCCGGAGATCGCGAGGTGATCGGGTGCGGTGTATTTGTTCGCGATTAGCCATTCGGCGGCGGCGATGAAGTCGTCGAAGACGTTCTGCTTCCGCAGCTTGGTGCCGGCCTGGTGCCATTCCTCGCCGTATTCGCCGCCGCCGCGCAGGTTGGGCACGGCGTAGATGCCACCGAGTTCCATCCAGGCGAGGTTGGCCACGCTGAAGCTGGGCGTGAGCGAAATGTTGAAACCGCCGTAGGCGTAAAGGAGCGCGGGATTCTTCCCGTCGAGCTTCACCCCCTTCTTGTGCGTGATGAACATGGGCACCTTCGTGCCGTCCTTGCTCGCGTAGAAGACCTGCTTCACCTCGTAGGCGTCGGGATTGAAGTCCACCTTGGGCTGCCGCCAGAGGGTGCTGGCGCCGGTGGCGAAATCGTAGCGGTAAACTCGGCCGGGCGTGGTGAAGCTGGTGAAGCTGTAGAAGGTCTCCGTGTCGGAGCGTTTGCCACCGAAGCCGCCCGCGCTGCCGATGCCGGGGAGCGTGACCTCGCGCTGGAGCGAACCGTCGCGGGCGAATAGCTTCACCTGGCTGCGCGCGTCGCGGAGGAAGTGGGCCACGAAGCGTTCGCCCACGAAGCCAACGCTGGTGAGCGTGGCGTCGCTCTGCGGGATGAGTTCGCGCCAGTTCGCGCGGTCGGGTTTGGTCGTGTCGATCGCGACGAAGCGGCCGCGCGGGGCGTTGAGGTCGGTGAGGAAGAAGAACACCGGGCCGTCGTTCCCCACGAAGTTGTAGCTGGCGTCGAAGTCGTTGAGCAGTTCCACCACCTTGCTGCCGGGTTGGCCGAGGTCGCGGTAGAACACGCGGTTCTTCACGTCGGTGCCCTGGCGGACCTCGATGATGAGGTAGCGGCCATCCTCGGTGACGTCGCCGCCAAGTCCCCACTTGGGCTGGTCCTTGCGCTCGTAAACCAGTTCGTCGGCGGATTGCGGCGTGCCGAGCTTGTGGAAGTAGAGCTTCTGAAACTCGTTCACCTTGGTCAGCCGGTTCGCCTCGGTCGGCTCGTCGTAGCGGGAGTAGTAGATGCCGCTGCCGTCCTTGGCCCAGGCGATGCCGGAGAACTTCACCCACTTGAGCACGTCGCCCGTGTCCTGCGCGGTGGCGACGTCGCGCACGCGGAACTCCTCCCAGTCGGAGCCAGCGGTGCTGAGCCCGTAGGCCATCCGGGCGCCGTCATCGGAGAAGGCATAACCCTTGAGCGCAACCGTGCCGTCGGCGGTGAGCGTGTTGGGGTCGAGCAGCGTGCGCGGGGCGGCGTCCAGCGAGTCGGCGACGTAGAGCACGGACTGATTCTGGAGCCCGTCGTTCTTCTGGAAGAAGTAGCGGCCGCCCTGCCGGGAGGGCACGCCGAAGCGTTCGAAGTTGTAGAGCGCGGTCATCCGGTGTTTCAGCGGTGCCCGGAGCGGCAAGGTCCCGAGGTAGCCATAGGTGACCTGGTTTTGCGCCTCGACCCACGCCTTGGTTTCCGCCGAGTTGTCGTCCTCGAGCCAGCGGTAGGAATCGGTGACTT
This sequence comes from Verrucomicrobiales bacterium, assembly GCA_040375265.1. Lineage (GTDB taxonomy): Bacteria > Verrucomicrobiota > Verrucomicrobiia > Limisphaerales > UBA9464 > CAIWAH01. Next base: position 6,745 of record JBEISV010000203.1, read on the forward strand.
CGGTGCCGTGGTAGTTGTCCACGACGTTGGTGGTGCGGGTGACGGGATAACTGAGCTGGGGATGCTTCACGGTGGCGAGGGTGGCACAGCCGGCGAGCAGCACGGCCAGGGCGGCGAAGCCGGGGAGGCGGGACTTCATGCGGGCGGATTTGTGGCGGTGAAGGGCCGGCGGCGCAAGCGGGAGGTGCCGGCGGCGCCTACTCTTCCGCCCGGCCAATTGAGTTTGGCTCACGGCTGGGGATTACCGGCGACAAGGTCCGGCAGGCGGCATTCTAGCGGGTGGGAGCGGGTCTTGCTGGCTCGACTGGCAGCCAAGCGGTTAGGACGGAGGGCTTGCCGCCTTCGGCAGGCTCCCGCACCGTCCGGACGAAATGGAGCTGTTGAAACAAGCGCTCGACATCGTTCTGCACCTCAACGATCGCCTCGACGGTTGGGCCAAGGAGTATTCCACCGGGATCTACCTGATCCTGTTCCTTATCGTGTTCTGTGAGACCGGCCTGGTGGTGACCCCTTTTCTTCCCGGTGATTCGCTGCTGTTTGCGGTGGGGGCGATCGCAGCACGTGGCTCGTTGAACATCGGGATCGTAACGGTCGTTTTGATTACGGCGGCCTTCATCGGCGACAACCTCAATTATTGGGTCGGGCGAACGGTGGGCCGGGAACTGGTCCGACGATTTCCCAAGCTGATCAAGCAACGTCACCTGGACCGCACCCACTCGTTTTTTGAGACCTACGGGCGAAAAACGATCATCTTCGCCCGGTTTGTGCCGATAGTTCGGACGTTCACGCCCTTCGTCGCGGGCATGGGGTCGATGGACTATCCGCGGTTTCTGGCGGCCAGCGTCGCCGCTACCCTGCTGTGGGTGGGGTTAATCCTGCCCGCGGGGTGGTATTTTGGGAACTTTGACGTCGTGAAGAAGAACTTTGAACTAGTGGTGCTGGGAATCATCTTCGTGTCGATCCTCCCCATGGTGTTCGAACTTTGGAAAGGCCGTCGCAGCCGTTCCGTGACCTGATCGGGCTTACCTTCGAGGTGCGATGCGTTTTGTTTTCCTAACCCTCGGCTACACTCCCGACCTTGATGGCGGCGGTTATCGCTATGCCACCGA
>JBEISV010000471.1:0-3826 GCA_040375265.1 Verrucomicrobiales bacterium
AGCGCCGGATACACCTCGGCGAAGACCGATACACCGGCGGGCGGCGCCCAACCGTCGAACGGCCAAAAATGTGCCCGGGCGCCCAGTTGTTGACGGAGGAAGCGCAGCCACGGCAGGCCACTGTGCGTGGACTTCGCGACGCTGCCTTGCACGTCGAAATGGAATACCGACTTCGCCCGGCAACGCTGCTCCGTCAGCCGGTGCCACCGCGCATTGCCGGTGCGGCCAGCCCCGTGGCCATGCAGGCCGTCGCGGACGAAATCCACATACACGTGGTCTCCGTCGGTCGGCCAATGGCGCTGAAAGTCGTCCAGGAAGCCGGGCCAATCTGGCGGCAACCGGTGGGTCTCGAAGTAACGCAGCGGAAAGGAAAAGGCGTGATCGATACCAACGAGCGCGGGCGGGCTGTCGCGTAGTTCCCGAGCCAGCCATTCGGCCAGCCCGCGGCGGGTCCAATACTTCCGTGCGCTCGGCGGCGGCGGGATTTCCGTGGGCGGCTCCGCGGCCGTCGCGGCATAGACGCGCAGCCCCTTGAGGCTGCTGGTCGGCACCTCCGCGCCGGAGTAGTCGATGCCAAGGTAGCGGGCGAATTGCGGCATGGAACGGTCAGGCTCGCGTTGGCGCTTGGCGGCCTCGATTCAGGTCCGCGAATGAAACGGGAAGTCGGTGTAACCCTCCGCCGTCGGGGCGGACCACGTCTTCAGGTCGGCCGGCGGGTTCAGTTCCCAGCCATTGGCGAAACGCTCCACCAGATCGGGATTGCTCAGGTAGGGGCGCCCGAACGCGATCAGGTCCGCTTGGCCGCCCGCAATGGCCGACTCGGCCGTCGCCTGCGTGTAGCCGCAGTTGCCCATCAGCGGCCCCGCGAACACCGCCCGGAATTCCGGGAGCGTCATCGGCTCGCCCAGTCCGTGGAAGCCGAACGCCAGCCCGTCCACCACGTGCAAAAAGGCCAGTCCGTAGGCGTTCAGCTGCGCGGCGGCATGCGTGAATGTCTCCCGGAAATCGGGCGCGCCCATGTCGTTGAAACTCCCGTTGGGCGAAAGCCGCACCGCCACTCGGCCGGCCGGCCACACGGTGAGAGTGGCCTCGACGATTTCCCGCAGGAAACGGAAGCGATTTTCCACGCTCCCGCCGTATGCGTCGGTCCGGTGATTGGTCTTTGAATCCAGGAACTGGTTGATCAGGTAACCGTTCGCCGCGTGAATCTCCACGCCGTCGAAGCCCGCGGCCTGGGCGCGTTCCGCCGCCCGCCGGTAATCCTCTGCGACGGCGGCGACCTCGGCCGTTTCCAGTGCCCGTGGCGTCTCGTAGGGCTGCTTGCCCGCGGGGGTGTGGAGGTAGTCGCCGTTGAGCTTGATCGCCGAGGCCGACACCGCCGGCCGGCCCCCATGGAAGCTGCTGTGGGAAGCCCGGCCGCAGTGCCAGAGCTGGAGAAAGCAAGGGGTGCCGCGCGCCCGCAGCGCCGCGGTGATCTTCTGCCAGCCCGCCACCTGCGCGTCGTTGTAGATGCCCGGCGAATCCACCCAGCCGAAGCCCTGCTCGGAAATCGTCGTCGCCTCCGCGATGATCAGCCCCGCCGAGGCGCGCTGCGTGTAATACTCCGCCATCAGGTCGTTGGGCACCCGTTCCTGGCCGGCGCGGGCGCGGGTCAAGGGTGCCATCACCACCCGGTTGCGCAGCGGCAGGCCGCGCAGGTCGAACGGCGAAAGCAGGCGGGGCGAAGGACTCAGGGCGGCGGTGTCATGCATGCGGGCAGTCCTTTAGTGCAGAAGGCGTGCATGCGCCAGCCGGGCCGCGGGCTGTGAGGGTGGCGAGGAGGTTCGCGGACTGAACCGGCGGCCCGAGGCCAATCGAGACACCGACGGCCGGGTTCCCCTGTCCCCGGGTCTGGACTTGGGGGCGGACCTTCACCCACCCTCCGGAAAACATGCTTCCCCGATTCCGTCTCCTTGCCGCTACCGCCGCCGTCCTGACCAGTTTCTCCGGCGTGCGCGCGGAAGTGCATCTGCCGCCCGGATTCGCCGTCGAGATTGTTGCCGGTCCCGAGGCGGTGAGCGAACCCCTGGACCTTACGTTTGCGCCCGACGGGTCCGCGTGGGTCACCGGTCGCGCCGGCGACCTCTGGCGGATCGATACCGTGGCCCGGACCTCGCATCGGGTGGGCCGGGTCGAGACCGAGGTGAGCGGCGATCGCGGGTTGCACGGCGTCGCCCTGCATCCGGATTTCCCGCGCACCCCACAGGTGTTCCTTTCCTATCACGCGAACAGCCATTCCCCGTCCCAATACCGGGCTCGCATCGCGCGCTTCACCGTGGCGGGCGAGGGTGCTCAGGCCTCGCTCGACCTGGCCAGTGAAACGACCCTGGTTGAGTGGGTCGGGGACCCGGCGGGCCAGCACGTCGGTGGCGCGCTCTTGGCCCATCCGGGCGAACGGCTGCTCTACGTTACCACTGGCGAGAACAACCAGAACGGCCGGATTAGCCAGTATTGCGACGATCCCGAGAACAAGGCCCAGTCCCTGCGCGACCTGCGCGGAAAGGTGCTGCGGATCGGCTTTGATGGCTCGATCCCGACCAACAATCCCTTTGCCAAGACGCCGGACGCGCAGGGCGCCATCTTCACCCGGGGACACCGCCAGCCCTGGTCACTCGACTACGACGCCCCCACCGGGTTCATCCTGGCGGCGGAAAACGGCGGCGACCTCACCGACGACTACGATGAGGTGAACCGCATCGTTCCCGGGGCCAATTTCGGCTGGCCGCGCGTCTTTGGCGACGGGTGGTCCACCTCCACCCGCACCAACCGCGTCGACGGGTTCGTATCCCCTTGGTTCGCCTACAAGCGCAACACCAGCGCCTCCTGCACCGGCGCGACCATCTACCGGGCGCCCGGCACCGGTGGCGGATATCCTGCCAAGTATGAGGGGGCGCTGTTCTACGCCGACTTTGCCCGGAAATCGGTCCGCAGCGCGCCGCTTGACCGCACGACGGGCAAGCCCGGGGAAAGCGAACCCTTCCTGCAAGGCGCCTCAGCGGGTCCGGTCGCCCTCCGGCTCGTACCGGACGGCGCCCTCTATTTCATCACGCATGGCGGGGCGACCAAGGCCTCAACCAACGATGCCGTGGCCCGAATCGTCTGGAAGCCCTGAACAAGCGGCTTTCCCCACCAGCCGAACCCAATCCACCTCGGTCACCCTTGGGCATCCGGGGTTGGTCGTGGACGGGGGCCGGTTCCTTTTGCTGGCGACGGTGCGGATGCATCGGGGCGCTCCCGTGACGGCGGGCTTGTTTCCGGGGGCCGCTTCCCTTAACTCCTGCGCAACTTTTTCCGGGCGCGACCGTTAAACCCGCCGGAATCGGCAAACGGCATGGCTTACGTATCGCTCCAATCAGTGCTCGACCGCGCGGGTCTCGCGTCGGCGACGCAGTTGCGCGACTGGAGCGCCGCCTGGCGCACCGCCGCCGAGGGTGGCACCGCCGAGACGCAGCTGGGCTTCTTTGCCCGGGAGTCCGGCCTGGGCGACGAGGCGTTCCTCCAGAAACTCAGCGGCACGTTGAACTGGCCGTTCCTCCATCTCGGCCAGATCGCGGTCGAACCGGAGGTCCGGAAGAAGGTTTCCACGAAGGTCGCCTTCCAGTTCACGGTGATCCCCGTGAAGTTCGAGGACGGCGTCCTGCAGGTGGCGACGCACAATCCGTTCGACGCCGCGATGCAGGCGGCAGTGCAGTTCGATGCCCGCGGGCCGGTTGCGTTTGCCTTGGCGACAAAGACGGAGATCGAGAAGGCGCTGAAGAAGTATTACGGCGTCGGCGCGGAGACCCTC
>JBEISV010000353.1:0-5068 GCA_040375265.1 Verrucomicrobiales bacterium
CGCAGCAGGACGTGCTCCTGCCCGACGTCGAGAGCGGCGTGGTAAAGCTCATCGGCGCGACGACCCACAATCCGTTCTTCTTCGTCAATTCACCCCTTGTCTCGCGGTCGCAGATCTTCGAGCTGAAACCGCTCTCCGAGGCCGAATTGCTGGCGCTGCTCCGGCGCGCGCTGGCCGACGAGGAACGCGGCCTCGGGCACCTGCGGCTGGAAGTGACCGAAGAGGCCTTGGCTCACTTGGCCCGGGTGTCAGACGGGGACGCCCGCAAGGCGCTGAACTCATTGGAGATCGCCGCCCTCACGACCGAACCCGCGGCCGACGGAATCATCCGCATCGACCTGACGGTAGCCGAGCAGTGCATCCAGAAAAAGGCCATCGTCTATGACGGCGACGGCGACGCGCACTACGACACGATCAGCGCCTTCATCAAGTCCATGCGCGGCTCCGATCCCGATGCGACCCTCTACTGGCTCGCGAAGATGATTCATGCCGGCGAAGACCCGCGTTTCATCGCCCGGAGGATTTTGGTCCACGCGGCGGAGGATGTCGGTCTGGCTGATCCGATGGCCTTGGTCTTGGCCAACTCCGCCTGCCAGGCCGCCGAAGGAATCGGGTGGCCGGAAGCGCGCATCCCGATCGCCGAGGCAGCCATCTACATCGCGACGGCGCACAAGAGCAACTCGGTGATCACGGCGATTGATGCCGCCTTGGCCGACGTCCGTAGCGGGCGCACATTGGAGGTGCCGGCCCACCTCAAGGATGCCCACTATGCGGGGGCCAAGCAGCTGGGGCACGGCGAAGGCTACCAGTATGCGCACAGCTTCGAGGGACATTTTGTGCCGCAGGATTATCTGGGCGAACCCAGGCGGTATTACGAACCCAGCGACCAGGGCGTGGAGAAGAAGATCCGCGAACGACTCGAGCGCTGGCGCTTTCTGGCCGCCGAGGCGGCTGCAAACAAAACCAAGGATGGTGTGTCATGAACAAGACCAAGGCGGAATTGCGCCGGGAAATCCGCACCCGGCTGAAGGAACTCAAGCCCGCTTCCGCCTCGACGGACGCCGCCAGCCTTGTGGCGCAGGTCACCCGGCTGGCCGAATGGAAGGCCGCGCAGTCGGTCTTCCTGTTCGTCCCGATGTCCGGGGAACCCGCCGTCGACGTGCTGCTCGAATTAGCCTTGGCGGCCGGGAAAAGGGTGGCTGTGCCCGCTTACGAGGCCGAAACCGACTCCTACCTGGCCCGTGAGGTCAAGGTTTCGACCGAGGACTTGGTGACCGGAAAATTTGGGGTCCGTGAGCCGCATCGACGGTGCCCGGAGATGCCCGTGGGCGCGCTGGACTTCGCCGTGGTGCCGGGGGTAGCGTTCACGCCTGACGGGAAGCGCTTGGGCCGTGGCCGGGGATTCTACGACCGAATGCTGGCTTCCTTCCGGGCGGTATCCTGCGGCGTCGGGCTGGACGAACAGATCGTGGCCGACATGCCGGTGGAACCGCACGACGTGAAACTCAGTTATGTGGTGACGCCCACGCGGCTCTGGGATTGCCGGGCGAAGCCGACCTGAAACCAAAATGCAGACCGAAAATGGCCTGTTGGCGCTGGGATGTTTGGGTGCCGGCTTCGGCATTACCTACGCGTTCGGACGCGTGAAGGAGCGGGCCCTCAAGGCGGAATTGCTGGCCCGGGAACGGGACCAGGAGGACCGCATGCGCCGCGAGAGCGAGGCCTTGGCCCTTTCCTTCAAGATCGCCGCCCAGGAGCAACTGACCCGCGACCGCGCGGAACTGGAGAAAACCTTTGCCGCCCAGCGGGAGACCTTGGTGGCGGACGAACGGCGCCTGCAGGAACGCGAAACCTTGGTGACCCGCCAGATTGAGCGCCTGGCGGAGCAGGATCGCGAGATTCGCCAACGGAACGAGGAACTGGATGCGGGCAAGGCCGGCTTGGAGAAGGAGCGCGCCGAGGTGCGCCGCCAGACTTCGGAGGTTCGGGCCCAGTTGGAGCGTATCGGCCAGCTCGACAGCACCGCCGCGCGGACCGCCTTGCTCAAGGAGATTGAACGGGAGTCCGCGAAGGACGCCGCCGACCTGAGCCGGCATATTCTGGAGGATTCCCGCCAACGGGCCGAGGTGCAGGCGCGCCGCATCCTGGCGACCGCGCTCCAGCGCTACGCTGCGAGCCATACCTTTGAGACGACCACTGCGACGGTGGCGCTTTCCGGTGACGACATGAAGGGGCGCATCATCGGTCGGGAAGGCCGCAACATCAGGGCGTTCGAGGCTGCGACCGGGGTGACGGTGCTGGTGGACGACACGCCGAACGCCGTGGTGCTTTCCGGCTTTGACCCAGTTCGGCGGGAAATTGCCCGGCAAGCCATGGAACGCCTGATCCTCGACGGCCGGATTCATCCGACGCGGATCGAGGAGGTCGTGGCCGCGGTTTCCGCGGAAATGGAGGCTTTCGTCGAGCGGGCCGGCGAGGAGGCGACGTCGCGGGTGGGTATCCCACCGGTGCATCCGGAAGTGGCCAAAATGCTGGGCCGGCTTCACTTCCGGCACAGCTATTCTCAGAACGTGCTGCAACACTCCGTCGAGGTGGCCCACCTGTGCGGCCTGATGGCGGCGGAATTGGGCGAGAATGTTCAGTCGGCGAAACGCGCCGGTCTGCTGCACGACATTGGCAAGGCCATGACCCACGAAGTCGAAGGGCCGCACGCGATCGTCGGCGCCGACTTCATCAAGCGGTATGGCGAACCGCCCGACATCCTGAACGGGGTCGCGTCCCACCACGACGAGGTGCCGCACGAGAACCTGCTGGGCATCATGGTGGCGGCCGCCGACGCGATCAGCGCCGCCCGCCCCGGCAGCCGGAGCGAGAGCATGACCACCTACCTCCAGCGGCTCGAGCGGCTGGAATTGGTCGCCCGCGAGTTTGCCGGGGTGGAAAAGGCCTTCGCCTTCCAAGCCGGTCGCGAACTCCGGGTTTTCGTCCGGCCGGAGGAACTCGACGACAACCAAGCCTTCCAACTGGCCCAAAAGTTGGCCCGCAAGGTCGAGGACGAACTGGTCTATCCGGGCCAGATCCGAATTACCGTGATCCGGGAATCGCGGTCGGTGGAGTATGCCAAGTGAGCGGCCGGGAACTCCATTTCGCGGCAAACTTGGGATTGACGGTTGACAGTCATTGTTCACGCGAATAATCGTCACCCGTTCACAGCCGTAACTACCCTACCTAAGTAACCATGTCAGCACTGCCCAGAATCTCCGAAACCGAGTGGGAGATCATGCGCGTCGTCTGGGGCAAGAGCCCCATCACGGCGGCAGAGATCATCGAGGAACTCACCAAGTCCGATTCCTCCTGGCACCCAGTCACCGCCAAGACCCTGATCAACCGGCTCGTCAAAAAGGGCGCCTTGGGCTTCGACCAGGAAGGCCGGGCCTACCTTTACCGGCCGCTTGTCAGCGAACAGGACTGCATCAGCGCGGTCAGTTCGTCTTTCATCGAACGGGTGTTTGGCGGCTCGCTTTCCGGCCTGGTGGCCCATTTTGTCGAGGGCCGGAAGCTCTCGCCCAAGCAATTGCGGGATTTGCGCAAGGTGATGGACGAGAAGTGACCGGCGCCCGCAGCGGCCCCGCCTGAAATATGGACGCCTCCTTCATCGCTGAGTTCCTGGGACAGCTTGTCCGGGCGACCGGGCAGGCGTCTTTCTTGGCGCTGGTGATCTGGCTGGTAATCCATGCATTGGGCGAGCAGCTAAATCCCGAGTGGCGTTGCCGTCTCTGGCTGTTGGCCATCGTCCGCCTTGCTTGGCCGGTTTCACTGCCCAGTCCGGTCAGCCTCTTCAACTTGGTCGCGGCGCCCACCAATTGGGCCGGTCCCGAACATTCCTCGCGCTATCTCGCCGACGAACTGCTGGCCCAGCTCGAGCGCAATCTTGAGCAGCCGTGGGTGGCGGTAGTCTGGGCCTCCGGCGCGGGCGCCCTTCTGTTCCGGGCGCTGCTTGCAGTGGGTTGGGCGTTTTGGGTGCGAGCGACGGCGCGGCCGTTGGCTTCTTGGGACGCATGGTGGCTCTTGCAGGAATGCAAGGGGGTGTTAGGAGTGACGGATCCGGTAGCAATCCTGGAGTCGGTCCGCGTCAAGAGCCCCGCCTCCTCGGGCTCTTCCGGCCGGCCTTGATCCTGCCTGCCGGCCTGTCCGCTGAACTGGCGCCCAACGAACTCCGCTTGATCATGCTGCACGAGCTCGCCCACCTGCGGCGCCGGGACCTCGCCTTGAATTGGGTGCTGGCCGCGGTTGAGACCATCCACTGGTTCAACCCTGTCGTCTGGTCGTTGACCCGCAAGATTCGCGACGAACGGGAAGAGGATTGCGACGCTCGGGCCTTGGCCACCCAACCGCAGGCGTGCCGCGAATACGGTGAAGTGCTCCTCAAGCTGCTCGAACGCGATGCCGGCGCCGGCACCCCGGCCATGGCCACGGCGCTGCTGGGCGAGGCCGATGATGACGTCGCCCCCCTGCGCCATCGGCTGCACGCCATCATGAAGTTTCAACCTGGCAGTCGCCGTTGGGTGGTCGGGTTTTGCACGTGGCTGGCGGTCGCGCTGGTTGGGCTGACCGATCCGGTCCCTTCCGCTCCGCCGGAGGTTGCGGTCGCGCCCCCGGCACCGGTCACTCACTCCGTCTGAGGCCGCTCAACGGGGCTCAGTCAATCGAGGTTGCCCTGCCCCGAGCGCTTCCACATCCACCGTCCCGGACTTGGCTGCCTTTAGGCGGACGGTTCGGCTTCCCTGCTGGGCGAAAACGGTGCTCTCGAGGCGGTAGGCAACTGTCTTCGACTCGAACATTCGGTGAAACGACCGGATGAGCCGGAAGGTGCTCAGGTGGACGGCAACGTCCTGGGTGGTCGTAGCTAGGCGCGGCACCTCCGATTCCTGATTGCTGAGGCCTTGTCCGACGTAGACGTCGTTGAGGTAAATCTTGTGGCTTCCGCCTGTCACCCTCAGCGCTTCCGGCGATCCGTTTTGCAGCCGGATCGTGAAGTTCAGGGCGGCTTCCCCTAGGCCACCACCGC
>JBEISV010000585.1:0-2730 GCA_040375265.1 Verrucomicrobiales bacterium
CTCCGCCTCGACGTAGGCGGCGTGGGTCTGGATCTGAATGCGGCCGTGGTCCTCCGAATAGTCCTCGTAACGGTAGTCCACCCGGTCTTCCGCGCGGCCGATTTGGGGCCGGGACAGGCTCAACGCACCCGCGAGCAGAATGGCGAGCGAAGCGGACGGGAAGGGCCGGGCAGGCGGTCGGGAAGCGGTCATCAGACTGGTTTCCATGACCGGCCACAGAGCAAATGGGTTACCAAGTGCCCGGCGGCCGTGAAATGGGGCCGAAATCTTCGATTACTTCTTGTCCCAATTGGCCTTCAGGTCGTCCGCGGTCACGGCGTCGGCGACTCCGCCGGCGGGCACCTTGGCCTTGGCGACCCAGAGCAGGGCGTTCGCGAAGAGCCGGCGTTGGTTGGCATCCCCCCAGTTCGCGTGGGTATGGCCGCCCGTGAACCCGAAGCTGCGACCGCCGTTGGTCCGTTCGAACAGCCACATCATCGTTTCCGTCCGGCCGCTGTCCGCGATGATGTGGGCGTAAGGCCCCTGCGGATAGACGTAAGGGCCCTTGCGGACTTGGTCGGACGGCTTGGCGACCAAAATGGGCGTGAGCCGCGCGGCGGCCTTTTCGTCCGGGACCCAGCGCATGTTGAAATACCATTCGTCATGGGTGGCGAACGGCTTCACCCCGCCCGTGACCGCGTGTTTGGGCAGGTTCTGGTAATCGGGCTTCCACATCGGGTTCACCGAAAACTGGTGCTCGTAATAGCCGCCCACCCAGCGATGCATCGCCTGCCCCGGTTCACCCTTGGGGACTTCAACCCCGTAGTGCGCGAATCCTAGGCCGACGCCCTTGGCTTCCAGTGCGTCCATGAATTTGAGCCGGTCCGGGCGGATGGCCGGATGGCCGCCGCCGCCGTCGGCGTAGATCAGCACGGCGTCGGCCGATTCCAGGGGCGTGTTGTCGTCCACGGTCTTCCCGCCCTCAACCTTGGTGGGCCAGCCATTGGAAAAGACCTGCACGCTCACGCCCGGAAGGCCGGCCAAGGTTTTCTGGAAAAGCAGGCAGCCGGCACGGAATTCGTGCATGCCCGCCGGATGGCTGGGGCGGCCAGCGATTAGGACGATCCGCTTGGGCGAATGGGACAGTTCCTTGGAGGCGCAGCCGGTCAGGGCCAAAAGCAACCCGGCGAAGGCAAAGAGGCGTTTCATGCGTGGTGCGGCCGAGCTTCCGTGAGCCGCGCCCGCCGGCAAGCGGTAACTGGCCTCCTCCGTCGCGTGGTGCCCCAAGGTTGCGCGGTCCGCGTCCGCCCGTAACCTCGCGCCATGATTCAGCTTCGCTCCCGACGGTGGCTCGGTTCCTTGGCGGCGATCGTGTTGGCCACCGGTCCCGTCCGGGGCGCCGACGACCAACCCAAGTCTGCCCTCAGTGTGGCGCGTCAGCTCAACGAGGCCTTCGTCGCGGTGTCCGCGCAGGTCGCGCCGTCGGTCGTGGTCATCCATGTGGTGGAGAAACCTCAGGAAACCCCGGCGAACCACCCGTTCCTCGACGCTTTTCCGGACGAGATGAAGGAGCAGTGGGAACGCTACCTGGAGAAACGCCAGGAGGAGTCCCGCAAGGAACCCAGCCGCCGCAAATCGCCGGCGCCGAGTGGCAATGCCTCCGGCGTGATCCTCCGCGACGATGGCTACATCCTGACCAATTACCACGTCGTCGAGGATGCCGAGCAGATCTCCGTGAAGCTCAGCGACGGCCGCGAGTTCAAGGCTGACCTCACCGGACTCGACGAGAAGTCGGACATCGCCGTCATCCGGCTGAAGCAGCCGCCCAAGGACCTGAAGGTCGCCAAGTTCGCCGATTCCGCGGCGGTGCGCGTGGGTGAGTTCGCGATCGCGATCGGCGCGCCGTTCGAGCTGGAGCACAGCTTCACCTTCGGCCACGTGAGCGCCAAGGGCCGCCGTGACGTGCTGCCGAGCTGGATGGGCACCAGCGGCGCGTTCGACCAGGATTTCATCCAGACCGACGCCAACATCAACCCGGGCAACTCCGGCGGACCGTTGGTGAACCTCGACGGCGAGGTCATCGGCATCAATTCCATGATCCGCGGCATGGGCACCGGCATCGCCTTCGCCATCCCGTCGAACCTCGCCCGGGAGATCAGCGACCAGCTCATCGCCCACGGCAAGTTCACCCGCTCCTGGCTGGGCATCTCCATCGGCAGCCTGCGCGACAACGAGGATTACGCCGGCATGCTCAAGGACCTGAAGGACGGCGTCGTGGTCAACGGGCGCGTGCCCGAAGGCCCGGCCGCGAAGTCCGACCTGAAGGATGGCGACGTCATCACCGCGGTGGACGGCAAGGCGGTGAAGACGCCGTCCGACCTGCGCTCGCTCGTCAGCCGCAAGCGGCCCGGCGACGTCGTGACCCTCGACGTCCACCGGCTCGGCAAGGAACTGCAGGTCAAGGTTCGCCCCGAGGCCTGGCCCGAGGAAACCCAAACTGCCGCCGTGGCCCGGCCCCGCCGCGCCCCGGCCGAGGCCGAGACCGCCCTGCTGGGCTTCAAGGTCCGGCTGCTCAACAAGGATTCCGCCAAGAAGTTCGGCGTGGAAGTGCAGCCCGGCGTGATCGTGACCGAAGTGCAGGCCGACAGCCTGGCGGCGGACCGCGGGTTCAAGCCCGGCGACGTCATCACCGAGATCAACCATGAGCCGGTGAAGACGCCCAAGGAATTCAACGAGGCGCTCAAGCAGGCC
>JBEISV010000082.1:0-13609 GCA_040375265.1 Verrucomicrobiales bacterium
GGAACCCGGTGAGCACGGTGACGGGAATGCGCGTATCAGCGGCGGCCATAAGTCCCGAAGGATTAGGCGACAGCCTTGCCGGTGGCAACTTTGCGCCCGCGAAGATTCCGCCCGGCTCAATGCGCCGGGCTGCCCTCTTCCTCGGGCAACGGCTGGCCCTTGGTCTCCGGGGCGAACGGCAGCGCGATCAGGCCGATCAGGTAAACGGCGCACATCGTGATGCCCGCGTAGCGCAGCGGCGCGCCGGAATCCTTGTAAACCACGCCGGTCAGGATGCCGAGCGCGGCCGGGCCGGCGGCGGCGACGAAACGGCCGACGTTGTAGCAGAAGCTGGTGCCGGTGCTCCGCAGGCGCGTGGGGAAGAGTTCCGGGAAGTAGATCGCGTAGCCGCCGAACACCGAGAGCGTCGCGAAGCCCATCAACGGCACGAGGATGAAGATGTGCTTGAAGTCGCGCAGGAACCAGAAGGTGGTCGCCGTGCAGACCATGGCCGAGACGAGGCTGATCGCGAACGCCGGCTTGCGGCCGAACCGCTGGGCCACCAACCCGTAGGCGTAGATGCCGAAGAAGGCGGCCACGTTCTGCACCATCGAGGTGATGCCAGCCCACTTGGTCAGCATGCCGGGAATTAGCTTCGGATCCATGCCGTCGGCCTTGAACTTCGCGCCGAGAACTTCCCGCACGAGGTCGAAGCTGAAGAAGGCGATGCCCCACACGCCGATGACGCCGCTGAGCGCGAGCAGCAGGCCCACGACGGCGCGACCACGGTAACGGGTGTCGCCCCCGCCGCCATAGACGGTCCACAGGCCGGCCCCCAAGGCCGCCAGCGCGAAACCGAAGACGATGGTTCGCTTGTCCCAGGCCGCCGGCCCGAGGAAGGCGATCATGATGCCGGTGAACAGGAGCACGCCGGCGATGCTGGCGGGAACGCGCCAGTTCGGGTTGCCGAAGAGTTCGCCGTAATCGCCCATTTTTTTCCGCATTTCCGGATTCTTCCGCATCTCGACCCAGCGTTCGGGTTCCTTCAGGCCCCGGCGGATCACCACGACCAAGATTGCGGGCAGCGCGCCCACCACGAACATCCAGCGCCAGGCGGGCCAGCCGGCCAGTTTGCCCAGCACACCGGATTCCTCCAGGTGCCCCAGCGTGATGCTGGTCACGGCCGCGGCGACATTGCCCACTGTGGAAAGTGCCTGAAGCAGGCTCAGCGCATAGGGCCGCGCCTTGTCGGGCATAACTTCGGCGACCAACGCGACGCCCACGGCGAATTCGCCGCCGACGCCCAAGCCGGTCAGGAATCGGTAAAGCGCGAAGTCCCAGAACGCGGTCGAAAACGCGCTGAGGCCGGTGCAACCGGAGTAAAGCAGGATGGTCAGCAGCATCGTCTTGGCCCGGCCCCAGCGGTCGCCAAGCACACCGAAGACCAGTCCGCCCGAGGCCCAGCCGAGCAGGAAGATCGCGGTCGAGTAGCCGGCAAATTCACCGACCTGCGCCGGCGTGGGTGCCTGGCCGAGTGTCGTCTTCAGCAGGTCCCGCATGGCTGGCACGCGGGCGAGGTTGAAGAGCTGCTGGTCCATGCAGTCCAGCAGCCAGCCCAGCGCCGCGACGACGAGCACAAACCACTGGTAACGGTTCAGCAACCGCCACCACGCAAAGCCGGGATCAGATTGGGAACTCATGGGATGCTACGCACACGGAGCATGTTCGCCGGGCCCGGCGTTCGGGAAGGGCAAACTCCCGGCGCCACCGAAATTGTCCGGCCAGATGAAACTCGTCCGGAGGCGGCGGGTATTGGCAGGCGTGCCGCCCTTGATCCCTCCCGCTGGCTCTCCGGCCTTGCCCGCTTCGTCACCATTTCGTAACACATGCGGCGTGCGTTCCCTTTTTCGCTGGCTGCCAGCGCGCGGCTGGAAGCGTTGGCTCGTCATCGCCCTGCTCACCGGCGGCGCGCTGTTCCTTGGCCTGGTGATGCTGGTCATAAGCGTGGTGGTCGCCTTCAACAAGGTTCCGCGCTTCCAGACATGGGCGATGGAGAAGCTGATGACTTTCGGCCCGACGTCACCGGAAGACCAACCCGGCCACCCCGGGATTAAGGCGGTTTACCAAGGCCCGCTGGCCAGTGCCGCCAACGTGACGACCGCCGGCGATCTTTACCGGCCCTCCAATGTATGGAACCTGCATTTCCAATTCACCGCCGCCCAGTGGGAGCAGGTCCACTACAAGCGGGTCCCCACTGTGCCGAGCTGGCTGAAGGAAGACGGCACCGTCGCGCTGCGGAACACCAACTCATCCCGCAACGGACTCGCCGGCACGCTCGGCTTTGATTTCCCGTGGTCTGCGGCCGACCTGGAGTTCGGTGGTCGCGCCTTCACCAACGTCGGCGTCCGATTCAAGGGCAACGGCACGTTCCTCGCCGCGATCAACGGCTACCGGAAGTCCATGAAAGTGGACCTCGAACGGAACGTGAAAGACCAGAAGTTCGCCGGGCGCAGCACGTTCAACTTCGGCAACCTCAGCGCGGACTACACCTGCCTCAGCGATTCGCTCGCCTACGAGTTTCACCGCTACGTCGGCAACCCAGCGCCGCGCACCGCCTTCGCCCGCCTCTTCCTCAGCATTGCCGGCCGGGAAACCAACCGTCTGCTTGGGCCGTATGTGATGGTCGAGAATCCCGACTCCGAGTGGGCCCGGGAACAGTATGGCCGCAAGGGCGTCGCGCTGTTCAAGCCGGTCACCTACGCGCTGTTCGAGGACCTCGGCGCCGACTGGACCAACTACCACGGGATTTACGATCCGAAGTCCAAGACCACGGCGGCGCAGCGGCAGCGGGTCATCGAGTTCGCGAAGTTGCACTCCCACGGGACCGACGCGGAATTCGCCGCCCGGCTCGGGGAGTTCCTTGACCTCGACGCCGTCGCGCGGTTCCTCGCGGCCGAGTCCCTGCTGGCCAACTTCGACAGCCTGATGGGCCAGGGACAGAACTACCTGATGTCGCTGGACGCCGACGCCAAGAAGTTCGCCTTCATCCCGTGGGACCTGGACCACGCCTGGGGCGAATTTCCGATGATGGGCACGCCCGAACAACGCATGCGGCTCGACATTTGGCACCCGTGGGTGGAGCCAAACCGGTTCATCGCGCGCGTCTTCACCGTGGAGGAATTCCGGCGGCGCTACCGGGCCGAACTCGAACGCCAGTTGGCCACCGCCTTCATTCCGGAACGCCTCAACCGGCGGGTGGACGAGCTCGGGGCCGTATTCCGCCCGCTGGCGGCGGAATGGTCCACCAACCGCCTGGCCAAGTTGGAACGCGCCGTCTCCTCGACCATCGTGGACCTGCCCAGCACCGGCGACCCGTTCGGCCCGCAGCAGCCGGCCTGGCAGCTCAAGCGGTTCATCGCCACTCGCGCCGAAAGCGTGCGGGCGCAGCTCGACGGCCAGGAAAAGGGCCAGTGGGTCCGACGGAAGGAAGAGGCAAAAAAGTAGCCCTCCGCGTGTCCCCGCCTACCGCCCGGCGCGGTTGAGCGGGTCCCAGAACTCGGAGTTCGCCAGCGCCTTGGCGTTGCCGCTAATGGGGTCGGCCGGCGGGTTGATTTGCTTGTCCTTGCGGACCTCGGAATGGCCGTCGGCGAAGCTGGTCGTGCCCCCGGTCTTGTGGCGGAGGAAATCGACACCCTCGTAGCCCTTCGTGGTGGAAGCCTTGGCGTCCATGCACGACGACGGCCACCAGAGGCTGCTGCTCCACTCCCGGTTCGAGGTCGGCATGGATTCGCCAATTTCCATCGTGCGGGACGGACTGATGATGGACGTGCGCTTGAACCAGGCCGCGGTGTCGAACTTGATGCCGCCGAGGGTCACGGTTTCCGGGCCGTAGGGATAACGCCCGAGGAAGAAGGCGTTCATGCCATAGCCGACCATGTGGGAGTCGAACCTCCAGTTCCACGCGATGCCATTGTCGAGGCGTTTGGCCTTGAGGCTCGGGCAACGGAAGATGTTCGTGATCGTGGGCCGATACCCCTGGATCGTGACGCCCCACCAGTTGGTCAGGATGACCGTTCCACCGGGAAACCCGGGCAGATTGCCATTCCGATGGCCCGGATACACCTCGTTGTTCTCGTCGGTGTAGAACCGCATCAGCAACGCCATCTGCTTGTTGTTGTTGAGGCACGCGGTGACCTCGCCCTTCGCCTTCGCGCGGCTCAGTGCCGGCAGGAGCATTCCGGCCAGGATCGCGATGATGGCGATCACGACCAGCAATTCGATCAGAGTGAAACCAGCCCGGCAGGACGGGCGCCGGCAGGTGACGGAGGGGTTCATGGGCATGGAGATTTTGAGGTTGGGCAGAGCGGGTTCGGCGACTGCGGTCAGATGGAATTGGACGACAGGCTACCCGCCCCGGCCGCCGATGCCAGCGACAAGTTGAATCCAGCCGCAACCCTGTTGCACTGCCTGGCCTGCGCCGTTCGGACGGAACTGCGGCGACGGTCAGCGTGGCCCGGAATTGCCGATGCAAACTGCGTAAGTCCGGTTCACGCTGACCGCATGAAATGCTCTGCCTGGCTGGGCCTTCTGGGATTGGTGCTGGCGGTCCGGACGTCGGCCGCCGGCCCGGCGGAACAGTTCTTCGGGCTCACGAATCTCTGGGAAATCCGGCTCCGGCTGCCGGCCGAAAACTGGGCGGCGCTCACGCCCCGGGAACGCGAGCAGGGCCGGTTTGCACCCGGCGAACCTCGGCCGCCGGGACCAGGGGCCGTGGCACACGAATACCCGTGGAGCTCCGCCACCTTCGAATGCGCCGGGCAGTTGCTCACGAACGTCGCCGTGCGCTTCAAGGGCAACTCGTCGTTCAACATGTCGCGGAATGGCCTGAAGCGGCCGTTCAAGCTCGATTTCGACCGCGGCGCCAAGGGCCGGACCTTCTTCGGGCACGAGGAGCTCCTGCTGAACAACCACCTCAACGACGGCGCGCAGTTCCGCGAGGCGCTGGCTTACGACGTTTTCCGTCGCGCCGGACTGCCCGCGCCGCGCACGGCCTTTGCCCGGGTGTTCCTCACGATCCCCGGTGAACGGACCAACACCTTCCTTGGGCTCTACACGGTGGTCGAGGCGGTCGAAGGCGATTTCCTGAAGGCGAACTTCGGCAGCAAGAAGGGGCTGCTCGCCAAGCCGGAACGGGTGCCGGGCCTGCAATACCTCGGCCCGGACTGGTCGGCCTACACCAACCGCTACGAACCCAAGACCGACGTGACGCCGGCCGACGCGGCCCGTTTCATCGCGCTGACCCGGCTCGTGGACCAAGCCGACGACGCCACGTTTGCCCGCGAGCTGCCCCGCCGGGTGGACCTCACCTCCCTGCTGCGATTCATCGCCGTGAACGCGGTGCTGGCCAACTACGACTCGTTCCTCGGCACCGGCCACAACTTCTACCTCCTCCAACCTCGAGGCGACGGCAAGGTGGTGTTCATTCCCTGGGACCTGAACGAGTCGTTTGGTGGCCATCCGGGTGCCGGCTCGCGGCGGGCACAGGCCGAATTCAGCGTCCTGAAGCCGCAGACGGAAAATCTTCGGGTCATCGGCCGGGTGCTCGCCAATCCGGAATTCGCCGCGGCCTACCGGCGCGAAGTGGCCGCGCTGCTGACCAATGCCTTCAATCCGGCCCGGCTACGCGCCGACGCGGCGCGGATCGCCCAGGTAACCCGGGAATCTGTCTTCGCGGAATCACCGCGAGCCCGGGCGGCGTTTGAGCAATCTGCCCTGGGCCTGACGAACCGCGTGGCCGCCGCGGAACCGCGCCCCGACCGGGACGGCGAACCCCGCGTTGGCGGACCGGGGTTCGGGATGCTGCGCGACGACATCACCTTTGCCGACTGGGTCCAGTTACGCGCCGACAACCTCGCCGCCGAACTGGCCGGCCGGCGAACCGGCACGGCTCCACCGATGATGCGTGGCCCCGGCGGACCACGCCGTCCCGGGCAGCCCCAGTTGGGCGGCCCCGGCGGATTGGTGCCACGGCCGGGTGAGGTCGAATCGCCACGCCGGCCGCCGGAGCGGTCTTTCGATCCCCGCTGAGCCGGGCGCATTTGGTCATTGGCCATCGGTCCTTGGACCTTTCACCCTGCCCGCATGTCCGCTGCCGCCGCCGCCAAGCGCCATGCCGAACTTGCCGCCGAAATCCGCCGGCACGACCACGCCTATTACGTGCTCGCCCGGCCCGAGGTGAGCGACCGCGAATATGATGCACTCTACCGCGAGTTGCAGGAACTGGAGGGCCAATTCCCTGAGTTGGTCAGCCCCAGTTCCCGAACGCAGCGGGTCGGCGGCGCGCCGATGGACAGCTTCCGCCGCGTCGCGCACCTCCAGCCGATGCTGTCGCTCGACAAGGTCGAGGCCGCGGACCATCCGACCAAGGACGAGGAACCCGACCGCGACCGACGCAACGCGGCGCAGGACCGAAACACCCTCGCCGAGTTCCGCGCGTTTGACGCCAGCATCCGCAAGCAGCTCGGCCGGGACAACGTCGGCTACGTCATGGAACCCAAGGTGGACGGCGTGTCCATCAGCGTTCACTACCGGCACGGCAAGCTGGCGCTCGGCGTGACGCGCGGCGACGGCCAATTTGGCGACGACATCACCGCCAACCTCAGGACGCTGCGGTCCATCCCGCTGGAACTCGACCTGCCCAATCCGCCGGCGCTCCTCGAAGTCCGCGGCGAAGCCTACATGGCCATCGCCGAGTTCGACGCGCTGAACGCCCGGCTCGCGGCCGCCGGCGAGAAATCCTTCCCCAATGCCCGCAATGCCACCGCCGGGGCGCTAAAACAGCTGAATCCACAGCTCGTCGCCCAGCGCCCGATTCGCGCCGTCTTCTACGCCGTCGGGGCGTGCGAGGGGATCAGCTTCACCACCCACGCCGAGATGCTGGAAGCGTTGGCGAAGTTCGGCCTGCCCACCCAGAAGCTCTGGTGGACTGCCCGCGACATGGACGAGATTCTGCGCCTCTACGCCGCCGAAGTCGTGGCCGGTTACGACGAGGCGAGGGACCTGCGGCGGCGCCTGCCCTACGAAATCGACGGTGTCGTCATCAAGGTGAACACCCTCGCCGATTGGGCTCGCATTCCCGGCCGCTCGCGGGCTCCCGGCTACGCCATCGTCCACAAACCGGTGCCGTGGATCACGCCGGCGGAAACGGTGCTCAAAGCCATCACGGTCCAGGTCGGCCGGACTGGCGTGCTCACACCCGTCGCGGAATTGGAACCGGTGTTCGTGCAAGGTTCCACGGTCGCGCGCGCCACGCTGCACAACGAGGACGAGATCCGCCGCAAGGACATCCGCATCGGCGACACCGTGGTGGTCCGCAAGGCGGGCATGGTCATCCCGGAAATCTTCGAGGTCGTGAAGACCAAGCGGCCGGCCGGTGCCGCCGAGTTCGACCTGTTCGCCCACGTCGGCGGCCATTGCCCGGCCTGCGGCGGAAGCATCGCGAAGGAGAAGCTGGCGGGCGAAACCGAGGAAGTCGCCTGGCGCTGCCAAAACGTCGCCGGCTGTCCGGCGCAGCTGACCCGGCGCGTGGAATACTTCGCCCAGCGCAAGGCGCTCGATATCGATTCCCTCGGCGGAATCGTCGCGGAAAAGCTCGTCGAGCGTGGGCTGGTGAAAGAGCCCTTGGACCTGTTCGAGCTGACCGTAGAGCGATTGGGAAAACTGAACCTCGGCACCGACGACGAGCCGCGCACCTTCGGTGAGAAGAACGCCACCAAGGTCGTCGAGGCGCTCCAGCGCGCGAAGACGGCGCCGCTGCACCGGTGGATCCACGCCTTGGCCATCGTTGATGTCGGCGAAGCGACAGCGTATCAGCTCTCGCAGACCCACGAATCCTTGGGCGCCTTGGTCACCTCGGAAGTCTTACGCGACGTCCGCGCCATCGGCGCCAAGGAAGCCGAGCGTCAGGAAATCAGCCCGCGTTCCCGGAAGAATCCGCCCAAGGATGAGGCCGAGAAGAAAGCCCGCGAAGCGCGGGACGCCGAGCTGAAGGCGGAGATCGCCGACCTCGAAACTCGGCTGGCCACCGGCGGATTGAAGGCACGGATGCCGGAAGTCGGCCCGGTCGCGGCGGCGAGCGTGCTCGACTATTTCGCATCGCCCGCCGGAACGGCGGCGTTGGAGCGGATTCGCCAACTGGGCATCGCGCCTCAAGGCAACGTGGTAAACGCAAACGCAAGTTCCGCGGCCGCGGGTCCGTTCGCCGGCAAGACCTGCGTGCTGACGGGCACGCTGACCTCGATGACCCGTGACGAGGCGGGCGACCTGATCCGCCACGGCGGCGGCACGGTCAGCGGTTCGGTGAGCCGGAAGACGGATTTCGTCATCGCGGGCGAGAGCGCGGGTTCCAAGTTGGACAAGGCGCGGGAGCTCGGTGTGGCCATTCTGGACGAAGCCGAATTCCGCCGACGGGTCGGCTTGCCCGTAGCCGCGGCACCCCAGGCCGGGCTGCTGTAAGCCCGCGGGTAACAGGAAACTTCAAGAGTCGCAGAGAAAAGTGAGACTCGTTACCTCGCCTCCTACTGGGCGATGGGATTCTGTTTGGGCCAAACCGGCGATTGACGCTTCCCCGCTCCCGCAGGTTCGATGGCCGCTTATGCGCAGTGTCTCCGCCCACCTTTGGGCGTCCGGCCTATTGGCCTTGGGGTGTTCATTCGCCGCCGCCGCCGACACGGTCCCGGCCCCCTGGCGCTTGGGCAAGGCGCTGGATCTGCCCTCCTGGCTGAAGTTGGGCGGCGAATATCGCATGCGTTACGAAACGCTGGACGGGCAATTCCGCGCCGGGCGAACCGGCGGCGACCAGGCGCTGACGTTTCGGACGAGCCTTACCGCGGAGTTTCGCACCGAACCGGTCCAACTGGTGACCGAAGTGCTCGACGCGCGGCAGTATCTGTCCGACTCCGGCAGTCCGCTGGATAACACAATGGTCAACGCGTTGGACGTGCTCCAGGCGCACCTCCGTTGGCAGGCCGGCGACCTGATCCCAGGCGGCACCAACACCGTCCGGATCGGCCGCGAGACGCTGGACCTGGGCAACCGCCGGCTGGTCGCCCGCAACGCCTACCGGAATACGATCAACGCTTTCACGGGCGTGGACTGGCTCTGGGAAGCCCACGGCGGCGGCTCGGTCCGCGCCTTCTATTTCCTGCCCGTGCAGCGGTTGCCGGCGGACTTTGCCTCGCTGCTCGACAACGAGATCGTCGCCGACACCCAGGGCTTCGGGCAGCAGTTCTGGGGGCTCTACGGCACGTTGCCAACCTGGGGGCCAGGGATCCGGTCCGAGGTCTATTGGCTGCAATTGCACGAGGATGCCGATGCGGACAGTCGGCGGCGCCGCCTCCACACGCCGGGGCTGCGCGTGTTCCGGAATCCCGCGGCGGGGGAATGGGACTTCGAGCTGGAAGCGGCCTACCAGGTCGGCGACACGCGGGTGCGCGCGGGCCTGAACGAGCCCGTGCTTGATCACGAAGCCCATCTGCTGCACGCGGGCGTGGGGCACACGTTTGACCTGACCTGGAAACCCCGGATCGGCGTGCGCTACACCGAGGCGACCGGCGACAACAGCCCCACGGATGGCTCGAACGAACGTTTCGACACGCTGTTCGGCGCCCGCCGCTGGGAGTTTGGGCCGACCGGCATCTACGGATTGGTGCCCCGCGCCAACCTGCGTTCGCCGGACTGGCAGATTTCCGTCCGTCCGCGATCCAACTTGGAGATCTCCGCTACCCATCGCCTGATCTGGCTGGAGTCGGCCCGCGACGCCTGGACGGCGGCCGGGGTGCGGGACGCCACGGGCAATTCCGGTGATTTCGTCGGGCACCAGGTGGAGACCCGGCTGCGTTACGACGCGCTACCCGGCAACCTCCGGCTCGACACCGGAGTGGTCTATTTCGCCGCGGGCGGCTTCGCGGAGACCGCCCCCAACGCAACCCGCCAGGGCGATTCCGGGTTCAGTTACGTGGAACTGACGCTGACCTTCTGAGGCTCGGCGGGACGAACCGTCGCATTGACGGCGGATTTCCGCCTCCGCTAGGTTCCCCCGGTAAATACCGGAACGCCCCGAATTTACCGTTCGGGGCGTTTTTTTTACAAGTCACGCAATCATGGCCAACACGATTCTGGTCGGCGCCCAGTGGGGCGACGAAGGCAAAGGCAAGATCATCGACGTCCTGACCGAACAGGCCGACGTCGTGGTCCGCACCCAAGGCGGCAACAACGCCGGGCACACCGTCTGGGTGGGCAAGACGAAATACGTCCTCCACCTCATCCCCTCCGGCATCCTATGGAAGGGCAAGACCAACGTCGTGGGCAACGGCGTGGTGGTGGATCCCGTGGCCTTGGTGGGCGAGCTCGACGGCCTGGAAAAACTCAACGTGAAGGTCGAGGGCAAGTTCTTCATCAGCGAGACGGCCCACCTCGTCCTGCCCTACCACCGTGAGCTCGACGCCCAGCGCGAGGTGCTCAAGGGCAAGAACAAGATCGGCACCACCAAACGCGGCATCGGCCCCGCTTACGGCGACAAGGTGGCCCGCGTCGGCCTGCGGATGATCGACCTGATCAACCCCGAGCGCTTCGCCGCCAAGCTCAAGGACCGCATCAAGGAGAATAACGCCGTGCTCAAGGCGCTGGGCGCCAAGCCGCTGTCCTACAAGAAGGTCCACGATGCTTACCGCGCCGCCGGCGACCGCCTGCGGCCCTACGTGACGAACACCGTGGTGCTGCTCCACGAGGCGATGCAGCAGAACAAGCACATCCTCTTCGAGGGCGCCCAAGGCACGTTCCTCGACATCGACCACGGCACGTATCCCTACGTGACCTCGTCGAACACGACCGCGGGCGGCGCCTGCACCGGTTCCGGCGTCGCGCCGCACCGCATGGACCGCGTGGTCGGCGTGATGAAGGCCTACACGACCCGGGTGGGCGAAGGGCCGTTCCCGAGCGAAAGCGCCCAGATCTCCGACATGCTCCACGGCATGGGCCGTGAGTTTGGCTCCACGACGGGCCGCGCCCGGCGTTGTGGTTGGTTCGACTCCGTGGTCACGCGCCACGCCACGATGGTCAACGGCATCGACGAGCTCGCGATCACCAACACGGACGGCCTCGATACGGTGGAAAACATCAAGGTCGTGATCGCCTACCGTCTCGACGGCAAGACGCTCAACCACCTGCCGAACGACCTAGAAGAACTGGCCCGGGTCGAACCGGTCTTCGCCGAATTCGAAGGCTGGTGCACGCCGACCGACCAGATCACCGAGTGGAAGAAGCTGCCCGCGAAGTGTCGCGCTTACCTCAAGGCCATCGCGGAGCTGTCCGGCGCGAAGCTGAAGATCGCGTCCGTCGGGCCGGGCCGGGAGCAGACGATGTTCCTCTGAGGCGTCGTGAGTGCGGCCAATCCATCGTTGAGCGAAGCGGCGTTGGCGAACTTGCCGACCCACGTCGCCATCATCATGGACGGCAACGGGCGTTGGGCGAAGCAGCGAGGCATGCCGCGGGTTGAGGGGCACCGCAACGGCGTGGAGTCCGTGCGTGCCATCGTGCGGGCGTGCGGTGAGGTCGGCGTCAAATACCTGACCCTCTACGCGTTCTCGGTCGAGAACTGGAACCGGCCCAAGGACGAGGTGGATACGCTCATGAAGTATCTCGCCCGCTTCCTGAAAAACGAGATCGGCGAACTCAACCGCAGCAACGTCCGCCTCGAAGCCATCGGCCAGATTTGGCGTTTGCCCGAGGCCGTCCAGTTGCAGTTGGAGAAGACGAAGGCCGCCCTCGCGAAGAACAACGGCCTCACCCTCGTGCTCGCGCTCAGCTACGGCGGCCGCACTGAGTTGGTCGAGGCGACCCGGGCCATCGCCGCCAAGGTGAAGTCGGGCCAGCTCGATCCCGCCGAGATCAATGAGCGGATTATTTCCGAGCACCTCTACACCCGCCATTCGCCCGACCCAGACCTGATGATCCGCACCAGCGGCGAGATGCGCATCAGCAACTTCCTGCTCTGGCAGATCAGTTACGCGGAACTGGTGGTCACCCAGACGTTATGGCCCGAGTTCCGGAAGGCGCAGTTCTTCGAGGCGTTGGAGGAATATTCCCGCCGCCACCGCCGTTTCGGTGGCGTCTGAATCGCATTACTTCTCTTAGGGCCAAGTGTGATTTGCCCGGATGCCTTAAATCACAATTCAGCCGGCCGGAGGCGGGCGATGGCTTCCTTGAAGTCCTCCGGCAAGGGCGCATCGAACTCCCTCCATTGGCCGGTCCGCGGATGCCGGAACGCGAGCCGGCGGGCGTGCAGCAACTGGCGTGGCGCGGCGTAGCCGGTTTCCTCCTTCACCCGCAGGCTGGGCCGGGCGCCGTAAACTTCATCCCCAAGGATCGGGTTGCCGAGGTGTTGGAGGTGGACGCGGATCTGGTGGGTGCGCCCGGTGTGCAGTTTGCACTCCACGAAGCTCGTCGCGTTGAGCCGTTCCAGGATGCGGTAGGAAGTCCACGCCGGGCGAGCGCCCCGGCGGTTGTCTTCAACTACGGCCATCTTTTTCCGGTGGCTGGCGTGCCGGGCAATGGACGTGCGGATTTCTCCCTCGGCCGGATTCGGAAAGCCACAGGCGATGCACTGGTAGATCTTCTCCACCCGACGCAGCGCAAACTGGTCCTGCAACTCCCGGTGCGAATGATCGTTCTTGGCGATGACCAGGCAGCCGCTGGTGTCGAGGTCCAGCCGATGAACGATGCCCGGGCGTTGCACGCCGCCGATGCCGCTCAGCTCGCCTTCACAATGGTGCAGCAGCGCATTGACCAACGTGCCGTCCTCGTGGCCCGCCGACGGATGCACCACGATGTCGGGCGTCTTGTTCAGGACGAGCAGGTCGCCGTCCTCGAAGATCACGTCGAGCGGGATTTCCTGGGCGGCGACTTCCGTGCTCTTGGGCGACGGCCAGCGGACCTCGATGACATCACCGCAACGCGGGGCCTGCGTCGGTTTGGGCGGCCGGCCGTTGACCTTGATGCATCCCTCGCCCATCAGGCGCTGGATTTCGCCGCGGGAACACTGCGTGTAGATTTCGGTGAGGTAACGGTCGAGCCGTTCCGTTGGCCGTGAGGCATCCACCGTGAAGACGTCGATTTCGGCCATGGCGGGTCAGGATTGGACCGCAGGTTTCTGTTTCCGCAGCAGCCACCAAAGCGAAAGCCCGAGGGCGAGGATCACGGCGCTGGTGGTCTGGCCCGGCGTGAAGGTGCCGGCGAGCGGCGCGGATTGGTGCGAGTAGTCGCCGCGAAAGAGTTCCGCGACAGTGCGGATGAACGCGTAGCCAACGAGGTAAACCGCAAACACCTGCCCGTCGAAACGCCGCCGCCGGAATAGCCACAGCAACGCGCCGAAGAAGGCGAGGTTCAGCGCCGCTTCGTAGAGCTGCGCCGGATGCACCGCTGTCGCGGTCAGCGCGGAAATCGGAAACGTCTCGTGCCCGCGCGGATAACGGATTGCCCAGGCGACCTCGGTGGCGTGGCCGTAGCAGCAGCCGTTCGCGAGGCAACCCAGCCGGCCGAAGACGTGACCCAGGGCGATGCTGGGCGCGAGGCA